>NZ_JBSFLB010000001.1:0-458073 GCF_053598835.1 Streptomyces sp. NPDC001070
TTGTCCGCACCCATCGACAACGCCTTGCGCAACGCGTCCTTCGCATCCTCCGGACCCACCGTCACCACGGTCACCTCGGCGTCATCCACCGCCTCAGCGATCTGCAGCGCCTGCTCCACCGCGTACTCATCCAGCTCGGACAGCAGCCCGTCCACCGCATCCCGATCCGTGGTCAGATCCCCCGCGAAGTGACGATCACCCGTGGCATCGGGCACATACTTCACTGCGACAACGATCCTCAAGCTCACGCCTGCTCTCCTACTGCTGCATCGGTACGTCAACTGCCCCTGTGAAGGCAGCATAGGCGCCTTCGACGACGGCTCCCCGCCGGGACGCACGGCGCTCCGGCAGAAATATTACTCGTCAGTACAGCCTGCTGCCCCCGAGCAGGCAAGGGCAGTGAACTGTGACCTTGCCGACGCGGAGGCCGAGAGAAGGCTCAGTGGTGGCGCAGGGCGTTGTAGCGCCCGTGGTGGTAGAGCAGCGGGCGGGCCACGTCGCCCTCGGGTGCGCCCGCCACGGCCTGCGCGACGACGATGCGGTGGTCACCGGCCGGTATGCGGGCCACGACGCGGGCGACGAGCCACGCCGAAACATCCTCCAGCAGCGGTACTCCATACGGGCCGGGAGCCCATGCGGTGGGCGGCGCGAAGCGGTCCGCCCCGCTGCGGGCGAAGGTGTCCGCCACCTCCTCCTGGTGTTCACCCAGGATGTGGACGCCGACGTACGCGGCGTCGGCGACGGTGGGCCAGGCGGAGCCGCCCGTGCTGATCCCGAAGGAGAGCAGCGGCGGTTCCGCGGAGACCGAGGTGAGCGAGGTCGCGGTGAACCCCGCGGGGCGGCTGCCCGACGCGGTGATCACCGCGACCCCGGCGGCGTGGCGGCGGAAGACGGAACGGAAGGCGGTCGCGTCGAAGGCGTCGGTCACGGCAGGCGACGAGGGGGAGGAGGCGGGAGGACCGGCCGGGAGGGGGACCGGCGCGGGTGCGGGGATCGTGGTGGGGACGGCGCCCAGGGCGGTCGTCGCCGGCGTGCCGAGGTCGGGAGAGGCGGTCATGGAGTTGTCCTTCGTCGTGCTGTCGAGCCGGAGGCCTGCGGAGTCCTGGGCACTCAACGGCTCTGACAGCGGGCGCTCGCGTGCCGACCGAGGTCGACGTCGAAGCGGCAGTGGAGAAGGAGGTCTCGCGACATAACGTCAGACTGACGATCTGACCGGTACCGCGTCAAGGGCGGCCCGGCATATGGGACCCGGGTCATATGCCGTGCCGCGGTCACACCGCCGCGCCGAGCGCCGCGATGACGTCGGCCTTGCGCGGCTGGCCCGACGCGCGCCGCACGATCGCGCCCCCGGCGTCCAGGACCAGTACCGTCGGCGTCTTGACGATGCCCAGCCTGCGCACCAGGTCCAGGTGTGCCTCGGCGTCGATCTCCACATGCCGCACTCCGTCGACCATGCCGGCCACTTCGCCGAGGGTGCGCCGGGTGGCCCGGCAGGGCGCGCAGAAGGCGGAGGAGAACTGGAGGAGCGTGGCCCGCTCGCCCAGTTCCGCGCCGATCTCACCCGCCGTCAGCTGCTGAGCCGTGTCCTTGTCCCGCACTCGTACCCTTCCGTCCCTGCGCTTGTGGAGCACGCCGAAGATCCCCGCCGCCGCCAGCACGGCGACGCACACCACCAGTCCCGTCATGACCGTCCTCCCGATCGGGTGCAGCGTTCACAGGACTGCCATGATTCCCGGGGGTCCGGGCGGCGCCCGTTCCGGAATCATGGCCCCCATGAGCCCTCATGCCATTGATGCCCGCGGACCGCGCTTCGGCGCAAGCGTGACCAGTGTCGTCCTGGCCGTCGTCCTCATCACCGGCAGCGCCTGGCTGCTCGCCGTCCAGGCCCTGGTGTTCGCGATCGGGGCCGCCGCGGGTGTGCAGAAGTCACCGTACGGCCTGCTGTACCGGGTGGCGGTCCGGCCCCGGCTGGGGCCGCCGACGGAGACCGAGGACCCGGCGCCGCCGCGCTTCGCCCAGGCGGTGGGGCTGGCCTTCGCGTTCGTCGGGCTCGCCGGGTACGCGGCCGGGCTCGCGTGGCTGGGCCTCGCGGCGACGGCCTGCGCGCTCGCGGCGGCTTTCCTCAACGCGGTGTTCGGCTACTGCCTCGGGTGCGAGATGTACCTGCTCCTGCGTCGTACGACCGGGTGACGTGACGAGAATCTCGCCCCACGACGGGCACGCGGGATGACACGGCACCCGTTTACGGTGCACGATCAGCCGGCGGCCCAAAACCTACGGCCGCGTAACTTCCGCCGGGGGCCACCCCCTACGAAGAAGGGGCCCCACGCATGGCCGAACTCGTCTACCCACCCGTCATCGGCTTCGCCCGCACCATGTTCAAGGTGCAGGGGCTGCGTTTCGACATCGCCGGCACCGAGCATGTGCCGCGCAAGGGCGGCGCGTTGCTCGTGAGCAATCACATCGGCTACCTCGACTTCGTGTTCGCGGGCCTGGCGGCGCTCCCGGCGAAGCGGCTGGTGCGCTTCATGGCGAAGGAGTCGGTGTTCCGGCACAAGGTGTCGGGACCGCTGATGCGGGCGATGAAGCACATCCCGGTGGACCGCTCCGAGGGCATGCACGCCTACAAGCACGCCCTGACGGCACTGCGCTCGGGCGAGATCATCGGGGTCTTCCCCGAGGCGACCATCTCGGAGTCCTTCACCCTCAAGTCCTTCAAGTCGGGTGCCGCGCGCCTCGCGATGGAGGCGGGCGTGCCGCTCCTGCCGGTCGCCCTGTGGGGCACGCAGCGGCTGTGGACGAAGGGCCAGCCGCGCCAGCTGGGCCGCAACCGCTTCCCGATCGCCATCCGGGTGGGCGAGCAGATGACGCCGGCCGAGGACGAGAAGCCGGGTGCGCTGACCCGGCGGCTGCGCCTGCGCGTGCAGGAGCTGCTGGACGACGCGCAGCGGGCGTACACCGGCCGCCCGTCGAGCCCGGAGGACCACTGGTGGCTGCCCGCGCACCTGGGCGGCTCCGCCCCGACGGCGGAGGACGTCGCCGCCCGCGAGCGCGCTGCTGCGGCGGAGTGAGTCCGGGCGCGCCGGTCAGGCCGGTTCGCGCACGCTGATCTGCGCGCCGGGGTTCAACCTCCGCAGGTGGTCAGCGAGTTCCTCACCGGCCGCCCGCAGGTCGGCCAGGGGCATCGGGTCGAGCCGCTCCAGCAGGAAGAGCGCGTTGACCGAGTCCTCGGTCAGCCGGGTGCGGATCCCCTGCCGCCAGTTCCAGCGGCGGCAGGTCACGCCGGTCCCGTCGCGCCACACGACCTCGCCGGGCTCGGGCCGCTCGACGGCGGGCTCGCCGCCCGCCACGGTCTCGAACTTCTCCTCGCCGGTGGCCCGTACCAGGGTCATCCCGCCGTGGATGTGGTCGGTGTCCTCGCCGCCGACGGGGGTCAGGTGGGCGACGCTGATCGCGTTGTAGAGGTCCACCAGCCGGCTGATGCGGGGCAGCCCGCCCTCGGCGAGCGCACGTCTGGCCAGCGCCTCCGCGGAGTTGCGGGTGCGTGAGGGCTTGGCGCCGAAGGCGGTGTACGCCGCGCGCCAGGCGGCGATGTGGGCGTGCTCGTGCGGGGCGCGGCCGCCGAGGCGCTCGGCGAGGCGGCGAGTGGCATCGTCGAGCAGGGCCGAGGTCGCCGCGTCGCTCGGCCCGTTGACCAGGCCGCGGGCCTCGACGGCGAGGTGGGTGAACCCGGGAACCAGGGCGCGCACCTCGGGGTCGACGGTCAGGGTCAGGGGGGTGGCTGAGGTCATCGCTCTTCTTTGTCCGGTAGCTCGGTGGGCAGCAGCCGCCACAGGTGCGGCCGGTCGGTGGCCTGCCTCAGGGCGGCGAGGACGGCGGGCGGCGGGGTGGCGTACAGGCCCCGATAGTCGCATTCGCCGAGTTCGGGACGGGGCACCCAGGCCAGGTGCTCCTCCTCCAGGGAGAAGCGGGCGTCGACACCCGGCTTGTTGCCGCGCGGGTCCTGCCGGGCCCAGTGGCCGTGGCCGGGCGGCTTGAGGGCGATGAGCCCGTGGACGGCGGGGTTGGCGCCGTCGTCGTCCGCGAGCCGCTGGTAGCACAGGCCCGCGGGGATGCCCTCCGCCCGCAGCAGCGCAGCCAGCGCGTGCGCCTTGGCGTAGCAGATGCCCGTGCGCTGCTCCAGGACGTCGGAGGCGCGCCAGGTGACGCGCGGGTCCCCGGAGTCGGCCGAGTGGGGGATGGTGTCGCGGACGAAGGTGTAGGCGGCCTCGGCATACCCATACGGGTCGTCGGTTTCCGCCCGCAGCCGGGCGGCCGTCTCGCGGACCAGCGGGTGGTCGTGGTCGATGACCTCGTCCGCTGCGAGAAAGGCGGACGTGTCCGCCGTCTGGGGTACCGGCTCCATGTGACGGATACTAGGAATACGCGCAGCGATTCGGCAAATGACTTTTCCGCAAGCGGCATATCTATGCAGCACGGGGGTGGCCGTCGTGGCCCGAGCACCCAGACGCCCCGCGAGAGCGGCGATCCTGGTCGTGCTGGCCGTGTTCGCCGTGGTCCTGGTCACCCGGGGGTGCGGCGGTCCGGAGCGCACGCCCGGCGGACCCTCCCCCACGTCGACGGGCTCGGTCCCCGGCACCACCGCGGTCGCCCGGTCGCCCTTCACCGGACTGCCCTACCGGTCCGGCCGGCCCGTCCTCGCGGTGAAGATCGACAACGTGGGGCCCGCCCGCCCGCACACCGGGCTGGGCCGGGCCGATCTCGTCTACGTGGAGCAGGTCGAGTCCGGTCTCACCCGCATCCTCGCCGTCTTCTCCTCCCAACTGCCCGCCCGCGTCGGCCCGGTGCGCAGCGCCCGCGAGTCGGACCTGGAGCTGCTGCGGCAGTTCGGCCGTCCCGCCCTCGCCTTCTCCGGGGCGCAGACCAGGTTGCTTCCGGTGGTCGCCGCGGCGCCGGTGCACGATGTCTCCCCCGCCCACGCCTCCGGCGCCTACGTCCGTGACGGATCGCGCCCGGCCCCGCACAATCTGTACGCCGCGCCGGAGCGGCTGCTCGCCGCCGCCCCGGACGCCTCCCCCGCCCACGACATCGGCTTCCGCTTCGGCGCCGCCCCGGCCGGCGGCACCCCCGACGGCGACCGCACCGTCCGGTATCCCAGCGGCTCGGTCGGCCTGCACTGGTCGGCCGACCGGAACCGGTGGCTGATCTCCTTCGACGGCGCTCCGGCCACCACGACCGACGGCGGCAGGCTCGGCGCGCCGACGGTGGTCGTCCAGTACGTCACGGTCCGCCCCTCCGGCTACCACGACCGCTGGGGGAACACCTCCCCCTACAGCGAGACCGTCGGCGCCGGCCGTGCGGTGGTGCTGCGCGACGGCCGGGCCTACGACGCCCGGTGGTCCCGGCCGGACGCCGCCGGGGGCACGCACTTCACCACGCCCGACGGGCAGCCGATGAACTTCGCCCGCGGCCAGGTCTGGATCGTGCTGGCGCCGCTGCCCTCCTGAGCCTCAGGCTATGGCGCCGTCCGCCGAGGCGGGGGGATCAGGGGCGCCCGGGGCCACCAGCGCGGAGGCGAGGTCGTCGTGGACGGCGAAGACCCGGATCAACCGGGTGAGCCTCAACAGCCGCAGCACGCAGGGGCTGTCGCCGACGATGCCGAACCGGCCCCCGCGGTCGAGGGTCCGCCTGCGCGCCCGGACGAGCACCGACAGACCGCTGCAGTCGATGAAACTCACCCCGCGCAGGTCCACCACGACGTCGGGCCGCGGCCCGCTGGTAACCGCGTCCAGGCGCGCGGCCGCCCGCACGCCGGCGCACAGATCCAGTTCCCCCGACAGCTCCACCACGATGGTGCCGCCAACCGTCCACTGCCGTACCCCGAAGTCATGCTCCTCGTCGAACATGCCCGGCCCCCCGACTGCCGCTGACTGCTGGGCCCTTGACTCACGAGGGGTGCGCCGTGCACATCGAACACGCGGCGCACACCGTCGCGTTTACGGCATACCCCTCTGCCGTACCGGGAGTCAACACATCGGACTAACCAGACAGGACGACCAGGTCCCGGGACGTCTGGTTGAGCCGTTCGCCACCGTCGGGCGTGCACACGGCGATGTCCTCGATCCGGGCCCCGAAGCGGTCCGGGAGGTAGATCCCGGGCTCGACCGAGAAGGCCATGCCCGGCTCCAGCGGGCGGGCGCTGCCCTCGACGATGTACGGCTCCTCGTGCGTCTCCAGTCCGATGCCGTGCCCGGTACGGTGGATGAAGTGCTCGCCATAGCCGGCCGCGGCGATGATGTCCCGGCCGACCGCGTCGAGTTCCTCCGCGGTGACGCCGGGGCGGATCGCATCGGTCTGGGCGTGCTGGGCACGCCGCAGCACCTCGTACAGCTCGCGGAACTCGGCGGACGGCTCGCCGACGGCGTAGGTGCGCGTGGAGTCGGAGCAGTACCCCTCCTCCGTGGTGCCGCCGATGTCGACGACGACCGGGTCGCCCGCGCGGATGACGCGGTCGGAGACCTCGTGGTGGGGGCTGGCTCCGTTCGGACCGGAGGCGACGATGACGAAGTCGACCGTGGTGTGCCCGGCCTCGATGACGGCGTCCGCCACGTCCCGGGCGACCTCGCGCTCGGTGCGTCCGGCCCTGAGCCATTCCCCCATGCGGCGGTGGACCCGGTCGATGGCGCCCGCCGCCCGGCGCAGCGCGTCGGTCTCCGCGGGCGACTTGCGCATCCGCAGCTCGCGCAGCACGTCACCGGCCAGGCTCTGCTCGGCGCCGGGGAGGGCCGCACGGAAGGCGAGCACCTTCTCGGCCCACATGTGGTTGTCGACGGCCAGCCGGGCGGTCGTCCGCGGCAGCCTTCCGGCGACCAGCGCGTAAGGGTCCTCGGTCTCCCCCCAGCCGACGATGTCGACGCCGAGCGCGCCGAGCGGGGAGGCCTCGGCGCCGGGCTTCTCAAGGTGGGGTACGACGAGGAAGGGGTCGCCGAGCACCGGCAGCGCCAGGCACACCAGGCGTTCGGTGAGATGGGCGTGGTAGCCGGTGAGGTAACGCAGATCGGGACCGGGCGAGACGAGCAGCGCGTCGAGTCCCGCGTCGGCGGCGGCCTTGCGGGCGAGTTCGAGTCGCTCCGGGGGGTACAGGGATGCGGCTGAGTCGGTCACGACTCTTACCGTAGACGCCCCTGGCATCCGCCGCAGTCCATTACGTTCACGCAGGTCGTAGGCTGACCCCGATGGATCACCAGACCACTGGCGGCACCCTCGGCGCGCTCGCCGCCCGGCTGCGCGCCCTCCCGCCGTCCTGCGGGTCCGTGCGGCTCGTCGCGGTGGACGGGCACGCCGGATCGGGCAAGACCACCTTCGCCGCCGCGCTGGCGGCGGCGCTGGACGGCGCGCCCGTCGTCCATCTCGACGATCTCGCCACGCACGACGAGCTGTTCGAGTGGACCGGCCGGCTCCGCGAGCAGGTGCTGGAACCGCTGTGCCGCGGCGAGACCGCGCGGCCGAGGAAGTACGACTGGGTGGCCGGCCGGTTCGGGCCGGCCCTGGAGGTGCCGCCGGCGCCCGTGGTGCTGCTGGAGGGCGTGGGCGTGGGCCGGCGGGAACTGCGTCCCTGGCTGGCGCGCCTGCTCTGGCTGGAGGTGTCCCGCGACACCGCGCGGGGGCGCGGCGAGCGCCGGGACGGTCCGGAGCTGGCCGCCTTCTGGGCCGGGTGGATGCGCGCGCAGGACGCGCACTTCGCCGCGGACCCCTCCCGGCCGTTCGCGGACCTGCTGGTGCTGCAGTGCCCCGACGGGTACGAGGTGCGGGATCAGCCCGCGGTGACACCGGTGAACGGGTCGTTCCGTCACTGTTCGTGACCGCTCGCAGCCGGTGCGCTGCGCCCGCCGCGACGGCCCCCGGAGAGTGCCTCAAGGCGGCTTGACCCGGGGGCCGTACAGGACTTACGTTCTGAATGCGCGGTCACTGGCGACCACGCCCCATACGCGAAGCCCCCGGTTGTTCCCCCGTGACCGGGGGCTTCGTTCTGCCCACAGCGGGTGATCCGGCCCCGTACGGCAGCGGATCGCTCACGCACCGTCACCGTCCGCGTCGCTCTACGGCGTATCCGGCCCGCGCGGGTACCATGCCAACGGGGTGCGCCGTGCGGTGGAAGGCGGTGCTCACCTGGCACCAACTCCCGCTCCACGTAATCTGGTTGGCGCGGCGAATGGCGGGCGGTACCGGGGGGAACGGCTGGTGGGGACCTGATGGACTTCGGCACAGAGCATTCCGGCGCCCCCGCCGATCTCGCCTGGGTGCGAGCCGTCGACGCCTACACCATGGGCGCCTATACCCAGGCCGAGGAGGAGTTTCGGGTGGCGGTCCGCCTCGACCCGGGCATGGCGGACGCCTGGCTCGGACTGCACGCACTGCGGGCGGACACCTCGACCGCGCTGCTGCAGATGTACCGGCACCGCGACCGCTTCGGCGAGCAGCGCAGCGCGCACCGCCGCTCGATGAACTCCTGGTACTGGCTGGGCTGGTGGGTGCAGCCGGTGCTGGAGACCCGCAGCGACCTGCTGCTCGCGCACGCCTCGCACTGGCTCGACGGGCGCCACATCGCCGAGCTGGACCGGGCGCTGGCCGAGTGCCCCCCGATCGACACCGATCCGCACGTCCGCTTCCTGCACGCCTGCCGCGCCTATCTGGTCAAGGACTGGGACCAGTTGGTACGGCACACCGAACCGCTGCTCGCCGACCCGGTCCTGGGCATCGAGGCCGGCCTGTTCGGCGGGATGGCCCGGGTCCGGCTGGAGCTGTACGGGCAGGCCGAGCCGCTGCTGGCCACCGCCCTGATGCGGTGCCGCAGCGAGCAGCCGCAGCGCAAGGAGTTGCGCTACTGGCTGGCGCGGGCGTACGAGGGCACCGGCCGTACCGCCGCCGCGCTCCCCCTCTACCAGGCGGTGCACCGCATCGACCCGGCCTTCATGGACACGGCCGCCCGGCTCGCCGCGATCGACGAGTCCGACGGCCTCACCGACGGGACCGCCGATCTGGCCTCCGTCACCCTGCAGGGCTTCGGCCAGGTCGGGCCCGACGGGCTGCCGCCCGAGCCCGATCCGCTCGACACCCGCGCCGGGGCGGCCGCCATGTCCGGCGGCCTCGGGACGGGTTCCGTCCTCGACGACCCGCTGGGCGGGGTCGGCCCGATCGACGACGACATACGGGAGAAGGCGATCCTGCCGGTCTCCCCCATTCCGCCGCAGGTCCCGGTGACCGCCCCGGACCCCGTGCTGCTCACCCAGGCCCTGGCCGAACTCGACCGCATGGTGGGCCTGGAGCCGGTCAAACGCCAGGTGCGCGCCCTCTCCGCGCAGCTGCGCATGGCGCGGCTGCGCGCTGGGCAGGGCCTGCCCGTGCAGCCGCCCAAGCGGCACTTCGTCTTCTCGGGGCCTTCGGGCACCGGCAAGACCACGGTGGCGCGGATCCTCGGCCGGGTCTTCTACGCCCTCGGCCTGCTGGGCGGCGACCATCTCGTCGAGGCCCAACGCTCCGACCTCGTGGGGGAGTTCCTCGGGCAGACGGCCGTCAAGGCCAACGAACTGATCGACTCCGCGCTCGGCGGGGTGCTCTTCGTCGACGAGGCGTACGCGCTGTCCAACTCCGGCTACAGCAAGGGCGACGCCTACGGCGACGAGGCCCTGCAGGTCCTGCTCAAGCGCGCGGAGGACAACCGCGACCGCCTGGTCGTCATACTCGCCGGCTACCCCGAGGGCATGGACCGCCTGCTGGCCGCCAACCCCGGGCTCGGCTCCCGCTTCACCACCCGGGTCGACTTCCCCAGCTACCGCCCGCACGAGCTGACCAGCATCGGCGAGGTCCTCGCCGCCGACAACGGCGACCGCTGGGACGACGAGGCCCTGGAGGAGCTGCTCGCCATCAGCGGCCACGTCGTCGAGCAGGGCTGGATCGACGAGCTGGGCAACGGCCGCTTCCTGCGCACCCTGTACGAGAAGAGCTGCGCCTACCGCGATCTGCGACTGTCCGGCTACGCGGGATCGCCCTCGCGGGACGACCTGTCGACGCTGCGGCTGCCGGACCTCATGCAGGCGTACGGCGAGGTGCTGTCGGGCCGCGGCCCGGGCCTGCCCCCGCCGGAGCCGCCGGAGTGACGACGCGAGAGGGGCCCGGGCTGTGCCCGGGCCCCTCTCGGGTCCGCTCTCGGGTCCGCTCTCGGACCGGCTCCCGCGTCAGCTCGCCATCACGCGCGACGGGGTCACGGCGTCCTCGACCGCCTCGGCCTCCTCGACCGCCGCGGCCGCGGTCTCCCCGGCCCCCTCGGTCCCGCCGGTGCCCGCGGCCTCCTCGATCTCCCGGTGGGCGGGGTCGCGTACCTCGCCCACCAGCATCTCCAGGACGTCCTCCAGGGCGACCAGCCCCAGCACCCGCCCGCCGGAGTCCGCGACCGCCGCGAGATGGGAAGCGGCCCGCCGCATCTGCGTCAGCGCGTCGTCCAGCGGGAGCTCCGCGCGGAGGGTGGCCATGGGCCGCCACAGCCGCGCCGGGACCGGCCGGCCCGTCTCCTCCAGGTCCAGGACGTCCTTCACGTGCAGGTAGCCCAGGTAGACGCCGTCCGGCCCGGCGACGGGGAAGCGGGAGTAGCCCGTGCGCACGGTCAGCTCCTCGACCTCGGCCGGGGTGACGGACGCGTCGACCGTGACCAGTTCCTCCGGGGAGAGCAGGACGTCCGTGACCGGGCGGGTGCCCAGCTCCAGCGCGTCCTCCAGGCGCTCCTGCGCGTCGTCGTCGAGGAGGCCGGCCTGCCGGGCGTCCTCGACGAGCACGGTCAGCTCCTCGCTGGTGAAGACCGCGTCGATCTCGTCCTTGGGCTCGACCCGGAACAGCCGCAGCACCAGCTTGGCGCACCAGCCCAGCACGGCGATGACCGGCCGGAACAGCCGTGCGAAACCGACCAGTCCTGGGCTGAGCCACAGCGCGGTCTTCTCGGGCGCGGCCATCGCGAGGTTCTTCGGGACCATCTCGCCGATGACGAGGTGGAGGAAGACCACGACGGCGAGCGCGATGACGTACCCGAGCGGGTGGATCAGTCCCTCGGGCAGGCGCACCGCCGCGAAGAGCGGTTCCAGCAGGTGGGCGACGGTCGGCTCGGCGACCGCACCCAGCGTCAGGGAGCAGACGGTGATGCCGAACTGGGCCGCCGCCATCATCTGCGGCAGGTTCTCCAGACCGTGCAGGACCGTGCGGGCCCGCCGGTGCGTGCCGGCGAGCGGCTCGATCTGGCTGCGCCGTACGGAGACCAGCGCGAACTCGGCACCGACGAAGAAGCCGTTGCCCAGCACCAGCAGACCGGCGAAGAACAGCTGGAGGAAGCTCATCGCTCGCCCTCCTGCCCGTCCTCGGGCTCCTCGAACCCGACGCGTACCAGGCGAACCCTTTCGGCACGGTGGTGCGCGACCTCGCGCACCCGCAGCTCCCAGCCGGGCAGCACCGCGGTGTCACCCGGCTCGGGAATCCGTTCGAGGAGGTCGGCGACGAGGCCGGCCACCGTCTCGTACGGGCCCTCGGGGGCCTCGAGCCCTATGCGCTCCAGCAGGTCGACGCGGCAGCCGCCGTCGGCGTCCCAGGCGGGATTGCCGTTCTCCGCGGGGGCCGAGGCCAGTTCGGGGAGGTCGGCGCCGTCGTGCTCGTCGCGGACCTCGCCGACGAGCTCCTCGACGATGTCCTCCAGGGTGACGACCCCGGCGGTGCCGCCGTACTCGTCGACCACCACGGCGATCGGCTGTTCGCGGCGCAGCTGTTCCAGGAGCGGCTGCACCGGCAGCGTCTCGGGGACGAGCAGCGGGGCGACCGCGATCCGGCCGACCGGAGTGCGGTCGCGCAGGTGGGCGGGGACGCCGAGCGCGTCCTTGAGGCTGGCCATGCCGACGATGTCGTCCAGCCGCTCCCGGTAGACCGGGAAGCGGGACAGCCCGGTGGCCCGGGTGAGGTTGAGGACGTCCGCGGCGGTGGCGGTGTCCTGCAGGGCGCTGACCCGTACGCGCGGGGTCATGACGTTCTCCGCGGTGAGGTCGCCGAGGGAGATCGTGCGGACGAAGAGGTCCGCGGTGTCCTGCTCGATCGCCCCGGCGCGGGCGGAGTGGCGGGCCAGCGAGACCAGCTCGGTGGGGGTGCGCGCGGAGGCCAGCTCCTCGGCGGGCTCCACGCCCAGCGCCCGCACCAGGCGGTTGGCGGCGGCGTTCAGCGCCTCGATGACCGGGCGGAACACTGCGGAGAAGACCCGCTGCGGCCCGGCGACGAAGCGGGCGACCTGCAGCGGCCTGGAGACCGCCCAGTTCTTGGGGACGAGCTCGCCGATGACCATCTGGACGGCCGAGGCGAGGATCATGCCGATCACGACCGCTATGGGCGGTGCCGCGTTCTCCGGTACGCCCACCGAGGTGAGCGGCCCGGCCAGCAGGTCGGCGAGGGCGGGTTCGGCCAGCATGCCGACGACCAGCGAGGTGATCGTGATGCCCAGCTGGGTGCCCGAGAGCTGGAAGGACAGCTTGCGCAGCGCCTCGACGACGCCGCGGGCCCTGCGGTCACCCTCGGCGGCGGCGCGTTCGGCGGCCGGCCGCTCGACGGTCACGAGGCCGAACTCGGCGGCGACGAAGAACCCGTTCGCGAGGATCAGCAGAAAGGCTGCCGCGAGCAGCAGCAACGGGGTGCTCATGCCGCCGCTCCACTATGTCGGGTGGGAGAGGCGGCGCAGGTACTACCGGACGATCCGTCCATCGTGGCTTGGGTGTCACTCCTCGGGTCGTTGCGAAGGTTCCAGAGTAGTAAAGAAGCGGGCCGCGGCGGCAGGTCTAGTGCGCCGTCGGCTTGCCCGTACCGTACGCCTCCGCGAGGGCCCGCAGGGCGCGCGCGTCGCGCAACGCGCGGGCGCGTCCGATTCCGGGCTGGATGCCCATGGCGGCCAGGCTGGTGCCGTCGGCGAGGTCGAGGTAGACCCAGGGGTCTCCGGAGCGCAGATTCACCCGCAGGACCTGAGCCCACTCCAGCCGGCGCCTGGTCGTCAGGTTGACGACCGTGACGCCGTCGCGGTCGGCGGCCACCTTGGGGCGGCTGAGCAGCACCAGAACACCGGCGACGAGCAGCCCGGTGAGCACGATCCAGACGCGGTCCGAGGTGTGCCAGGGCCGTGCGCCGTCCGCGGGAAGCAGGACGGCGATCACGACGAAGGCCGCGAGCAGCCCGGCCCCAAGGCCCAGCAGCACCGCGCGGGTGCGGGTGGGCCGGAAGGTGACGGGCAGCTCGGGGAGTTCCGTGGGCGTGCCGGACATGGCGGGCGAGGTCACAGACGGCACGCGTGGATCCCGGTGGTCAGGATGGCGCGCGCGCCGAGGTCGTACAGCTCGTCCATGATCCGCTGGGCGTCCCGGCTGGGGACCATGGCGCGCACGGCGACCCATCCCTCGTGGTGCAGCGGGGAGACGGTCGGCGACTCCAGGCCCGGTGTGAGGGCGATGGCCTTCTCCACGTGCTCGACCCGGATGTCGTAGTCCATCATCACGTAGCGGCGGGCCACCAGGACGCCCTGGAGGCGGCGCAGGAACTGCTGCACCTTGGCCTCGACGGCCGCGTCGGCGCCGGCGATGCCGACACGGCGGATGACGACGGCCTCGGAGTCCAGGATCGGCTCGCCGATGACCTCCAGACCCGCGTTGCGCAGCGAGGTCCCCGTCTCGACGACGTCGGCGATGACCTGCGCCACACCGAGCTGGATGGAGGTCTCGACCGCGCCGTCGAGGCGGACGACGGAGGCGTCCACCGAATGGTCGGCGAGGTGCTTCTTGACGACCTCCGGGTAGGAGGTGGCGATGGTCAGGCCGCCGAACTCCTTCACGCCCGTCACCGTGCCGGGCGTGGTCGCGTAGCGGAAGGTGGAGCGGGCGAAGCCGAGCTGCAGGATCTCCTCGGCGTTGGCACCGGAGTCCAGCAGCAGGTCGCGGCCGGTGAGGCCGATGTCGAGACGGCCCGAGCCGACGTAGATGGCGATGTCGCGCGGGCGCAGGTAGAAGAACTCGACGTCGTTGTCGGTGTCGACGAGGACGAGTTCCTTGGTGTCCTTGCGCTGGCGGTAGCCGGCCTCATGCAGCATCGCCGACGCAGGTCCGGACAGTGAACCCTTGTTGGGGACGGCGATGCGCAGCATGAGAGCGTTCCTTTGCGGCTCGGGTGTGGGTGGGACGGCGCGTGGGGCGGGTCGGTTCTGCGGTGATCCGCTCAGAGATGAGCGTATACGTCGTCGAGGCCGATGCCCCGGGCGACCATCATCACCTGCAGGTGGTAGAGCAGCTGGGAGATCTCCTCCGCGGTGCGGTCGGCGCCTTCGTACTCGGCTGCCATCCACACCTCGGCGGCCTCCTCGACCACCTTCTTGCCGATCGCGTGCACTCCCTTGCCGACCAGCTCGGCGGTGCGGGAGGTGCTGGGGTCGCCGGTGGCGGCCTTGTGCTGAAGCTCGGTGAAGAGCTCCTCGAATGTCTTCTTGGCCATGGTGGTCCCCACCCTACGCGGAAGGCCCCTGCCTCAGCGCCACGGCTCGGATACTGAACGCAGGACGGTCGCGGTGGCGATCGCGGCGGTGACGGCCTCGTGCCCCTTGTCCTCGTTCGAGCCGGGCAGTCCGGCGCGGTCCAGCGCCTGCTCCTCGGTGTCGCAGGTGAGCACGCCGAAGCCGACCGGCACGCCGGTGTCGATCGACACCTGGGTCAGGCCCTGGGTAACACCCTGGCAGACGTAGTCGAAGTGCGGCGTGCCGCCGCGGATGACGACGCCGAGGGCGACGACGGCGTCGTAGCCGCGGCTCGCCAGCACCTTGGCCGCGACCGGCAGTTCGAAGCTGCCCGGGACCCGCAGCAGGGTGGGCTCGTCGATGCCCAGGTCGCTCAGGGCGCGCAGTGCGCCGTCGACCAGCCCGTCCATCACCTGCTCGTGCCACTGGGCCGCGATCACGGCCACACGCAGGTCACCGCAGTTCTTCACGGTCAGCTCGGGGGCGCCCTTACCGCTCACGTCCGTCTTCTCCTTGCTCGTTCTTGCTCGTTCTTGCTGTGGTTGCTCTGGTGGTTCGGTTGCTTCGGGGGACGGGCCTACTGGTTGCCGCAGGCTCCGGTGGGGGCCGGGTCCAGCCACGGCAGGTCGTGGCCCATGCGGTCCCGCTTGGTGCGCAGGTACCGCAGATTGTGCTCGCCGGCGGCGATCGGCATCGCGACGCGCTCGACGACCTTCAGGCCGTGGCGCTCGAGGGCGTCGGTCTTGTCGGGGTTGTTGGTCATCAGGCGCAGGGAGCGCACGCCGAGGTCGGCGAGCATCTGCGCGGCGGCGCCGTAGTCGCGGGCGTCGGCGGGCAGGCCGAGTTCGAGGTTGGCGTCGAGCGTGTCGCGGCCGCGCTCCTGGAGTTCGTACGCGCGCAGCTTGGACATCAGGCCGATGCCGCGGCCCTCGTGACCGCGGAGGTAGACCACGATCCCCCGGCCCTCGGAAGCCACTCGTTCGAGTGAGGCCTGGAGCTGCGGTCCGCAGTCGCAGCGCAGCGAGCCGAAGACGTCGCCGGTCAGGCACTCGGAGTGGACGCGGACGAGGACGTCCTCGCCGTCGCCGATCTCGCCGGTGGCCAGCGCGATGTGCTCGACGCCGTCGACGGTGCTGCGGTAGCCGTGGGCGCGGAAGTCGCCGAAGGCGGTGGGCAGCCGGGTCTCGGCCTCACGGCGCACCGTGGGCTCGGAGGTGCGGCGGTAGGCGATCAGGTCCTCGATGGAGATGATGGCCAGGCCGTGCTTGCGGGCGAAGTGGACCAGCTCGGGGAGGCGGGCCATCGTGCCGTCCTCGTTGGCGATCTCCACGATGGCCGCGGCCGGGCGCAGTCCGGCGAGCCGGGCCAGGTCGACGCCGGCCTCGGTGTGGCCGTTGCGGGTGAGGACGCCGCCGGACTTGGCGCGCAGCGGGAAGACGTGGCCGGGCCGGACGAAGTCGCCGGAGACGGAGTCACCGGAGGCGAGCAGCCGGATGGTGGTCGCCCGGTCGGCGGCGGAGATCCCGGTGCTGACCCCGTGGACGGCGCTCGCGTCGACGGAGACGGTGAACGCGGTCTGCATGGACTCGGTGTTGGAGCTCACCATCTGCGGCAGGTCGAGCCGGTCGAGGTCGGGCTCCTCCATGGGCACGCAGATCAGGCCGCGGCACTCGGTCATCATGAAGGCGACGATCTCCGGGGTGGCCTTCTCGGCCGCGATGATGAGGTCGCCCTCGTTCTCGCGGTTCTCGTCGTCCACGACGACGACGGGCCGGCCGGCCGCGATGTCGGCGATCGCACGCTCGACCGGGTCGAGGACGATCGGGGCGTCCTCCGCCACGTAGAGGCTGTGCAGTGCGGTGCTCATGCGGCCGCTCCTTCCAGGACGGGCCCGCCTTGACGCGGGGCCCGGGTCTGCTGCCACCAGGCGTACATGCCGGCGATCACGAGAACGAAGTAGATGACGTAGACGAGCGCGGAGAACTTCAGGTCGCTGTTCCAGGCGAGCGGCACGCCGACGGCGTCGACGGCGAGCCAGGCGAACCAGAACTCGACCCAGCCCTTGGCCATGGCCACCATCGCGGCGACGGTGCCGACGAAGATGTAGGCGTCCGGCCACGGGTTCCAGGACAGCGACGGGTAGAGGGTGAAGAGGCCGACGACCGCGAACAGGCCCACCGCCGTCCCGGCGACAAGCGCGCCCCGCTCGCGCCAGGTGGCGAAGCGGACCCGGATCTCACCGCTGTCGCGGACGCCGTGACGCCACTGGAACCAGCCCCAGACGGCCACGGCGATCACCAGCAGCTGCTTGCCGACCCCGCCGGTGAGCTGCGCGGACCAGTACGCGGCGACCAGCACCGCGCCGGACAGCAGCTGCACGGGCCAGGCCCACACCGAGCGGCGCCAGCCCAGGGCGAGACCGGCGAGGCCGAGGCTGTTGCCGACGACGTCGGTCCACTTGAAGTGCTCACCGAAGGCGGAGAAGGCGACACTGTTCAGGGTGTCGAGGGCGCTCATTCCGCCGGAGCCCCCTTCGGCGCCCCGGCCCGCTCCCCGTACAGCCGCTCGACGTACTTGGCGATCACGTCGACCTCGAGGTTCACCGGGTCCCCGGGCTGCTTGAAGCCGAGCGTGGTGAGGGCGAGGGTGGTGGGGATCAGGCTGACGGAGAAGAAGTCGGGGCCGGCTTCGACGACGGTGAGGCTGATGCCGTCGACGGTGATCGAGCCCTTCTCGACGACGTAGCGGGACAGTTCCGCGGGGAGCGAGATCTTCACGATCTCCCAGTGCTCGGCGGGGGTGCGGGAGACGACCGCGCCGGTGCCGTCCACATGGCCCTGGACGAGGTGGCCGCCGAGGCGCCCGCCGAGCGCCATCGGGCGTTCCAGGTTGACCCGGCTTCCGGGGTGCAGCGCACCGAGGCTGGAGCGCTTGAGGGTCTCGGCCATCACGTCGGCGGTGAACTCGCCGTCCGCGGTGTCCACGACGGTGAGGCACACCCCGTTGACCGCGATCGAGTCGCCGTGCTTGGCGCCCTCGGTGACGACCGGACCGCGCAGACGGAAGCGGGAGGCGTCGCCCAGGTCCTCGACGGCGACGACGTCGCCCAGCTCTTCGACGATTCCGGTGAACACGTCAGTTCTCCTCAGTGCGGCTCGGGTAGGCAGTAATACGCAGGTCGGCGCCGATGCGTTCGATCTCGGCGACGTCGAGCCGGAACGCGTTCGCGATGGTGGTGATTCCCGCGTCCCCCAGGGCGGCGGGTCCGGCCCCCAGGAGGGCCGGTGCGAGGTAGCCGACGACCTTGTCGACGGCGCCCGCGGCGACGAAGGCGCCGGCGAGGGTCGGGCCGCCCTCCAGGAGCACGGAGCGGACGCCGCGGCCGTACAGCTCGGTGAGCAGCGCGGGAACGGCGACGCCGCTGCCGGTGCGGGGGAGGCGGGCGACGTCGACGCCCGGCAGGTGGCCGGTGTCGGCGTCCTCGGCGACGGCGACCAGGGTGGGGGCTGCGCCGTCCAGGACCCGGGCGCCGGGGGTGATCTTGGCGTTGGTGTCGACGACGACGCGCAGGGGCTGGGCGTAGGGGCCCGCCACGCCGCGTACGGCCAGGTGGGGGTCGTCGGCGCGCAGGGTGCCGGAGCCGACGACGACGGCGTCGGACTCGGCACGCAGCCGGTGGACGTCGGCACGGGAGGCGGCGGAGCTGATCCAGCGACTGGTGCCGTCGGCGGCGGCGATCCGGCCGTCGAGGGTGCTCGCGTACTTCCACAGGACGAAGGGCCGCTGCTCGCGGGAGGCGGTGAGCCACACCTCGTTGCCGCGGGCGGCCTCGGCCTCCAGCAGCCCGCTCTCCACGTCGACGTCGGCGGCGGCCAGGGTGGCGCCGCCTCCGGTCGCCGCGGGGGTGGGGTCCGCGACGGCGTAGACGACGCGGGAGACGCCGGCCGCGATGAGGGCCTGGGCGCAGGGACCGGTGCGGCCGGTGTGGTTGCAGGGCTCGAGGGTGACGACCGCGGTGCCGCCGCGGGCGGCGTCGCCGGCCTCGCGCAGGGCGTGGACCTCCGCGTGGGGTCCGCCCGCCTGCTGGTGCCAGCCCTCGCCGACGACCTCGCCGCGGGCGTCGAGGATCACGGCACCGACAACGGGGTTGGGGCTCGTGGAGCCAAGTCCGCGGGCGGCGAGCTCAACGGCCCGGCGCATCGCGTCGGCTTCACCGGGTGTGGCCACCGGGTCCTCCTGCCTCTTCGGGCACGGACTCCGGGGCTGCGTGGGAATCAGAGCGGACGTTGGGCTTCGGGAACGCCGGGGTCGGGGAGGGGCCGCGCCTGTCCGTGTCACCCGTTTCCGGGGGACACACCCACGCGCTGCCGCCGACGGCGGCGTACCGATGCCCGTCCGCCGCGCACTGCCTCCCATCCGGACTTTAACCGTCGGTCCAGGAATTTCACCTGGTCAACCGGCCGCTGGATGCGGGCGGGTCGCGGACTGTAACCGCCGGTTCGGAGTTTCACCGACCCCGGAGTGCGCTGAACGTCACTGGTACTGCTCCACCAGTGTGCCATGAAGGTTCCTTGCGGATGCAAGGGATTCCTGTGCAGTACCTCACACGGGATCGGTCCATACCTATTGACCCCACTGGTCTAGTCCTTTTAGCCTCCCAGCCAACACGCCCCGCGACAAAGGCCCTTACGGAGGATCGAGGTGCTCCTGCGCACCCGGGCGAGAGCCGCTCCCGCCGCGTGTCCCACCGCTCTCGCCGGGCCGGTGATCGGCGTCCTCCCGACGGCCGGCCCGCACGCCGAGGACCAGTCCGCATGCCGTCCCGACGGGCTCCACACCACCCCGGGGGTGACCGTCCCTAATGCGACGTCCACGACTCGGCCGGCCGCGAGAAGACGGGGCCGACCACCAGCGCCGCATCATCGGCTACTTCACCGGCCGGCGCACCGGCAAGGGCGGCACCCCCGCCTACCTCGCCTGCGACATCCGCTGGGACAAGGTCACCCACATCGACTACGCCTTCGCGCACGCCGACGGGGCCGACAGGATCTCCGTGGGCACGGACGGCGCCGCCAACCCCGTCACCGGCATGACCTGGCCG
Source organism: Streptomyces sp. NPDC001070 (assembly GCF_053598835.1). Lineage (NCBI taxonomy): Bacteria > Bacillati > Actinomycetota > Actinomycetes > Kitasatosporales > Streptomycetaceae > Streptomyces > Streptomyces sp. NPDC001070. Next base: position 19,668 of record NZ_JBSFLB010000001.1, read on the forward strand.
GGCGTCACCGGCGCAGAGATTGACCCCGCGTACGCCTGCAAGGGCCACTCCAACCTGCTGGGCACGTTCAGGAAGCAGCACCCGGACGTCAAGACGCCGATCTCCGTCGGCGGCTGGGCCGAGACCGGCACCCACGCCCACGCCCACCGGCGGCACGTGCACCGCGCCCGCCTGGAGCGCCGGTTCGGTCCACGTGAACGGCGACACCGTCTCCCACAAGGGCCGCTCGTGGAAGGCCAAGTGGTGGACGACGGGCGAGGAGCCCGGCACCACCGGTGAACGGGGGGTCTGGCAGGACCTCGGCGCCTGCTGCCCCCTCCCCCACGAACGTCCGGCGGCGGAAGGGCGGCTCCCCCGCCGTCGGGCCGTACCTCACACCCCGGGTGTGAACAGCGCGTCCTGCGCGGCGTCCATCGCCGAGAGCACCGCGCCGCGCAGGACCGCGCTGCCCGCGACGGTCCCCGCCCGTACCTCGGTCGGCAGCGGGGACATCCGCGCGAGCCGCTCCTCGACGCGCGCGGCCAGGTCCTCGCCGCCCGCCCGGCCCACCTCGCCGCCCAGCACCACGCAACCGGGATCGAGCACGGCGCCGACGGCCGCAACGCCGATGACCACGCGGTCCGCCAGAGCGTCCAGGAAGAGCTCGCCCTGCTTGCCGCCCGCCCGGGCCACCGTGACCACCGCCTCCGCCGCCTCGGCGTCGTCGTCCTCCCCGGACACCGGCAGACCGTGCGAGCGGGCCAGCGCGCAGACCGCCGCACTGCCCGCCAGCGAGTGGAAACCGCCCTCGCATCCGCTCGCCGTCGGCAGCTGGAAGGTGCCGGGCACCGGGAGGAAGCCGATCTCCCCCGTACCGCCCGAGGCGCCGCGCCGCAGGATCCCGCCTAGCACCACCGCGGCGCCGACCCCGTGGCCCAGCCACAGCAGGACGAAGTCCTCTCGGTCGCGCACCGCGCCCAGGCGCCGCTCGGCGACGGCCGCGAGATTGACCTCGTTCTCCAGCAACACCGGCAGGGCGAGCCGCCGGCGCAGCTCGGCGACGAGCGCCGAGTGCCAGGCCGGCAGCTGCCCGGTGGCCCGCAGCTCGCCGGTGGCCGGGTCGATCAGGCCGGGCGCGCCGACCGCGACGGTGTGCAGCGCGGTGGCACCGGCGGTGCGCGCGGTCCGCTCCAGCAGCGCCACCGACCGCCGCACCGTGCGCTGCGGATCGCCGAGCGGGTCCACCGGCAGAACGGCACTGCCGATGGTGTTCCCCAGCAGGTCGGCCACCTCGATCGCCACGCTGTGGGTACGGACGTCGAAGGCGCCCAGATGCGCCCGGTCGGCGACGATCCCGTACACCCGCGCGTTGGGGCCGCGCCGGTCGGCGCCCGTCTCGCCGACCACCGCGATCAGCCCGGACTCCTGCAGGCGCTCGACCAGGTCGGCGACGCTCGGACGGGACAGCCCGGTGAGGGTCTTGAGCTGGGCCGCGGTCAACGGGCCCTCGTGCTGCAGCAGTTCCAGGGCCAGCCGGTCGTTGATCGCCCGGGCCGTGCGCGGCGAGGCGGTGCGCCCGGCGTGGGATCGCATGGCGGTCATGGGCGGATCCTTCCAGAAGCCGTCGCCCGGGTGCGAGGGCGGCAGGGGCCCTAGTCTATCTTTCAGGAAGCCTGCCTGATAATTTATGCACATCGTGGGGCGGGACCAGACTGGGAGGGAACATGCCGACGACCTCGACGAGGAAGACCGACCCGCGGCTGCGGCGCGCCCATCTCGCCGTCGCCGCGGTCTTCGCCGTGCACGGCGCGGTGACCGGCAGCTTCGCCACCCGCGTCCCCTGGATCCAGGAGCACGCCGGGCTCAGCGCCGGACAGCTCGGCTTCGCGCTGGTCTTCGCCGCCCTCGGCGCGTCCGTCGCGATGCCCCTGGCCGCCCGGATCGCCCACCGCCTGGGCATGCGCAACGCCCTGCGCGTCCTGCTGAGCCTGTGGTGCGCCTCGCTCGCGCTGCCCGCCCTCGCCCCCGGCCTGGGATGGCTCTGCGGTGCGATGTTGCTGTACGGGGCCTCGGCCGGCATGGCCGACGTCGTCATGAACGCCCAGGGCGTCGAGGTCGAGGAGCGCCTGGGCCGCTCGATCATGTCCGGGCTGCACGGCATGTGGAGCGCCGGCACACTGCTCGGCTCCCTCTTCGGCGTCATCGCGGCCCACGCCGAACTGGACGCGCGCGTCCACCTCTCCACCGGGGCCGCCCTGCTCGTCGCCCTGGGCCTGCTGGCCTGCGGCGGGGTGCTCGACCTGCGGCCCTCCCAGTCCGAGGAGGCCCCCGCGCGCTTCGCGCTGCCGCCGCGCGCGGCCCTGGTCATCGGCGCCATCGGCTTCTGCGCCGTCTTCGCCGAGGGCGCCAGCATGGACTGGAGCGCGGTCTACCTCCGCGACATCGCCGGCGCCTCCCCTGGCGTCGCCGCCGCCTCCTACACCGCCTTCGCCTGCACCATGGCCGTGTCCCGTCTCACCGGCGACCTCGCCGTCCGCCGCTTCGGGCCGGTCCGCACGGTCCGCGCCGGCGGACTGCTGGCCACCGCGGGCGGCATCCTGGTGGCCACCGCGTTCACGCAGATCACCACCATCGCCGGGTTCGCGCTCATCGGCGTGGGCGTCGCCGTCGTCGTGCCGCTGTGCTTCGCGGCGGCCGGGCGCAGCGGGCCCAACCCGAGCCAGGCCATCGCGGGCGTCGCCACGGTCACCTACACCTCCGGACTCGTGGCACCGGCCGCCATCGGCTCCATCGCGCAGGCCAGCTCCCTGCAGGTCTCCTTCGGCCTGGTCACGGTGCTGGCCGCCGGACTGGCCCTCGGGGCGCGCGTACTCCGGTCCGCGGGCGCCGTCTCCGCGGAGCGCGACCGCAATCCCGTGGCGTCGACGGCACCGCAGGCCTAGCGTGCCGGGTATGCACACGCGGATCTTCCTGGAGACGGAACGGCTGCGGCTGCGGCACTTCACCGACACCGACGCGGACGCGGAGCTCCTCGTCGCGCTCGACAGCGACCCCGAGGTCATGCGCTACCTGGGCAACGGCCGCCCGACGCCTTCCGACGTCATCCGGCACGAGGTTCTCCCCCGCTTCACCCGCTCCCAGGTCTGGGCGGCCGAGGAGTTGTCCACCGGCCAGTTCGTGGGCTGGTTCGCCCTCACGCCGCGGCCCGGCGGACCGGCCGACGACCTCGAACTCGGTTACCGGCTGCGGCGGGTCGCCTGGGGTCGCGGATACGCCACGGAGGGGGCCCGCGCCCTGGTCGGCAAGGCCTTCACGGATCTTGGCGCCGGGCGGGTGTACGCGGAGACGATGTTCGTCAACGCGCGGTCCCGGCGGGTCATGGAGAAGGCGGGGCTGTCGTTCGTGCGCGTCTTCCACGAGGAGTGGGAGGAGGCGTTGCCCGGGGCGGAGGAGGGGGAGGTCGAGTACGCCGTGACGCGCGAGGAGTGGGCCGGATCGCGCTAGCTTTCGCCGGGTCGTTGCCGTGTGCGGCGCCGTTGTGGTTTTGCGCCTGACCGCGCCGGAACACCCCCAACCCCACAGCAACAACAAACCACCCGCACAAACGACCCGGCACAAGCGGACCGCAGGTCACCGCACCGCGAGATCCTGCAGCCCCACAACACGAAGCAGCCGCAGCCGCTCATACGACTCGCTCCCCGGTCGCGCCGTGTACACGATCAACCGCTGATCGTGCTCCGCACTCAGCAGCACCTCGCACTCCAGCTCCATCAGCCCGACCACCGGATGCTGGAACCGCTTCACATCGGCGCGCCGCACGGCGACCTCGTGGGCGTCCCAGAGGGACGCGAACTCCGGGCTGCCCGATCGCAGTTCCGCGACCAGCGCCCCCGCGCGCACGTCGTCGGGCCGGGCGGCCAGCACGGCCCGCAGGTGGGCGACGTGGCGCCGGGCGTGCTCGTCCCGGTCGCCCGGAGGGAAGAGCTCGCGCGCCGAGGGGTCCATGAAGAAGCGCCGGACGATGTTGCGTTCCGCGGGCGGGCGGGAGGCGGCGTCGCCGACGAGCGCCGCGGCCATCGGGTTCTGGGCGAGGATGTCCCCGGCGTCGCTGACGATCTGCGCGGGGGTGTCGTCGAGCCGGTCGAGCACCAGCAACAGCCCGGGCCGCACGTGGCCGGTGCCGTGCGCGTCGCGGGGCGGCGCCTCCCCGGCCAGGTGGAACAGGTGGTCCCGCTCGTCGTCGGAGAGCCGCAGCGCACGCGCGAGGGCGCCCAGGATCTGTCGGGAGGGACGGGGGCCGCGGGACTGCTCGAGCCGCGTGTAGTAGTCGGCGGACATCCCGGCGAGCTGGGCGACCTCCTCGCGGCGCAGCCCCGGCGTGCGGCGTCGCGCGCCCTCCGTCAGACCCACGTCGGACGGCGCGAGGCGGGCGCGGCTGCGGCGCAGGAAGTCGGCGAGTTGCGCGCGGTCGAGGTCCACGATTCAAGGATCACGCCGGGCGGGACGGTTATCCAGGGAGTGCTGGTCCCTGGATCGGGAGGTCTCTCCCGCTGTGCCGCGGACCGCCGCAGCCTGTTCCCGTCACAGCGACGAGAGGGGAACGAGGATGCTGACACTGGTGACGGGGGCGACCGGTCGGGTCGGCAGCCGCTTCATGCCGAGGCTGCTGCAGTGGCGCCGCCCGGGCGACGAGGTGCGGGTGCTGGTGCGGGACGCGGAGCGGGCCGAGCCGTTCGGCCGGCTCGGGGCGCAGATCGTGACCGGGGACCTGCGCGACGAGGGCGACCTGCGCAAGGCGCTGGCCGGCGCGGATGCCGTGGTGCACCTGGCGGTGGCGTTCCGGGACACCCCGGAGGTGGATTCGTGGGCGGTGAACCGGGACGCGGCACTGGCGCTGGCCCGGGCCGCCGCCGGGTTCGGGTCCGGGGCGGTGCGCTTCGTGCAGGCGAGCACGAACCTGGTCTACGGCGCGGGCCGGGGTCGCCCCCTGGTGGAGGACGACGTCTGCGTGCCGGGCGGCCCGATGTGGGGCGCCTATCCCGCGTCGAAGGCGGAGGCCGAGCAGGGTCTGCTGGAGCTCCACCGCGAGCTGGGCCTGGACGTCCGGATCGGGCGGCTGGCCTTCGTGTACGGCGACGGTGATCCGCACCTGGCGCAGGCTCTGCGCTGGGCGGGCGGCTGGGCCGCTCACCAGCGGCTGCACATGGTGCACCACGCGGACGTGGCGCAGGGACTGCTGCGGCTGCTGCGGGCGCCCGGCATCGGCGGCCGGGCGTACAACATCGCCGACGACGCGCCGGTCACCGCGGTGGAGCTGCACCGGGTGAACGGTGTGGAGGTGCCGGCGGGTATGGCGGAGCGCCCGCTGCCCGATCCGTGGGACGGCGTGGTGTCGAACCTGCGCGCCCGGGACGAGCTGGGATTCCGCCCGCAGTATCCGTCGGTGTGGACGGCGCGCGACGCGGGCGTGCTCTGACTCACCCGATCCGGGGACGCCACGGCCGTCGTGCCGCGCACGCCACGCGACCTGCTGGGACGCTGTGCCCATGACGACGGCACGGCGGCCCGCCCCCGCGGGGGTGGGCCAGGTGGTGGCGCGCATGCGCGCGCTCGGCACGGCACTCCCGCACCGGGACGGGGTGGCGGTGTTCAACCGTGTCTATCTGTCGGTCACGCGGGAGCTGGACGGCCGCCTGGCCGCGGGCGGCTTCGTCGATCCCGTCGCTGCCGCCGAACTGGCCGCCCGGTTCGCCGACCGTTATCTGCGGGCGGTCGAGGGCGCGCGCGACGGCCGGGCCGTCCCGGCCTGCTGGCGGCCGCTGCTGCAGCTGCGCGGGCACCGCGGCATCCGGCCGCTGCAGTTCGCGCTCGCCGGGATCAACGCGCACGTGGGCCACGACCTGGCGCTCGCGGTGGTGGACACCTGCACCGCGCTGGAGTGCGAGCCCCCTGTCCTGGAACGGGATTTCGACCGGGTCGGGGATCTGCTGACGTCAGTCGAGGAACGCGTACGGGAGGAGCTGATGCCCGGCCCGGACCTGCTGGACGTCGCCGACCCGCTGACCCATCTCGCCGGTTCCTGGAGCCTGGAACGCGCGCGGGACGCGGCGTGGGCCGCGTCCCGCGTGCTGTGGTCCCTGCGTGGACTGCCGGAGGTGTACGAGGAGTTCGCCGGGAAGCTCGACGCGGGCGTCGGGCTGGTGGGGCGTTTCCTGCTGACTCCGCTGGGCCGCTGAGGCCGGGTGGTCAGTCCTCGTCGAGCATGACCGGGGCGATCTCGTCGTAGAGGTCGCCGGGGCCCGGGTTGGTCCGGTCCGTGCCGCCGCCGAGCTGGTGCATGACGCCCCACACGGCGTTGAGCGCGGTCTGCACGGCGCCCTCCGCCCAGCCCGCCGTCCAGGAGATGTCGTCACCCGCGAGGAAGATGCCGCGCTTGTCCTCGGGCAGGGTGTCCTGCATGAAGTGGGTGAACAGGCGCCGCTGGTAGCGGTAGTGGCCCGGCAGGTTCGCCTTGAACGCGCCCATGAAGTAGGGCTCGTTCTCCCAGGAAACGGTCACCGGGTTGCCGATGATGTGCCCGCGGATGTCGACCTTCGGGTAGATCTCGCCGAGCGACTTGAGCATGACCTCCATGCGCTCGGAGGCGCTCAGCGGCAGCCACTTGAGGCTGTCGTCGCACCAGGTGTAGGACAGGCAGATCACGGCGGGCTTGTCGGGACCGTCGTCCAGCAGGTAGGTGCCGCGGGTCATGCGGTCGGTGAGCGTCATGCTCATCACGTCGCGCCCGGTCTCCTCGTCCTTGTCCAGCCAGAACGGCCGGTCGACGGGCACGAACAGCTTGCTGGACTCCATGTAGTGGGTGCGCTCGATCGCCGTCCAGTGGTCGATCGGGAAGAGCGAGTCGTCGCAGTCGATCTTGCTGAGCAGCATCCAGCTCTGCGCAGTGAAGATCGCGGCACGGTAGGTGCGGATGTCGCCGTTCGCGTCGGTGACCGTGATCCGGTTGCCCGCGGTGCGGTGCAGCCGGGTGACGGCCGGGCGCGGGTCGCCGCCGTGCAGCGACTTCAGCGAGGTGCCGTACGGCCAGTGGACGATCTTGCGCGGTTCGCGCTCCCACAGCCGCAGCGGGAGCTGCTGGCTGCCGCCGACGATGCCGCGGTGGTGGTCGTCGGCCTCGGTGTAGACGACGCGCAGGATCTCCAGGATGGAGTTGGGGAAGTCGGTGTCCCAGCCGCCGGTGCCGAAGCCGACCTGGCCGAAGATCTCGCGGTGGCGGAAGGACTTGAAGGACTCCGACTCGCAGAGGAAGCCGTAGAAGGTCTGGTTGTCGAGCTTCTCGACGAGCTTCGCCCAGATCTCGCGGATGCGCGGGACGTCGCGCTCGCGCATGGCGCGGTTCATGTCGGAGAAGTCCGCGCCCTCCTCCAGGCAGGCGTTCCAGGCGTGGGCGACGTCGCGGTAGACCTGCGGAAGGTCGTCGATGGTCTCGGCGTAGTGCGACTCGCCCTTGAGGTCGACGACGGTCGACGGTGTGTCGGGCGCGAGCGGGTTGGGGAACGGCTTGGTCTCCAGGCCCACGAGGTCGATGTAGTGCTGCAGGGCGGTGGAGGAGGGCGGGAAGCGCATCGCGCCCATCTCGGCGGTGAGCTCCTCGTCGCAGCCGTCGAAGCCGACGGTGCGCAGGCGTCCGCCGATCGTGTCGGCCTCGTAGACGACGGGCTTGAGGCCCATCTTCATCAGCTCGTAGGCGGCGACGATGCCGGACAGGCCGCCTCCGATGACCGCGACCTCGGTGCCGTGCGCGGTCGCGGGTATGGAGCCGAGGCCCGCGGGGTGCGCCAGGAAGTCGTCGTACGCGAACGGGAAGTCCGGGCCGAACATCGTGATCGGCGGTGCCGACTGCACCTCGGGGTGCTGCTCGTCGTGGACCGCGGTGGGCACCGTGGACGTCATGGCGTGACTCTCCTGGCTGTGAAGCGGGGGGCGGGGCGAAGGGGGGGCGGGTCAGCCCAGCGAGCGGTACAGCTCGGGGCGGCGGTCGTCCAGGTAGGGCGTCTCCTCGCGGACCGCGCGCAGGAGTTCGGGGTCGGCGTCGGCGACGACCAGTTCCTCGCCGGCTCCGGCCCGGGCGCGGACGGCGCCGTCGGGTCCGGCCAGGCAGCTGAGCCCGGCGAAGTCGAACTCGCCCTCGGGCCCGCAGCGGTTGGCGTACGCCACGTGCAGCTGGCTCTCGTACGCGCGGACCGGGACGAGGTTCTGGGCGACGAACTCGTAGGGCCGCATCAGCGCGGTGGGCACGGCGAGCAGCTCGGTGCCGGCCAGGGCGTGGGCCCGCACGGTCTCCGGGAACTCGACGTCGTAGCAGATCAGGATGCCGATCCGGGTGCCGTCGAGCTCGGCCTGGACGACGGTGTCGTCGCCGGGGGTGAACCAGGTGCGCTCGAAGTCACCGAAGAGGTGGGTCTTGCGGTAGTTGGCGAGGCGCTCGCCGTCCGGGCCGATCAACTGGGCGGAGTTGAAGACACCGCAGCCGTCGCGCTCGGGGTAGCCGTAGACGATCCCGAGGCCGTGGCCGGCGGCGATCCGGGCGACGCGGGCGGAGGAGGGGCCGTCGGCCGCCTCGGCGAGGCCGGGGACCGCGTCGCCGAGCGCGTAGCCGGTCAGGAACATCTCGGAGGTGACGAGCAGGCGGGCCCCCGCGGCGGAGGCCCGGCGTGCGGCGGCGTCGAGCGCGGCGAGGCTGTCGTCGACGGAGGAGGGTACGCCGCTCGGGCCTTGGTACAGCGCGGTGCGCAGCGGCGCCATGGAGCCTCTTTCGCCTGGTGGGAAGCCTGTTCCGGGTCTGCCTCGACGGTACGATTCCGGGCGCCCGCGCGACAAGACGCGTCCGTTGCGCACCGACCGTCGATTCATTGCGCGCTTCGGCGCCTTCGCGGCGATTCGTTGCGTCCAAGCGGTCGCGGGCGTCTCAACGGGTGGGCGGCGGCACCTGGTGGAACGTGGGGGGCACCGGCAGGGTGGCCCATTGCGAGAGCGGCCAGGCCACCGTGAAGGCCCGGCCGACCACGTCGTCCACGGGCACGAATCCGTGGAGCCGGGAGTCCGCGGACTCGTTGCGGTGGTCGCCCATGACCCACAGGTGGTTCGCGGGAACCTTGACGGTGCCGACCGGATAGTTGTCGCACGGGGTCGACCCCGGGTAGATGTACGGCTCGTCGAGGCTCTTGCCGTTGACCTCGACCGGCTCGCCCCGATTGCACACCACGGTGTCACCGCCGACCGCGATCACCCGCTTGACCAGGTCCTTCGCATTCCCCGACGGGGCCACGCCGATGAAGGTGAGGGCGTTGCGCACCCCCCTCGCCACGGGGTTGGTCTGCTGCTCGGGCTGTGGGGGCAGCCAGCCGCCGGGATCGCGGAAGACGACGACCTCACCACGTTCCGGCTTCGCCCCGAACCACGGGGTCAGCTTGTCCACCAGGACGCGGTCGCCCACCTGCAGGGTGTTCTGCATGGATCCCGAAGGGATCGAGAAGGCCTGCACGAAGAAGGTCTTGATCAGGAAGGCGAGAACCAGGGCCACGGCGACGCACACCAGCAGCTCCAGCCACCAGGGGTGCTTCGCGCGCGCCTTCTCACGGCGACGCCGCCGCCCTTCGGGTGCCGCCTCTTCTCCGACGTCCTCCCCGGCACTCATGGCGGGCTCCTTCCTTGACCGCGCAGAGGACTCTCCCGCCGGGCCATACGTCGGGAAACGAACGCTTCCGACCCTCACCCGGTGATCGCGATCCCGCAAGCGGAGGGGCGGCATCGAGCGGCACGCCCGGGTCGCGTCAGGTCGGGGAACCCGAGGTGTAGCGGCGCAGCAGCGGCGAGAGCACCAGCACCGACTTGGTGCGCTCCACGAAGGGCTCGCCGGCGATCCGCTCCAGCACACGCTCGAAGTGGCGCACGTCGGAGGCGTAGATCTGGACGACGGCGTCCGCCTCGCCGGTGACGGTGGAGGCGGACGCCACCTCCGGGTAGCGCGACAGGCCGCGCCGGATGTCCTCCGGCGAGGTGTTGTGACGGCAGTAGAGCTCGACGAACGCCTCGGTCTCCCAGCCCAGCGCCGCGGGCTCGACCCTTACGGTGAAGCCGGTGATGGCGCCCTCCGCCAGCAGACGGTCGACCCGGCGCTTCACGGCGGGGGCGGAGAGCCCCACCACGGCGCCGATGTCGGCGAAGGAGCGGCGGGCGTCCTCGGCGAGGGCGTGGACGATGCGTTCGTCGAGTTCGTTCAGTCGCACTGGGGGTGGGTCACTTCTCTTCGCGAGCGAGCTGGGAACGGCGCATGCCGTACGCGAAATAGACTACGAGCCCGACCGCCATCCACCCGGCGAAGTACTCCCAGGTGATCGCGTCGAAGCTGAACATCATCCACGCGCACAGCAGGAAGCCGATCGCCGGCGTGACCGGGGACAGGGCCACCCGGAAGGCGCGCGGCATGTCCGGGCGGGTCCTGCGGAGCACGATGACCGCCACGTTGACCAGGGCGAACGCGAAGAGCGTGCCGATGCTGGTGGCGTCGGCGAGGGCGCCGAGCGGCACGCAGGCGGCCAGCACGCCGCAGAAGAGCGAGACGATCACGGTATTGGCGACCGGGGTGCCGGTGCGCGGGCCGACCCGTGAGAAGACCTTGGGGACCAGGCCGTCGCGGGACATCGAGAACAGGATGCGGGTCTGTCCGTAGAGCACGGTCAGCACGACGCTGGCGATGGCGATGACGGCGCCCGCCGCGAGCAGCACGGCCCAGAAGCCCTCGCCGGTGACCTGCTCCATGATGCGGGCGAGGGCGGCGTCGGCGTCGCCGAAGTCCTGCCACGGCATGGCGCCGACCGCGACCAGCGCGACCAGGCAGTACAGCGCGGTGACGACCAGCAGCGAGAGCATGATCGCGCGCGGCATGTCGCGCTGCGGGTTCTTCGCCTCCTCGCCCGCGGTGGAGGCGGCATCGAAGCCGATGTACGAGAAGAACAACGAGGCGCCGGCCGCGCTGACGCCGCCGAGGCCGAGCGGCACGAACGGGGCGTAGTTGCCGGCCCGGATGCCGGTGAAGGCGACCGCGCAGAAGAGGACCAGCGAGGCGATCTTCACCACGACCATGATCGTGTTGGCGCGGGCGCTCTCCCTGGCACCCCCCAGGAGGAAGCCCATGGCCAGCAGCACGACCAGCAGCGCGGGGATGTTGAGGACGCCCCCGTCGCCGGGCGAGTTGGCGAGGGCGGCCGGAATGGTGACGCCGAAGGTGCCGTCGAGCAGTTCGTTGAGGTACTGGCCCCAGCCGACGGCGACGGCGGCGACGGACACCCCGTACTCGAGGATCAGGCACCAGCCGCAGATCCAGGCGATGAGTTCGCCCATGGTGGCGTACGCGTAGGAGTACGAGGAGCCGGAGACCGGGATGGTGCCGGCCAGTTCGGCGTAGGAGAGGGCCGAGAAGAGCGCGGTCAGGCCCGCGATCACGAAGGATATGACGACGGCGGGGCCGGCCTTGGGCACGGCCTCGCCCAGCACCACGAAGATGCCGGTGCCGAGCGTCGCGCCGATGCTGATCATGGTCAGCTGCCACATGCCCAGCGAGCGCCTCAGCTGCCCGCCCGCGCCGCGGCCGCTCTCGGTGAGCAGCCGCTCGACGGGCTTGCGCCGCATGAGGCGGCTGCCGAGGGCGGCGGGAGGGGCGGCGATGGTCTCCGTCCGGTCCCGGACGGTCGGCTCTGCGCCTGGTCGTGCCACGGGGAAGGCTCCTCTGCCACTGCCTGGAGAAGGCGATGGGGCGGCCCGCACGGCTCCACCCGCGGGGCGCGCGTCCCGGCGCGCGCAGGATGAGGGCCGCCGAGCCATGGGGTCGCCACCGCTCCACTTACGGGGAACGACCATACGAGAGGTCGCCGGAATCGCATAATTATGCCCTTTTACGTATCAACACATGTTCATTGCGTGAAAGGGCGGCGAACCGGCGATTCGCCGTGGTGGCGGGTCTCCCCCGTCGCCCGGGCGCCCCGTCCGCTTCCGCGAACGGGGCGCCCGGGCAGGGGTGCCGACTACTGCCAGCTGGCGTGCAGCGGCTTGCCCTCGGCGTAGCCCGCGGCGCTCTGGATGCCGACGACGGCCTTGTCGGCGAACTCGGCGAGGTTCGCGGCGCCGGCGTAGGTGCAGGAGCTGCGGACGCCCGCGATGATCGAGTCGATGAGGTCCTCGACACCCGGGCGGGCCGGGTCGAGGAACATCCGCGAGGTGGAGATGCCCTCCTCGAACAGGCCCTTGCGGGCGCGGTCGTACGCGGAGTCCTCACTGGTCCGGTTGGCCACGGCGCGGGCGGAGGCCATGCCGAAGCTCTCCTTGTACGGCCGGCCGTCGGCGGTCTGCTGCAGGTCGCCGGGCGACTCGTAGGTGCCCGCGAACCAGGAGCCGACCATGACGTTGGACGCGCCGGCCGCGAGCGCCATGGCGACGTCGCGCGGGTGCCGGACGCCGCCGTCGGCCCAGACGTGCTTGCCGTGCTTGGCGGCCTCGGCGGCGCACTCCAGGACGGCGGAGAACTGCGGGCGGCCCACCCCGGTCATCATGCGGGTGGTGCACATGGCGCCGGGGCCCACGCCGACCTTGACGATGTCGGCGCCGGCCTCGACCAGGTCGCGGACGCCTTCGGCGGAGACGACGTTGCCCGCCACGATCGGCACCCGCGGGTCCAGGGCACGCACGGCCTTCACGGCCTGGATCATGTTCTCCTGGTGACCGTGGGCGGTGTCGACGACCAGGGTGTCCACACCCGCGTCGAGCAGCTGCTTGGCCTTGCCCGCGACGTCGCCGTTGATGCCGACGGCGGCGGCGATGCGCAGCCGTCCCCGGGCGTCGGTGGCCGGGGTGTAGAGGGTGGCGCGCAGCGCTCCCTTGCGGGTGAGGATGCCGGCCAGCCGGCCCTCGGCGTCGACGGCGGGGGCGAGCTTGCGGTTGGCCTCCTCCAGGCGGTTGAAGGCCTCGCGCGGGTCGATGTCCGCGGGCACCAGCAGGAGGTCCTTGGACATCACCACGGACACCTGGGTGAAGCGGTCCACGCCGGTGAGGTCGTGCTCGGTGACGATGCCGACCGGGCGGCCGTCCTCGACGACCACGGCGGCGCCGTGCGCGCGCTTGGGCAGCAGCGCCAGGGCGTCGGCCACGGTGGCGTGCGGGCCGAGGACGATCGGGGTGTCGAGCACGAGGTGCCGCTGCTTGACCCAGCTGATCACCTCGGTGACCACCTCGATCGGGATGTCCTGGGGAATGACGACCAGTCCTCCGCGACGGGCGACGGTCTCGGCCATGCGCCGTCCGGCGATGGCGGTCATATTGGCGACCACGAGGGGAATGGTGGTGCCGGTGCCGTCGGGAGCGGAGAGGTCGACTCCCTGGCGGGAACCCACCGCGGAGTGGCTGGGGACCATGAACACGTCGTCGTACGTCAGGTCGTACGGAGGCTTTGCATCATTGAGGAAACGCACGTACTTCATTTTTGCACGAGCAGGACCCGAATGAACACGGAGGAAACTCCGGTGCTCACGAAGGGTCGCTCGTAGGTTCCTCCAAAACGATCTCGAAGGGGAGCACCGCGGGGTCGTGGAAGGCGGCCGCGTCCGCGAGGACCCGGCGCGCGGTCTGCCACTCCCCCGGCTCGGCGGCCGCGAAGTCCTGCCAGCCGCGGACGACCAGACGCAGCCCGCCCCGCACGGGGTCCGGCAGGTCGGTGAGACAGTCGTACAGGGCGTCCCAGTTACGGCCGAACCAGTCCGGCAGCCGCAGCTGCTCGGCACTGCGGTCCATGAACGCGCTCTTGGTGGTGACCCCGTGGAGGTCCAGCACCGTCGTTGCCGTCATCTGCGGACCGCCCTGAAGCTCTTGTAGTGGTCGTCGGTGTAGTAGACCTCCCCGCCGGAGCCGGTGACGATGCGGCGGGCGCCGCGGTCCCGCTCCCCCGGGGTCGGCACGGTGTACTCGTGGTAGTGGCCGCGCGGGTGCGCCGGCAGGATGCCCTCGAAGTTGTTGAAGACCGAGCCGTCCTTCGGGTACGGGAAGGGGCCGCCCGCGTCGATCAGCCGGAGCGTCTCCCGAGCCTCGGCCGGAAGGTCGCCGGCGGCCACCGTCGGCAGCGCCGCGGCCGGCGCGACGGGCAGCGACGAGCAGCCGGTGAGCAGCAGCGTGAGACAGCCCAGCAGCGCGACGCCGACAACGGCGGCGCGGCGGGCGGCCCGGATCAGCATGCGACGACGGTCGGCATGCGGTGATGCTGCCACAGCACGGACGGCCCGGCGCGCCGCGGCGCGCCTGCGGACGGCCGCGGGGCCCTACGCGCCCTGGGCCCCCGCCGGGTCGGACCGGTCGAGGGCCGGGCGCGGCATGGGGGCGGTGGAGTCCAGCAGGTAGTCGGCGGCGGCGGTGTCCGTGACGATGCTGGTGACCAGGCCGGACCGGAGCACGGCGTCGACGGCGGCGGCCTTGCGCAACCCGCCGGCGATGGCGAGTACCTCGGGGATCCGGCGCAGGCGGTCCGCCTCGATCGTGATGCAGCGCTCGCCCAGGTCACGGCCGACCAGCCGGCCCTCGGCGTCGAAGAGGTGCGAGGACATCTCCGCGGCGACGCCGAGAGACGCGTAGTGCTCGCGCTCGGTCTCGGTCAGGGCGTCGTGGACGGTGGAGATGCCCGCCGCCCACGAGCCGATCGACACCACGGCCACGGTGACCTTGTCGAAGTAGCTCATGGCGGCCGCGATGCCGCTCTGGGCGCGCAGCGCGGCGGCGGTCGCCGGGTCGGGCAGCACCATGGGGGCGTACATCGGATGGGCCTCGCCGCCGGAGACGGCCGCGGCGGTGCGGACCGCCTCGACCGAGCCGCGGTCGGCGGTGCCCGCGTCGTACACGCCGGTGAGCTGGACGACGGTGCACGGCGCCAGCCGGTCGAGGGCGTTGGCCATGGTGATGATGGAGCGCCCCCAGGCGAGGCCGAGCACGTCGCCCTCGCTGACCAGTTCGCCGAGCAGCTGCGCGGCGACCGCGCCCAGGTTCTCCGGGTCGGGGCCGTCGGTCTCGTCGGCGGGCGACTCGACGACGACGGCGTGGCGGAGCCCGTAGCGGGCCCGCAGAGCGTCGGAGCGCTCGGCGTCGAGTTCCGCCGGGACCCTGATCTCGATGCGCACGAGGTCACGTTCGAGGGCGGTCTCCAGGACCCGGGCCACCTTGAAGCGGCTCACGCCGAACTCCTCGGCGATCTGGATCTTGGATTTTCCCTCCAGGTAGAAGCGGCGCGCCATCGCCGCCGCCTGGACCATCTCGCCGGGGCCCATGCGCACCCCTGTGCGGCCTGTGGTCACGTTCTCTCCCCAGTTGCCCATCTGATCGGCTCCGCGCTCATCCTCGCACGTACTCCGGAGTACCGGAGCACGGTGCCCACGGAGTGGTCAGTGTGCGCAGGCAGCCGCCGCCTGCTTGCGCAGCCCCCGCACGGCCTCGGCCGGGTCCTCGGCACCGTAGACGGCGGAACCGGCCACGAAGACGTCCGCGCCGGCCTCGGCGCAGCGCTCGATGGTGGCGGCCGAGACGCCGCCGTCGACCTGGAGCCACAGATCCAGGCCGTGCTTGTCGATCAGTTTCCGGGCCCGGCGGATCTTGGGGAGCATGATGTCGAGGAAGGCCTGGCCGCCGAAGCCGGGCTCCACGGTCATGATCAGCAGCATGTCGAGCTCGGGCAGCAGATCCTCGTACGGCTCGACGGGCGTGGCGGGCTTCAGCGCCATCGACGCCCGCGCGCCCTTGGCGCGGATCTCGCGCGCCAGGCGCACCGGCGCGGCGGCCGCCTCGACGTGGAAGGTGACGGAACTCGCGCCCGCCTCGACGTAGGCCGGGGCCCAGCGATCCGGATCGGCGATCATCAGGTGACAGTCGAGCGGGGTCTCGGTCGCCTTGCGGAGCGACTCCACAACCGGCACGCCGAGCGTCAGGTTGGGGACGAAGTGATTGTCCATCACATCGACGTGGAGCCAGTCCGCGCCCTCGACGGCCCGCGCCTCGTCGGCGAGCCGCGCGAAGTCGGCGGAGAGAATACTGGGGTTGATCTGCACGGCCATGCTCCCAGTATGGCGGTGGAAGCTCCCTGCCCGCGCACCGGGCTGACGGCTGTGGAAAACCACCCCGCACGGCCCTGCCGGGCGTGGGATGCTGTGCGGATCGAGAGCACTCCTCGGGGGACGCCTTGTCGAGGCGGAGGTGGCGGGTGTGAAGGCTGCACGCACTTGGGCGGGACTGGTCTGCGGCCGTCGCAGCAAATGGGCCGTGCTCGCCCTGTGGCTCCTCCTGCTGGTGGTCGTCGCGCCGCTGGCGCAGAAGCTCACCGACGCCCAGCGCAACGACTCCTCCTCCTGGCTGCCGGGCAGCGCGGAGTCCACCCAGGTGCTGGAGCTGCAGAAGCAGTTCCTGCCCGACACCGCCCCCGCGGTCGTGGTCTACGCGCGGCCCGGAGGACTGACCGACGCCGACCGTGCGACGGTCGATCAGGACGCCGCGCGGATACGGGAGATGACGGAGCACGGCGTCTTCGGCGGCCGCATTGTCGGCCCGGTGTACGAGCAGCGCCCGGCCGGCGCGCGTGCCGCGCAGCTCATCGTCCCGATCAGCGTGGACGAGGGCGGCTGGACGGGCCTCGCGGACGCGGTCGCCGACATCCGCGCGGTCACCGACGAGGACACCGGCGGCCTCGACGTCCACATCACCGGACCGGGCGGCTTCGCGGCCGACTCCGCGAAGGCCTTCGAGGGCATCGACGGCACCCTGCTGTACAGCGCGCTCGCCGTGGTCGTCGTCATCCTGCTGCTGACGTACCGCAGCGTCACCCTCATCCTGCTGCCGGTCGTCTCGGTCATCGGGGCGCTGTTCACCGCGCAGGCGGCCGTCTACCTGCTGGCCGAGCACGCGGACCTCGTCGTCAACGCGCAGAGCGCGGGCATCCTCACCGTCCTGGTGTTCGGCGCCGGAACGGACTACGCCCTGCTGCTGGTGGCCCGCTACCGCGAGGAGCTGCGACGCCACGAGGACCGGCACGAGGCCATGGCGCTGGCCCTGCACCGGGCGGGACCGGCGATCGTCGCCAGCGCCGCAACGGTCGCGGTGAGCATGCTCTGCCTGCTGGCCGCCGAGATGAACTCGACCTCCGGGCTCGGGCCGGTCGCCGCCGTCGGCATCGCCATCGGCCTGGCCGCGATGCTCACGCTCTTCCCCGCCCTGCTGGTCATCGTGGGCCGCTGGATCTTCTGGCCCGCGATCCCGCAGATGGGATCGGCCGAACCCACCCGCAGCGGGCTGTGGTCCCGGGTGGGGCGCCGTATCGACCGGCGGCCGCGCACCGTCTGGGTGGGCACCGCCGCCGTGCTGGCCGCGATGTCGCTGGGCCTGATCACTCTGGAGGCCGGAGGCCTGACCAACGCCGAGAGCTTCACCGGGACCCCCGACTCGGTCACCGGGCAGCAGGTCGAGGCACGCTACTTCCCCGCGGGCTCCGGGCAGCCGCTGGTGGTGATCGCCGACAAGGGAGCGGCGGAGGAGGTGAGGGCCGCGCTCGGCGGTGTGAAGGGCGTGGCCCCCGGCTCCACGGTCGTACCGCAAGGGGCGCCCGCGGAGAAGAACGGCCGCGTCTACCTGGAGGCCACCCTCAGCGACCCGGCCGACAGCCAGGCCGCCAAGGACACGGTGGACCGCGCCCGGGAAACCCTGCACGCCCTGCCCGGCGCCGACGCCAAGGTCGGCGGCGGTACGGCCGCCCAGCTCGACGCGGGCCGCGCCGCCGCGCACGACAACAAGCTGCTCATCCCCATGATCCTCGTCGTCGTGCTGGTGATCCTCGGCATCCTGCTGCGCGCCCTCACGGCCCCGCTGGTGCTCATCGGGACGGTGGTGCTCTCCTTCGCGGCCGCCCTCGGCGTCAGCGCGCTCGCGTTCCGCCACGTCTTCGGCTTCGAGGGCGAGGACACGGCCTTCCCGCTGTTCGTCTTCGTGTTCCTGGTGGCGCTGGGCATCGACTACAACATCTTCCTGATGACCCGGATCCGCGAGGAGACCGCGCTGTCCCGGACCCGCGAGGGGACCCTCACCGGCCTGGCGGCCACCGGCGGCGTCATCACCTCCGCGGGCCTCGTGCTCGCCGGCACGTTCGCGGCCCTGGCGACGCTGCCGGTCGTCGGCTTCGCCGAGATCGGCTTCGCGGTCGCCTTCGGCGTCCTTCTGGACACCCTGGTCGTGCGGTCGGTGCTGGTCACCGCGATCACCCTCGACCTGCGTCATCGCGTGTGGTGGCCCAGCCGGCTGGACCGGTCCCGGGCCGAACCGCCGGCCGAGGAACCGGCCGCATTGGACGCCCCGCGCGCCGGTACGTGAGGGCGGATGGTGGACGGGCGGTACCGCCGGGCACGGCGGCCCGCGCACCCTGATCCGGTGGATCCCGGAGGCCGCGGCGACGCCACCACTTCTCGCGATTCTCACGCCGCAAAGCCGACCGACCGCGCCAAAGGTGCCGGGCCGTACGCCGGTGCGGTTCGTCCACGCCCTGTGGCCGCCGCCCGGCCGGCGGGCCCGCACCCTTCCTCCGCGCCCTTCCACACGCACTGACCGCCCGCGCGGGGCGCGGGCGGTCATGTGCGGTACGACGCGTCTCACGCGTTGGGACGCTTGCCGTGGTTGGCGCCCTTCTTCTTCCGGGCGCGCCGCTTGTTACCACGCTTGGACATGATGCCCAACTCTCTCATATGGGACATTTCGGCCGCCGTCAGTCTATGACCGCCCCGGAGGGGGAGCATTTTGGTGCCGGGGCGGGGGTGGGGGCGGGGCCGGGCGCGTGGCCGCCCCTGTGTGTCGTCAGCCCGGGAAGTGCTCCCGCATGAAGGCGTTGCCGAAGGTGCCCGAGGGGTCCCGTCGCGCGACGAGACCCCGGAAGTCGTCGTACCGCGGGTAGAGCGTGCGCAGGGCGTCGGGGGACGGGGTGAAGAGCTTGCCCCAGTGCGGCCGGGCGGAGAAGGGCGCCAGGGCCTCCTCGACAACCTTGAGCGCCTGCGTCACCGCCGGGGTGTCCGGGATCCAGGTGAAGTGGAAGGCGACGCTGTCACGGCCGTGGGCGGGGCTGAGCCACAGGGAGTCCGCCGCCACGCTGCGGATCTCGCCGATCTGCACCACGGGGGCGAACCGCTCCCGCACGCGCCACAGGGCGTCGAACGCGGCCGGGGCGTCGCGCCGGTCGACGAAGTACTCCGACTGGATCTCCTCCCCGCTGCTCGGGGTGAACTCCAGCCGGAAGTGCGGCAGCCGCTCGTGCCAGGGCCCGACGACGCCCTGCTGCGGCGTGCAGTGCCCGGCCGGCATGCCGGGGATCGGATGCCTGTCCCCGTCGGCCAGGACGGCCCCGTGCCACCGCTCAGGAGCCTGCCGCGCACCGTCCCCGTCCCCCTCGACGCGCTCCTTGAGCCACACCTGGTCGGCCGCGCGATCGCGCCACCGGGTGAACACCGAGACGCTGTACGCGGCGGACATCACCGCGTCGAAGTCCCGGCGGAAGTCCTGCTCCGGCATGTCCTCGTAGACCCACTGCCGCATGGCGAAGGCGGGGACGAGGTCGAGCGTGAGCCGGGTGACGATGCCGATGGCGCCCAGGGCGACGACGGATCCGTCGAAGTCCGGGTCGCCGCGCCTGATCTCGACGCACTCGCCGTCGGCGGTGACCATGGTCAGCGCGCGCACCGCCGTGGCCAGGCAGCCGTTCGCCGTGCCGGAGCCGTGCGTGCCGGTGGCGCACGCGCCGGCGACGGAGATGTGCGGCAGGGAGCCGAGGTTGTGCAGCGCGAGGCCCGCGTCGTCGATCGCCCGGACGATCTCACCGAAGCGCAGCCCGGAACTCACCGTGGCGGTGCGGGCGGTCCGGTCGACGTCGATCAGGGCGGGCAGCCGTGAGGTCGAGATGTGCTCGCCGTCGGTGTCCGCGATGGTGCTGAACGAGTGCCGGGTGCCGAGGGCCCGGACCCGGCCGGAGCGGGCCACGATCTCCTGCAGCTCGGCAACGGACTCCGGGTGGTGGAGCCGTCGTGCGGTGAAGGCGATGTTGCCGCCCCAGTTGCTCTCCGCGGACATCGCGGTGGTTCCTTCCTGTCGCGGTTCGGCGCCCAGCGCGAGGTGCGACGGCTGAGCAGCTCGAGGGTGTTCCGGTTCCATGGTGACGGTTGCCGCTGCCGAGGAGCATCGCGCGGTCGCCGCGCCGGCGAGCCGGGAACCGCAGGAAGGGGAGGAGAGTCCGAGGCCACATGGTCCGCCAGTGTTGACGTGACCTCGTCAGCCTGTCATGGTCTAGACCTAAGCCGGGCCCAACGGGACGGTGCCGTAGGCCAGTTCACATCACCCGACACACGACACATGCCGCGCCCCCGCGTGATCTCCGCCGATCCGCGCCGACCGTGCGGGGCACCCCGCAAAGCTCCCTCCCCCCACCACCTCGGCCCCGGGCCGGGTAAGGAGCGACTCCCCCATGTCCACGTTCCTCGCCAGAAGGCTCCCGGCCGGGCGTGCCGCCCTGGGCCCGTCCGTCGTGTTCGCCGTACTCGCCGCGATCCTCGCCACGCTGTTCGTCGCGACTCCGTCCGCCCGGGCGGCGGACGGCCAGATCACCGGGCTGGCCGGTAAATGCGTCGACGTCGCGGCGGCGAACAGCGCCAACGGCACCGCCGTGCAGCTCTACGACTGCAACGGGACCAACGCCCAGCGCTGGTCCAACCCCGGCGACGGCACGCTGCGCGCGCTCGGCAAGTGCCTCGACGTCGTCGACCGCAGCACCGCCGACGGGGCCGCGGTCCAGCTGTGGGACTGCTCCGGGGGCGCCAACCAGCAGTGGGTGGTCACCGCGGCCCACGACATCGTCAACCCCGCCGCGAACAAGTGCCTGGACGTCCGGGACAACAACTCCGCCAACGCCACCCGGCTGCAGATCTGGAGCTGCACCGGAGGGGCCAACCAGAAGTGGAACGCCCCCGCGAGCGGCGGTGGCGGAGGCACCGACCCCTCCGGATTCGTCGTCAGCGAGGCCCAGTTCAACCAGATGTTCCCGGGCCGCAACGGCTTCTACACCTACAGCGGCCTGGTCGCGGCCCTGTCCGAGTACCCCGGCTTCGCCAACACCGGCAGCGACACCGTGAAGAAGCAGGAGGCCGCCGCCTTCCTGGCCAACGTCAGCCACGAGACGGGCGGCCTGGTGTACGTGGTCGAGCAGAACACGGCCAACTACCCCCACTACTGCGACTGGGGCCAGCCCTACGGCTGCCCGGCCGGTCAGTCCGCCTACTACGGCCGCGGCCCCATCCAGCTCAGCTGGAACTTCAACTACAAGGCCGCCGGCGACGCCCTCGGCATCGACCTGCTGGGCAACCCCTGGCGGGTCGAGCAGGACGCGGCCGTCGCCTGGAAGACCGGCCTGTGGTACTGGAACACCCAAAACGGCCCCGGCACGATGACCCCGCACAACGCCATGGTGAACCAGGCCGGCTTCGGCCAGACCATCCGCTCCATCAACGGCTCCCTCGAATGCGACGGCCGCAACCCCGCCCAGGTCCAGAGCCGCGTCAACAACTACCAGCAGTTCACGGGAATCCTCGGGGTCAGCCCGGGCGCCGACCTCTACTGCTGAGCGACCCACGGCCGACGGTGTGCCGCCCGGACGCCCGGGCGGCGCACCGTCATCGCGTCACACCGCCGGCCCCGCCGGCCGGGGATCCGCGGGACGGGCTGCCGCTCAGTCGCCGGTGCGGCGCAGCAGGGCTAGGTACATCGCGTCGGTGCCGTGCAGGTGGGGCCAGAGCTGGACGTCGGGGCCCTCGCCCAGGTCGGGGACGCCGGGCATCAGGGGGCGGGCGTCGACCCATTCGGCGCGGACGGCTCCGGGGCGGCCCAGGACGTCCTCGACGACGGCGCGGGTCTCGGCGGCGTGCGGCGAGCAGGTCGCGTAGCCGACGACGCCGCCGACGCGCACCGCGCGCAGGGCGGACTCCAGCAGGCCGCGCTGCAGGGGTGCGAAGCCCGCGACGTCCTCGGCGCGGCGGCGCCAGCGGGCCTCGGGGCGGCGGCGCAGGGCGCCCAGGCCGGTGCAGGGCACGTCGACCAGGACGCGGTCGAAGGCCCCGGGGCGCCAGGCGGGGCGGGTGCCGTCGGCGACGATCACCTCGTACGGGCCGGGGTTGCCGGACAGGGCACGGGCGACGAGCCGGGCGCGGTGCGGCTGCTTCTCGGAGGCGACCAGGGCCGCCCCGCGCTCCGCCGCGAGCGCGCCGAGCAGGGCCGCCTTGCCGCCGGGGCCCGCGCAGCCGTCCAGCCAGAGCCGGTCCGGGCCCTCGCCCAGCGGGGCCGAGGCCAGGGCGGCGGCGACGAGCTGGCTGCCCTCGTCCTGGACGCCGGCGCGGCCCTCGCGCACGGCCTCGACGGTCGCGGGGTCGCCGCCCTCGGTGAGCCGGACCGCGAAGGGCGACCAGCGGCCGGGGAGCGTGGCGTCCGCCGGGAGCGCGTCGGCGAGCTCCTGCGGCGTGGCGCGTCCCGGCCGGGCCACCAGGGTGACCTCGGGGCGCTCGTTGTCCGCGGCGAGCAGCTCCTCGATGCCGGCGCGCCCGCCGCCCAGGGAGTCCCACAGGGCCGAGACGATCCACCGCGGGTGCGAGTGGACGACGGCGAGGTGGTCCTCGGGGTCCTCGTCGTACGGCGGCGCCACGTCGTCCAGCCAGGCGTCCAGGTCCTTCGCCGCGATCCGGCGCAGCACGGCGTTGACGAACTTCGCCCTGCCGTCGCCGAGGACCACGCGGGCCAGCTCGACGGTGGCGGACACCGCGGCGTGCGTGGGGATGCGGGTGCCCAGCAGCTGGTGCGTGCCGAGCGACAGCACGTCCAGCACGGGCAGGTCGACCTCGCGCAGCGGCCGGTCGACGCAGGCCGCGATGACGGCGTCGTACGTGCCCTGGCGGCGCAGGGTGCCGTAGACCAGCTCGGTGGCGAGCGCCGCGTCGCGCCGGTCGAACTCCCGGCCCTTGCGCGCCGCCTCGGCCTCGGCCTCGCGCAGCAGCGCGGGCATGACGAGGTTGGCGTACGCGTCGCGCTCGTCGACCGCCCGCAGTGCCTCGAACGCCAGGATGCGCACCGGGTCGCGCTGGGGCTTGCGGTAGGGCCGGCCGCCCTGCGGGGGCCTGCCCTGGGTGCGGCCCTGGCGGGCGGCGGGATGCGGTCGGCGGCGTGACGGTTCGCTCACGTGAAAGGTGCTCCGGGAGTGTCGGTGGTACGGCGGGGCGCGGTGCGCCCCCGCTTCGAGCGTACGTGGGGCTCGCGCGGTTACGCGCCGAGCCTTTCGCCGGAGGGCACGCGGACACCGCGGGCCCAGTCGGCGGCGGGCATCGGCTTCTTGCCCTGCGGGCGCACCTCGCCGAGCTCGACCGCGTGGCTGCCCGTGCCGACGTACACGGCGCGCTTGGTGACCTCGAGCTCGCCGGGGGCCAGGTCGGTGCGCTCGGCGAGCAGGGTGACCGTGCCGATCTTGAGCCGTTCGCCGCCGAAGAGGGTCCAGGCGCCGGGCGCGGGGGTGCAACCGCGGACCACCCGGTCCACGCGCAGGGCGGGGGCGTTCCAGTCGACGCGGGCGTCCTCGACGGTGATCTTCGGTGCCAGGCTGACGCCCTCGGCCGGCTGCGGGCGGGCCTCCAGGGTGCCGTCCTCGATGCCGTCCATCGTGGCGGCCAGCAGCTTCGCGCCGCTGTGCGAGAGCCGGGTGAGCAGGTCGCCGCTGGTGTCCCGGGGGCGGACGTCCTCGGTGACGACGCCGTAGACCGGTCCCGAGTCGAGGCCCTCCTCGATGAGGAAGGTCGCGGCGCCGGTGACCTCGTCACCGGCCATGACCGCGTGCTGCACGGGAGCGGCGCCGCGCCAGGCGGGAAGCAGGGAGAAGTGCAGGTTGACCCAGCCGTGGGCGGGCACGTCGAGGGCCACGCGCGGCAGCAGCGCGCCGTAGGCGACGACCGGGCAGCAGTCGGGGGCGATCTCGCGGAGCCGGGCGAGGAAGTCCTCGTCGCGGGGCTTGGCGGGCTTGAGGACCTCGATGCCGGCCTCCTCCGCGCGCTGGGCCACCGGGCTGGCGACGAGCTTGCGGCCGCGGCCCGCCGTGGCGTCCGGCCGGGTGACGACGGCGACGACCTCGTGCCGGCCGGAGGCGATCAGGGCGTCGAGGGCGGGGACGGCGACCTCGGGGGTGCCGGCGAAGACGAGCCTCATGCGTGCGGGGTGCCTTTCTCCAGTGCGCGGCTCTACAGTGCGCGGCCGAACGTGCTGTGGGGGGAGACACGGACCTGGGGCGCGGGCTGCCCGGTCCACTCGGCCTCGCGTATCGCCTTCATCGCGGCCTTGCGCTGCTCGCGGTCGAGGCGGTCGATGAAGATGATGCCGTCGAGGTGGTCGGTCTCGTGCTGGATGCAGCGGGCGAGCAGCTGGGTGCCCTCGATGGTCACCGGGTCGCCGTGCATGTTGAAGCCCTTGGCGACGACCCCGTAGGCACGCTTGGTGTCGAAGCGGAGGCCGGGCAGGGAGAGGCAGCCCTCGGGGCCGTCCTGCTCGTCGTCGCTCAGGCTGAGGTCGGGGTTGACCAGGTGGCCGAGCTCCCCGTCGACGTAATACGTGAACACCCGCAGCGAGACGCCGATCTGAGGGGCCGCCAGGCCGGCGCCCGGGGCGTCCCGCATGGTCTCCTCGAGGTCCTTGACGAGGGTGCGCAGCTCTTTGTCGAAGACGGTCACGGGCTGCGCCTTCATGCGCAGCACGGGGTCGCCGAAGAGGCGGATCGGCTGGATGGACACGCGGTGGCTCCGTGGTCGTACGGTGACAGGGCAACCGCCCCAGTCTATGGGCCGGTGGAGTGGGGGCGCGCACTGCTGCGCACG
This sequence comes from Streptomyces sp. NPDC001070, assembly GCF_053598835.1. Lineage (NCBI taxonomy): Bacteria > Bacillati > Actinomycetota > Actinomycetes > Kitasatosporales > Streptomycetaceae > Streptomyces > Streptomyces sp. NPDC001070. The sequence goes on from NZ_JBSFLB010000001.1 coordinate 44,645, forward strand.
CCCCCTGGAGGGTACGATGCGCCCCTTATGCGTGACTCCACGGGAGTCTGGCGCGTTGGGTCAAAGGAGATTGACCCACAAGAGCCGGTTCGAGAGGCCAGTTGATGCCCGAACACGCAACTCACGACGCCCAGGCCAGGGCGAGCCTTCACCTGCTGGTGCGGGACATCGAGCGGGTCCGCCGACAGGTCGACGCCCTGCGCACCCTCACCGCCCAGCTGGGCAATGTCTACCGTCCCCGGCGGGGCGGACCGTCCGCGGGATTCGTGGTCTACGGCCGTGCCCCCGCCCCGACCGTCCGCCTCGCCCAGGAGCTGCGGGACAGCGTCGAGACCCTGGTGACCGCGGCCGTCGAGTTCGACCGGTCCCTGGGCTTCAGCTGGGACGCCGTCGGCTCCGCGCTGGGCGTCACCAAGCAGGCCGTCCACCGGCGGTACGGCAACCGGCGCACCGCGCCGGCGGGCCCGGCCGTGGCGGAGGTGCACGGCGAGCCCCCGGCCCCGGCCCCGGCCGCCGTGCCGTCCGTCCCGGCGGCCCGCGCGATGCCCGCGCACGCCGCTCCGGCCGCCCGCGACGAGGCCGTCCCCGGCGCCGTCCCCTCCCCGCGCACCGGCTGACCCGGCGTCTCCCGAAGCACATCCCCGCCCCGCCGCCCGCCACGCCGACGGGACGGACGCCGGGGCGGGCGCCGGGGCGGGCGGGTGCGCGGCCGGACGCGCCGCGGTCAGGGCCGCGGACGCTCCGGCGACGGTCCGTCCAGCTCCCGCTCCCCCACCGTCTGGCCCCCGCTTGTCTCCCCGGTCGGCCGGAAGCCGAGCCCCAGGTAGGAGCGTTCCGGGCCGTTGTCGCCGGGATGCCAGCTGGTGGTGATCCGGGTGCCGCCCCGGTGGCGGATCTCGGCGGCCACGGACTCGACCGCGAACCTGCCGTAGCCGCGGCCCTGCTCGCCCGCCGCGATGGCGAGGCGCCAGAGGCCGGAGCGCAGGTCGGCGCCACTTCCGTCACCCGCGAAATCGATGTCGAAGTACGCCATGAGGAAACCGACGACCCGGTCGCCGTCGAGGATGAGCCGGGGCCAGGCCGTCTCCCCGTACGCGTACGCCTCCGCCAGGGACTTCACGACCGGTGCCACCAGGTGCTCTTGGTCGGGGCGGACCTTCAGGCCGATGGCGGCGCCGACGTTGGCAGGCGTGATCTTCTCCAGGCGGGCATGGTTGTCATGACCACCACCCTAGAACGGTGGATCAAGCGTTTTTCGTACGGGGCGGCCGCTATCCGATGTCCGGGGGGTCGATGCGCACGCGGACGGGGTCGGGCTCCTTGCGGGCGATGCGGGCCGTCTGCGCGGACTTGAGGGCCGCCGCCAGAGCGGCCCCGTTGCCGGGCGGTACGCGCAGCAGCACGCGCTCCCAGCGTTCACCGGGAGGGGTGTCGCCGGAACGGCGGGGCCGCGCCGGATCGACGATCGGCAGCGGGACCGGCCCGAGGACATCGGTGCCCTCCGGGAGCCGGACGGTGGCCAGCAGATCGGCGACGGCGGCGGGGCGGCCGCTGACCGATGCCATCCGGGAGACCGGCGGGAAGCCCAGCTCCGCCCGTTCGGCCAGCTCGCGCACCGCGTGGCCGACCGGATCCCAGCGGACCAGGGCCTGCACGGGCCGGAGTGTGGGCTCCGCGAGGACGACCACCGTGCCGCCCTCGCCGGCCGGGCGCACCAGGGCCGCCGCCGCGGCCCAGCGGCGCAGGGTCTCCTCCCCCGCCCGCAGGTCCGGGCGGTTGAGCAGGGCCCAGCCGTCCAGCAGCAGCGCGGCCGCGTACCCGCCCTCGGCGACCGGTTCGGCACCCGGGGTCGAGATCACCAGCGCGGGGGTGTCCGGCACCGATGCCAGCACGCCGTCGCGCCCCGATGTCCGCACGGGCACCTTGGGGAACGCCCGGCCCAGCTCGTCGGCGGTACGGCGGGCGCCGACCACCTGGGCGCGCAGGCGGAAGCCGCCGCACTCCTTGCAGTGCCAGGCCGCCTCGGGCCGCCCGCACCAGCCGCAGTGCGGCGCGCTGTCGCCGTCGCCGAGCTCCAGCGGCCCGGCGCAGTGCGCGCACCGCGCGGGCTCACGGCACCGCTCGCAGGCCAGCCGCGGCACATAGCCCCGCCGGGGCACCTGCACCAGCACCGGGCCGCGCTGCAGCGCCTCCCGCGTGACCTGCCACGCCACCGAGGGCAGCCGCGCCGCGCGCGCGGCGGCGTCCCGCGCCTCGTCGCCCTCGCCGACCGTACGCACCAGGGGCGCGGCGGCCCGTACCCGCTCGCGTGGCGCGGTGAGCGGCAGGGCCCACTGGGTGTCGACCAGCTGCGCGCCCTCCACGGTGCAGGTGAGTCCGCCCAGCAGGAAGCCCGCGCGCTCCTCAGCGGCCCGCAGCAGCAGGACGTCCCGGGCGTGGGGCTGCGGCGCGTGCTGCTCGGCGTGGCTGGAGTCGCCGTCGTCCCAGAGCACGGCCAGCCCCAGGTCCGCCACCGGCGCGAACATCGCGGCCCGGGTGCCGACGACGGCGCGTACGCTGCCCCGGCTCACCGCGAGCCAGCGTCGGTACCGCTCCTCGGGGCCGGCGTCCGCGGTCAGCAGCACATGGCGGCCCTCGCCGACGAGTGCCGTCAGCGCCTCGTCGACGCGCGCGGCGGCACGGCCGTCCGGCACGACGGCCAGGGCCCCGCGCCCCGACGCCAGCGCCGCCGCCATCGCGCGGGCGATCTCCTCCGGCCAGTACGGACCGGGCAGCGCCGTCCACACCGCTCGCGGGGTGTCACCGCGCGCCAGTGCCTGCAGGAACGCCGGCCCCGTCGGGTAACGCAGCCACGGCCCCGGCTCGGGGGCGCGCGGCGCCGGCAGCGGCTCCCGTGCCGGCTCGGCCTCGACCTTGGCCCGGCGGGGCGGCACCGCGAGCTGCACGATGTCGGCGAGGGCGCCCGCATAGCGGTCGGCGACGGCGCGGCAGAGCCGGAGCAGCCCCGGGGTCAGCACCTCTTCGGGCGACAGCACTTGAGCGAGCGGGGCGAGGGGGCCGCGGTAGTCGCTCTCGGGCAGCCGGTCCACGATGAAGCCGTCGTGCAGCTCCCCGCCCTCACGGCGGCCGCCCTTGACCACGCGCCCGCCGAACCGCACCCGGACGCGCACGCCGGGCTGCGCCTCGGTGTCCATCGCGGCGGGCACCGCGTAGTCGAAGTACTGGTCGAGGTGGAGCAGGCCCTTGTCGACCAGGACGCGGGCCACCGGCAGCCCCTCGGCCAGCGCCGCCCCCCGCCAGGTCCGCGGCTTGGCGCGGGGCTCCTTGGCCTTGCGCACCGTCTCCCGGATGAGCGCGAGCTGCTCTCCCCCGTGCGGCTCCGCCGCCGGGGGTACGTGCTGGTCGTCCTCGCTGCTCACAGCCTCAGTGTTACCAGACGCCTCCGACATCCGGCCCCGCGCGCGGGCGTCCTGGGCCCGCGTACGCGCGTCGCTCGGCACGTGCCGGTCGCTCCACCGGCCCTGGGAGGCCCCAGGGGACCGGCTTCTCCCATCGCGGGTCGCGCTTCGGGCCCAGCGGCGCCTCATCACCTCACCCGCGCCCCACGCCTCCCGGACGGAGGGCGCGCGGGCAGCCGTCTGCGTCAAGGCGACGGCACGCAAGACGGGTTCGCAGGCAGCCGGGGCACGTCGCAGGTTCGGGGCGGAGCACGTCCGTTCTGCCTGCCGCGGACACCGCGTTGAGCCCCGTCGTGGCCTCTGTTGCCGGGCGGCTGCCGCCGCAGCGGCAACGGAGGGGCCCGCGCGCGCAGCAGCGGACCCTGGGAGCCGCCCACCGGGCGATCCGGGCGTCAGCAAGGCCATGGCCGGCCAGTGCCGCACGCCACGCCCCCGTGATCGCACAGGTCCCGCCCCGCAGGCCCACGCAGCGGCCCGCGATGCCGCCCACCGCGTCCGGTCGGCCCGCGCCCCCGGATTCGCCCCAAGCACGCCGACGGCCCCGGACCTTGCGGTCCGGGGCCGTCGTCAGGCCGTGGGGCCGGGGCGTGCCTACAGACCCGCCGCCTGGCGCAGCGCGTCGACGCGGTCGGTGCGCTCCCAGGTGAAGTCCGGAAGCTCACGGCCGAAGTGGCCGTAGGCCGCGGTCTGGGCGTAGATCGGGCGGAGCAGGTCGAGGTCGCGGATGATCGCGGCCGGGCGCAGGTCGAAGACCTGGCTGATGGCCTGCTCGATCTTCTCGTGGTCCACCGTGTGGGTGCCGAAGGTCTCGACGAAGAGACCGACGGGCTCGGCCTTGCCGATCGCGTACGCGACCTGGACCTCGCAGCGCGAGGCGAGGCCCGCGGCGACGACGTTCTTGGCGACCCAGCGCATGGCGTACGCGGCGGAGCGGTCGACCTTGGACGGGTCCTTGCCGGAGAAGGCGCCGCCGCCGTGGCGGGCCATGCCGCCGTAGGTGTCGATGATGATCTTGCGGCCGGTGAGGCCGGCGTCGCCCATCGGGCCGCCGATCTCGAAGCGCCCGGTCGGGTTGACCAGCAGCCGGTAGCCCTCGGTGTCGATCTTGATGCCGTCGTCGAGCAGCGCCTTCAGCTCCGGCTCCACGACGAACTCGCGGATGTCGGGCGCCAGCAGCGACTCGAGGTCGATGTCGCTGGCGTGCTGCGAGGAGACGACGACGGTGTCGAGGCGCACGGCCTTGTCGTCGTTGTACTCGATGGTGACCTGGGTCTTGCCGTCGGGCCGCAGGTAGGGGATGGTCCCGTTCTTGCGGACCTCGGTGAGCCGCCGGGACAGCCGGTGGGCCAGCGTGATCGGGAGCGGCATCAGCTCGGGGGTCTCGTCGCAGGCGTAGCCGAACATCAGGCCCTGGTCGCCGGCACCCTGCCGGTCGAGCTCGTCGTCGTCGCCTTCCACCCGGCTCTCGTAGGCCGTGTCGACACCCTGGGCGATGTCCGGGGACTGCGCACCGATGGAGACCGAGACACCGCAGGACGCGCCGTCGAAGCCCTTCTTCGACGAGTCGTAGCCGATGTCGAGGATCTTGTTCCGCACCAGGGTCGCGATGTCGGCGTAGCCCTTGGTGGTGACCTCTCCGGCGACGTGCACCAGACCGGTGGTGATCAACGTCTCGACGGCGACGCGCGAGGAGGGGTCCTCCTTGAGCAGGGCGTCGAGGATCGTGTCGCTGATCTGGTCAGCGATCTTGTCGGGGTGACCCTCGGTCACGGACTCCGAGGTGAACAGGCGGCGGGACACATCGCTCCCTGGGGTTGCAGCGGCTGCTGGCTGATCATTTGTGGCTCGCGCGGGGCTGCGCCCGGCGGGCCATGGGTCAGTTTATCGTTCGACTCCTGCGCAGGACACGACATCTCGCACCTTGGATATGCCGTGACCTGCGACACTGTGCATCACCTCGGGACGGAACGCCAGTAGCGCACACATACCGTCCCGAAGTGTCATCAGATCAGCCGGGCGGCGACCAGGTCCCAGACCTGCTCCGCGAGGGCCTCCTTGGGCCCGTACGGCACCGGGGTCTCGCTGCCGTCGGCGCCGAGTACGACCGCCTCGTTCTCCTCGGAGCCGAAGGCCTTGTGGTCACCGACCTCGTTGACGACCAGCAGGTCACAGCCCTTGCGAGCGAGCTTGGCCCGACCGTTGGCCAGGACGTCGTCGGTCTCGGCGGCGAAACCGACGACGATCTGGGCGGGATGCGCCCGTTCGGCTGACAGCTCGGCGAGCACGTCGGGGTTGCGTACCAGCTCCAGGGGCGCGGGCTCCTCGCCGTCCTTCTTCTTGATCTTGCCCTCGGCGTAGCGGGCCGGGCGGAAGTCGGCGACGGCGGCGGCCATGACCACCGCGTCGGCGTCGGACGCGGCCTTCAGGACGGCCTCGCGCAGCTGCACCGCGGTGCCGACGCGCACCACGTCCGCCCCTGCCGGGTCCGCGAGGCCGGTGTTGGCGGCGATCAGGGTGACCCGGGCGCCCCGGGCGAGGGCGGTGCGGGCGAGGGCGTAGCCCTGCTTGCCGGAGGAGCGGTTGCCCAGGTAGCGCACCGGGTCGAGGGGCTCGCGGGTGCCGCCGGCGCTGATGACGACGTGGCGCCCGGCCAGGTCGGTCTCCAGGGCGCGGCGGCCGCGCAGCAGCACCCGCCTGCAGGCCTCGAAGATCTCGGCCGGCTCGGGCAGCCGCCCCTTGCCCGTGTCGACGCCGGTGAGGCGGCCGACGGCGGGCTCGAGGACGATCGCGCCGCGGCGGCGCAGCGTCGCCACGTTCTCCTGGGTGGCGGCGTGCTCCCACATCTCGGTGTGCATGGCGGGCACGAACACCACGGGACAGCGCGCGGTCAGCAGAGTGTTGGTCAGCAGGTCGTCGGCGAGACCGTGGGCGGCCTTGGCGAGCACGTCCGCTGTGGCGGGGGCGACCACGACCAGGTCGGCGCCCTGCCCGATGCGCACGTGCGGCACCTCGTGCACGCTCTCCCACACCTCGGTCGAGACCGGGTTGCCGGACAGCGCCGACCAGGTGGCCTCACCGACGAAGTGCAGCGCCGAGGCCGTGGGCACGACCCGTACGTCGTGACCCGACTCGGTGAACCGGCGCAGCAGCTCGCACGCCTTGTAGGCGGCGATCCCGCCGCTCACGCCCAGGACGACCTGTGGCTTTCCCATCGTCTCTCCCGCGCAGTGTTGGACCCGTGTGCGTACTACCCCATGACACACCACGGGCCCGGCGGCCGTGCCGCCGGGCCCGTGGTGGAATGCCTGGGCTTCGTTACTGGACCGGGCCCTCGACGGCCTCGGAGGTCAGCAGACCCGCGTTGATCTCGCGCAGCGCGATCGACAGCGGCTTCTCGTGCACGTGGGTGTCGACGAGCGGGCCGACGTACTCGAGCAGGCCCTCGCCGAGCTGCGAGTAGTACGCGTTGATCTGACGGGCACGCTTGGCCGCGTAGATCACGAGGCTGTACTTCGAGTCGGTGGCCTCGAGCAGCTCGTCGATCGGCGGGTTGATGATGCCCTCGGGTGAGGTGATGGAAGAGGACACGCTCTACCTTCCGATTGGGTGCAAAAAGATCAGACTACGGCCATCAAGGCTAGCAGCTCGCGCGCGACGTCCTCGACGGAGGTGTTGACCAGGGTCGTGTCGAACTCCGGCTCGGCCGCCAGCTCGACCCGCGCGGCCTCCAGCCGCCGCTCGATGACCTCGGGCGGCTCGGTGCCCCGGCCGGTGAGCCGGCGGACCAGCTCGTCCCAGCTGGGCGGCGCGAGGAAGACCAGCTGCGCCTCGGGCATCGACTCGCGCACCTGGCGGGCGCCCTGCAGGTCGATCTCCAGCAGGACCGGCTCGCCGGCCTCCAGGCGCTTCAGCACGGCCTGGCGCGGCGTGCCGTAGCGGTTCCCCGCGAACTCGGCCCACTCCAGCAGTTCGCCGTTGGCGACGAGCTTGTCGAACTCGTCGTTCTCGACGAAGTAGTAGTGCACCCCGTGCTTCTCACCGGGGCGGGGCTTGCGGGTGGTGGCCGAGACGGAGAGCCACACCTCGGGGTGGACTGTGCGCATATGAGCGACGACCGTGCTCTTGCCGACCCCCGAGGGGCCGGAGAGCACGGTCAGCCGCGGACGTTCACTCATGGAGCGATTATCCCGGTTCCCGGAGGGTGCTGGGAACGTCAGGCAGCGGGGCTGCCGAACTCGCGCTCCAGGGACGCGATCTGGTTGGAACCGAGCCCGCGGACCCGGCGGCTCTCGGAGATGCCGAGCCGCTCCATGATCTGCTTGGCGCGGACCTTGCCCACGCCGGGCAGGGACTCCAGGAGGGCGGAGACCTTCATCTTGCCGATGACGTCGTTCTCCTGGCCCTGCTTGATGACCTCGTGCAGCGAGGCGCCGGAGTGCTTGAGCCGATTCTTGACCTCGGCGCGCTCCCGGCGAGCCGCGGCGGCCTTCTCGAGCGCGGCAGCGCGCTGTTCAGGGGTAAGGGGCGGAAGAGCCACGCCTACGTCACCTCGGAAGTAGAACTGTCGGATACGGACCGGTGTGGAACCTAGTCGCCCCCCACCTGCAGGGGCAACGTGAAACGCGCACCTTGCGCGCTCTCGTCGGAGACTAGCGGCCCCAGCGGCCGCAGTCAGCGCAAACAAGAAGAAAAGTCCTGGTCAGCGTCAACCGACCAGGACTTTTGGGACAAATCTGCGCAGGTTTCCGGACGTCTTGACCGCTACTTGACGACCGCGGCGAGTTGTGCGGCCTCTCTTTCCGCCCCTTCGCGCAGTGCCGCGAGCGACGGTCCGAGCTTCAGCACGCCCCTGCTGACGCTCGGGACGACGTTGCGGACGGCGTCGCCGAAGACCCGTGGGAGGTCGGCCGCCGTCGCGCCCTGGGCGCCGATGCCGGGGGCGAGCAGGGGTCCGTTGACGGCGAGGTCCACCCCCGCCTCGTCGAGGGTCGCGCCGACGACCGCGCCGACCGATCCGAGCGGGTGGTCGCCCGCGTTCTCGTCGGCGATGTGGTTCAGCATCACCTGGGCGAGGGATGTGCCGTCCGCCGCGGTTGACCGCTGCACCTCGGCGCCCTCCGGATTGGAGGTCAGGGCGAGCACGAAGACGCCGCTGCCGCTCGCCCGGGCCGCGTCCAGAGCGGGACGCAGCGAACCGAAGCCCAGGTAAGGGCTGACGGTGACCGCGTCCGAGAACAGCGGTGAGGCCGGGTCCAGGTAGGTGGCGGCGTACGCGGCCATGGTGGAGCCGATGTCGCCGCGCTTGGCGTCCATCAGCACCAGCGCGCCGGCGGCGCGGGCCTCGGCGACGGCCGCCTCCAGGACGGCGATGCCGCGCGAGCCGAAGCGCTCGAAGAACGCGCTCTGCGGCTTGAGGACGGCGACCCGGTCGGCCAGGGCCTCCACCACGGTGCGGGTGAAGCGCTCCAGGCCCGCGACGTCGTCCTCCAGTCCCCAGGCGTCGAGCAGCGAAGAGTGCGGGTCGATGCCGACGCAGAGCGGTCCGCGGGTGTCCATGGCGCGGCGCAGCCGTGCGCCGAAGGGCTCGGGGTTCATTGCGGGGTGGCCGCCTTCCTGGTCTCGGCGCCGACGGCGTCGGCGAGGGTGGCGTACGGGCTGGCCCGCAGCAGTGCGGCAAGGTCCCGGTGGATCGTGCGGCACCAGAAGGGCCCCTCGTAGATGAAGGCGCTGTAGCCCTGGACGAGGGTGGCGCCGGCCAGGACGCGCTGCCACACGTCCTCGGCGGTCTCCACGCCGCCGACCCCGACGAGGGTGATGCGGTCGCCGACGCGGGCGTACAGCCGGCGCAGCACCTCCAGGGAGCGCTCCTTGAGGGGGGCGCCGGACAGGCCGCCGGTCTCCTTGACCAGCGCGGCGTCGGAGCGCAGGCCGAGGCCGTCGCGGGCGATGGTGGTGTTGGTGGCGATGATGCCGTCCAGGCCGAGTTCGAGGGCGAGGTCGGCGACGGCGTCCACGTCCTCGTCGGCCAGGTCGGGGGCGATCTTGACCAGGAGCGGGACACGGCGTCCGGTGACGGTGCGGTCGGCGGCCTCGCGCACGGCGCTCAGCAGCGGCCGGAGGTGGTCGACCGCCTGCAGGTTCCGCAGTCCGGGGGTGTTGGGCGAGGAGACGTTGACGACGAGGTAGTCGGCGTGGTGGGCGAGCCGCTCGGTCGAGGTGACGTAGTCGGCGACCGCCTCCTCCTCCGGGACGACCTTGGTCTTGCCGATGTTGACGCCGACCGTCGTCGGGAAGACCGCCCGGCGGGCGGCGAGGCGCGCGGCGACCGCGGCGGAGCCCTCGTTGTTGAAGCCCATGCGGTTGATCAGGGCGCGGTCGGCGACCAGGCGGAACAGCCGCTGCCTGGGGTTGCCGGGCTGCGGCTGGGCGGTGACGGTGCCGATCTCGACGTGGTCGAAGCCGAGCATGGTGAGCCCGTCGATGCCGACCGCGTTCTTGTCGAAGCCGGCGGCGAGCCCGAAGGGGCCGTGCATCCGCCGGCCCAGGGCTTCGGTGCGCAGTACGGGGTACCGCGGCGCGAGCAGCGCGGCGACGAAGGTGCGCAAGCCGGGGATGCGGGCGGCGAGCCGGATCCATCCGAAGGCGAGGTGGTGGGCCTGCTCGGGGTCGAGGCGCTTGAAGATCAGGTTGAACAGGAGGGAGTACATGCGAAGCCTTCTACGGCGGGCGAGGGGACGAGGGGCTCATGAAGAGGGGGACACCGGATCGGTGTCCCCCTCTCGGGCCTATGCCTCGCGGGCGGCGGTCAGGTGTTCCGCGTGTTCCTGCAGGGAGCGGACCCCGACGTCGCCGCGGTTCAGCGCGTCGACGCCCTGTACGGCGGCGGCGAGCGCCTGCACCGTCGTCAGGCACGGGACGCCCCGGGCGACGGCCGCGGTGCGGATGTCGTAGCCGTCGAGGCGGCCGCCGGTGCCGAACGGGGTGTTGACGATGAGGTCGATGGCGCCCTCGTGGATGAGCTCGACGATGGTCGGCTCGCCGTTCGGGCCGGTGCCCTCGCTCTTCTTGCGCACGACGGTGGCCTCGATGCCGTTGCGCTTGAGCATCTCGGCCGTGCCGGAGGTGGCGAGCAGCTCGAAGCCGTGCTCGACCAGTGCCCGGGCCGGGAAGATCAGCGCGCGCTTGTCGCGGTTGGCGACCGAGACGAAGGCACGGCCCTTGGTCGGCAGCGCGCCGTAGGCGGCGGCCTGCGACTTGGCGTAGGCCGTGCCGAAGACCGAGTCGATGCCCATGACCTCGCCGGTGGAGCGCATCTCCGGGCCGAGGACGGTGTCGACGCCCCGCCCGTGCACGTCGCGGAAGCGGCTCCACGGCAGCACGGCCTCCTTGACGGAGATCGGCGCGTCCAGCGGCAGGGTGCCGCCGTCGCCGTGCGCCGGGAGCAGGCCCTCCGCGCGCAGCTCGGCGACGGTGGCGCCGAGGGAGATGCGCGCGGCGGCCTTGGCCAGCGGGACCGCCGTCGCCTTGGAGGTGAAGGGGACCGTACGGGAGGCGCGCGGGTTGGCCTCGAGCACGTAGAGGATGTCCCCGGCCAGGGCGAACTGGATGTTGATCAGGCCCTGGACGCCGACGCCCTTGGCGATGGCCTCGGTGGAGGCACGCAGGCGCTTGATGTCGTGCCCGCCGAGCGTGATCGGGGGCAGCGCGCAGGCGGAGTCGCCTGAGTGGATGCCGGCCTCCTCGATGTGCTCCATGACGCCGCCGAGGTAGAGCTCGTGGCCGTCGTAGAGGGCGTCGACGTCGATCTCGATGGCGTCGTCGAGGAAGCGGTCGACCAGCACCGGGCGGTCCGGGCCGATCTCGGTGGACTCGGCGATGTACGAGGCGAGGCGGGCCTCGTCGTACACGATCTCCATGCCGCGGCCGCCGAGCACGTACGAGGGCCGGACCAGGACCGGGTAGCCGATCTCGTCGGCGATGGCCTTGGCCTCCTCGAAGGTGGTGGCCGTGCCGTGCTTGGGGGCGGGCAGGCCCGCCCGGGCCAGGACGCGCCCGAAGGCGCCGCGGTCCTCGGCGAGGTGGATGGCCTCGGGCGAGGTGCCGACGACGGGGACGCCGTTGTCCTTCAGTGCCTGGGCCAGGCCGAGCGGGGTCTGGCCGCCGAGCTGGACGACGACGCCCGCGACGGGGCCGGCCAGCTGCTCGGCGTGGACGATCTCCAGGACGTCCTCCAGGGTGAGCGGCTCGAAGTAGAGCCGGTCGGAGGTGTCGTAGTCGGTGGAGACGGTCTCGGGGTTGCAGTTGACCATGACGGTCTCGTAACCCGCGTCGTGGAGCGCGAAGGAGGCGTGCACGCACGAGTAGTCGAACTCGATGCCCTGGCCGATGCGGTTCGGGCCGGAGCCCAGGATGATCACGGCGGCCTTCTCGCGCGGCGCGACCTCGGTCTCCTCGTCGTAGGACGAGTAGAAGTACGGGGTGCGGGCGGCGAACTCGGCGGCGCAGGTGTCGACCGTCTTGTAGACCGGGCGGACGCCGAGCGCGTGCCGGACCTCGCGGACGACGTCCTCACGCAGTCCGCGGATCGCGGCGAGCTGGGCGTCGGAGAAGCCGTAGCGCTTGGCCTCGGCGAGCAGCTCGGGCTCGAGCTTGTCGGCGGCCGCGAGCTCGTCGGCGATCTCCTTGATCAGGAAGAGCTGGTCGACGAACCAGGGGTCGATCTTCGTGGCGTCGAAGACCTCCTGCGGGGTGGCGCCGGCCCGGATCGCCTGCATGACCGTGTTGATCCGGCCGTCGGTGGGACGCCGGGCGGTCAGCAGCAGCTCTCCCTTGTCGCCCGGGTCGCCGGTGAAGGCGAACTGGCTGCCCTTCTTCTCCAGGGAGCGCAGCGCCTTCTGCAGGGCCTCGGGGAAGTTGCGGCCGATGGCCATGGCCTCGCCGACCGACTTCATCGTGGTGGTGAGGGTGGCGTCGGCGACCGGGAACTTCTCGAAGGCGAAGCGCGGCACCTTCACGACCACGTAGTCGAGCGTCGGCTCGAAGGAGGCCGGGGTCTGCTCGGTGATGTCGTTGGGGATCTCGTCGAGGGTGTAGCCGACGGCGAGCTTGGCGGCGATCTTGGCGATCGGGAAGCCGGTCGCCTTGGACGCCAGCGCCGAGGAGCGGGAGACGCGCGGGTTCATCTCGATGACGATGACCCGGCCGTCCTCGGGGTTGACGGCGAACTGGATGTTGCAGCCGCCGGTGTCGACGCCGACCTCGCGGATCACGGCGATGCCGATGTCGCGCAGGATCTGGTACTCGCGGTCGGTCAGCGTCATGGCGGGCGCGACGGTGATGGAGTCACCGGTGTGCACGCCCATGGGGTCGAAGTTCTCGATGGAGCATACGACCACGACGTTGTCGTGCTTGTCGCGCATCAGCTCCAGCTCGTACTCCTTCCAGCCGAGGATGGACTCCTCCAGGAGCACCTCGGTGGTCGGGGAGAGCGTCAGGCCCTGGCCGGCGATGCGGCGCAGCTCCTCCTCGTCGTGGGCGAAGCCGGAGCCGGCGCCGCCCATGGTGAAGGAGGGGCGGACGACGACCGGGTAGCCGCCGAGGGTGTCGACGCCGGCGAGGACGTCGTCCATGGTGTGGCAGATGACCGAGCGGGCGGACTCGCCGTGGCCGATCTTGGCGCGGACGGCCTCGACGACCTCCTTGAACAGGTCGCGGTCCTCGCCCTTGTTGATGGCCTCGACGTTGGCGCCGATCAGCTCGACCCCGTACTTGTCGAGGACGCCCGCCTTGTGGAGCGAGATCGCGGTGTTCAGCGCGGTCTGGCCGCCCAGGGTGGGCAGGAGCGCGTCGGGGCGCTCCTTGGCGATGATCTTCTCGACGAACTCGGGGGTGATCGGCTCCACATAGGTGGCGTCGGCGATCTCCGGGTCGGTCATGATCGTGGCCGGGTTGGAGTTGACCAGGATCACGCGCAGGCCCTCGGCGCGCAGGACGCGGCAGGCCTGGGTACCGGAGTAGTCGAACTCGGCGGCCTGGCCGATGACGATCGGGCCGGAGCCGATGACCAGGACGGACTGGATATCGGTGCGCTTAGGCACGCTGGCCCTCCATGAGCTTCACGAAGCGGTCGAACAGGTACGCGGCGTCGTGCGGACCTGCGGCGGCCTCGGGGTGGTACTGGACGCTGAAGGCGGGGGTGTCGAGCAGCCGCAGGCCCTCGACCACGTTGTCGTTGAGGCACACGTGGGAGACCTCGACCCGCCCGTACGGGGTGTCGGAGACCTGGTCGAGCGGCGCGTCCACGGCGAAGCCGTGGTTGTGGGCGGTGACCTCGACCTTGCCGGTGGAGCGGTCCTGCACCGGCTGGTTGATGCCGCGGTGGCCGTACTTCAGCTTGTACGTGCCGAAGCCGACGGCCCGGCCGAGCAGCTGGTTGCCGAAGCAGATGCCGAACAGCGGGGTCCTCCGCTCCAGGACGCCCTTGATGACGGTCAGGTCGGCGGTGGCCGGGTCGCCGGGGCCGTTGGAGAGGAAGACGCCGTCGGGGTTGACCGCGTAGACCTCGTCCACGGTGGCACCGGCGGGCAGGACGTGCACCTCGATACCGCGCTCGGCCATCCGCTGCGGGGTCATGCCCTTGATGCCGAGGTCGATGGCGGCGACGGTGAACTTCTTCTCGCCGATCGCCGGGACGACGTACGGCTCCTTGGTGGCGACCTCGGCGGAGAGGTCGGCGCCCTTCATCTGCGGGCTGGCCTGAACCTCGGCCAGGAGCGCGGCCTCGTCGGTGTGCGCCTTGTCGCCGGAGAAGATGCCGACGCGCATCGCGCCGCGCTCGCGCAGGTGCCGGGTGAGCGCCCGGGTGTCGATGCCACTGATGCCGACGACGCCCTGGCGGGTGAGCTCCTCGTCAAGGGTGCGGCGGGCGCGCCAGTTGGAGGGCACGCGGGCGGGGTCGCGGACGACGTAACCGGCCACCCAGATGCGGGAGGACTCGGGGTCCTCGTCGTTGACGCCGGTGTTGCCGACGTGGGGGGCGGTCATCACGACGACCTGGCGGTGGTACGACGGGTCGGTCAGGGTCTCCTGGTACCCGGTCATGCCGGTGGAGAACACGGCCTCGCCGAAGGTCTCCCCCACGGCCCCGTAGGCGCGGCCGCGGAAGGTGCGGCCGTCCTCCAGGACGAGTACGGCAGGGACCCTCGCGGGCCGCTGGGTGGAGGTCGTCATCGTGCGCCTTCCTGGTCGTGCGTGAGAGTGTTCAGGGCCTCGACCCACGCGGCGTGCTCGGCGGCGTGGTCCGAGCGGAAGCCGGAGTCGATCAGCCGGTCGCCGTGCGCCCAGGTGACCACCAGCAGGCCGCCCTCGGTGAGGACCTTGCCCGCGATGCCCTTGTCGAGACGGGCGCCGCGCAGGTCCGCGGCCGGGACGAAGAAGCTCGGCGCGCCGGTGCGCTCGACGTCCATCCCCCGGTCGGTGAGAGTGAGCTCGACCCGGCTGCGCACGCCGAGGCCGTGGGCGACGATGCGGTCCAGCCACTGCCCCGCCGTGGTGCTGCCGTGGTACCGGCCGGTCAGGATCAGGCGGGGCTCACCGGGCTCCTCGGGGGCGGTGGGGAGGGCGGGCAGGTCGCTCTGGAGGGTGGCGCGCCACTTCCAGCCCTGGCGCATCAGCCAGTACAGGAGGACGACGAAGAGCAGCAGCCCGATGACCCAGCCGATGCGCCCGGCCCAGTCGGTGACCTGTGCGGAGTGCCTGCCCTCCGCCGCGATGAGTACCAGAGGTGTCACGAGAGCTTCCCGTCCATGACCGTCGCCTTGCCCCGCAGGAACGTGGCGAACACCTGGCCCGGCAGCTCCAGACCCTCGTAGGGGGTGTTACGGCTGCGGGAGGCGAAGCCCGCGGGATTCACCACACCACGGTATGCCGGATCGACCAGGGTGAGGTTCGCGGGCTCACCAGCCGAGACGGGCCGTCCGTGGCCGGAGAGACGGCCGATGGCCGCGGGGCGGAAGGACATCCGGTCGGCGACGCCGGCCCAGTCCAGCAGGCCGGTGTCGACCATGGCGTGCTGGA
Source organism: Streptomyces sp. NPDC001070 (assembly GCF_053598835.1). Lineage (NCBI taxonomy): Bacteria > Bacillati > Actinomycetota > Actinomycetes > Kitasatosporales > Streptomycetaceae > Streptomyces > Streptomyces sp. NPDC001070. The sequence goes on from NZ_JBSFLB010000001.1 coordinate 60,178, forward strand.
CGACCGACAGCGCGGTCTCCAGGCCGATCATGCCCATGGCCGCCGCGCCCCACTCGCAGTCCTTGTCCTCGTGCGGGTGCGGGGCGTGGTCGGTGGCCACGCAGTCGATGGTGCCGTCGGCGAGCGCCTCGCGCAGCGCCATGACGTCGGCCTCGGTGCGCAGCGGCGGGTTGACCTTGTAGACCGGGTTGTAGGTGCGCACCAGTTCGTCGGTGAGGAGCAGGTGGTGCGGGGTGACTTCGGCGGTGACGTCCCAGCCCTTGGACTTGGCCCAGCGCACGATCTCGACCGAGCCGGCCGTGGACAGGTGGCAGATGTGCACCCGGGAGCCCACGTGCGCGGCGAGGAGGACGTCGCGGGCGATGATCGACTCCTCGGCGACGGCGGGCCAGCCGGTCAGGCCCAGCTCGCCGGAGACGACGCCCTCGTTCATCTGGGCGCCCTCGGTGAGGCGGGGCTCCTGGGCGTGCTGGGCGACGACACCGTCGAAGGCCTTCACGTACTCCAGGGCGCGGCGCATGATCACGGCGTCGTCCACGCACTTGCCGTCGTCGGAGAAGACCCGGACGCCGGCCGCGGAGTCGGCCATCGCGCCGAGCTCGGCGAGCTTCTTGCCCTCCAGGCCCACGGTGACGGCGCCGACCGGCTGGACGTCGCAGTAGCCGTGCTCGCGGCCGAGGCGCCAGACCTGCTCGACGACGCCGGCGGTGTCGGCGACGGGGAAGGTGTTGGCCATGGCGTGGACGGCGGTGTAGCCGCCCGCGGCGGCGGACCGCGTGCCGGTGAGGACGGTCTCGGAGTCCTCGCGGCCGGGCTCGCGCAGGTGGGTGTGGAGGTCGACCAGGCCCGGCAGCAGGATCCTGCCCCCGGCCTCGACCACGGTGGCGCCCTCGGGGGCCGTGATGTCCGTGCCGATCTCCGCGATGGTCTCGCCGTCGATCAGGACGTCCTGCGGCTCGCCGCCGAGGATCCTCGCGCCGCGGATCAGTGTCCTCGGGGTCGCGCTCATGTTCACTTGCTCTCCTCGGTGCGGGCGTGGGAAATGGCGGGCTCGGCGCCGCCGAGCAGCAGGTACAGGACCGCCATGCGGATGCTGACGCCGTTCTTCACCTGTTCGACGGCGGTGCAGCGCGGCGAGTCGGCGACCTCCGCGGTGATCTCCATGCCGCGGTTCATCGGGCCGGGGTGCATGACGACGGCGTGCTCGGGCAGCACCGCCATGCGCATCCCGTCCAGGCCGTAGCGGCGCGCGTACTCGCGCTCGGTCGGGAAGAAGGCGGCGTTCATGCGCTCGCGCTGGACGCGCAGCATCATGACGGCGTCGGACTTGGCGAGCACCGCGTCCAGGTCGTAGCTGACCTCACAGGGCCACTTCTCCACGCCGATCGGCAGCAGGGTGGGCGGCGCCACCAGGGTGACCTCGGCGCCGAGCGTGTTGAGCAGCAGCACATTGGAGCGGGCCACGCGGCTGTGCAGCACGTCGCCGACGATCGTGACGCGGCGTCCTGCCAGGTCCCGGCCGGGCCCGGACAGGTGGCGGCGCATGGTGAAGGCGTCGAGCAGCGCCTGCGTGGGGTGCTCGTGGGTGCCGTCTCCGGCGTTGACGACGCTGCCGCCGATCCAGTCGGAGTACGCCAGCCGGTGCGGGGCGCCGGACATGTGGTGCCGGATGACGACGGCGTCGGCGCCCATCGCCTCGAGGGTGAGGGCGGTGTCCTTCAGGGACTCGCCCTTGGAGACCGACGAGCCCTTGGCGGAGAAGTTGATGACGTCGGCCGACAGGCGCTTGGCGGCGGCCTCGAAGGAGATGCGGGTGCGGGTCGAGTCCTCGAAGAAGAGGTTGACGACCGTGCGGCCGCGCAGCGTCGGCAGTTTCTTGATGGGGCGGTCGGCGACGCGGGCCATCTCCTCGGCGGTGTCCAGCACAAGGAGGGCGTCGTCGCGGGTGAGGTCGGCGGCCGAGATCAGGTGGCGCTTCATCGGGTCACTCCGGAGGATGCGTGCGGGGGCGGACTGGGGGCGGCACGCCACGTCTCCCGGGCAGGCCGGGGGCGGAGGCGGGCGGAGCGGTGCCCCGGGGGTCGGGGCAGGGCTCGCGCTACTCGTCCGCCGGGGAGCCGTCGCGTACGCCGAGCAGGACGCAGTCGCGCCCGTCCTCCTCGGTCAGGTGGACCTTGACGGTCTCGCGCAGCGAGGTGGGGATGTTCTTGCCGACGTAGTCGGCCCTGATGGGCAGCTCGCGGTGGCCCCGGTCGACCAGGACCGCCAGCTGCACGGCGCGGGGGCGGCCGATGTCGTTGAGGGCGTCGAGGGCGGCGCGGATCGTACGGCCGGAGAAGAGCACGTCGTCGACGAGGACGACCAGCCTGCCGTCCACCCCGTCGGCCGGGATGTCGGTGCGGGCGAGCGCACGCGCCGGGCCGAGCCGCAGGTCGTCGCGGTACATGGTGATGTCGAGCGAGCCGACCGGGACCTTGCCGCCGGTGATGCCGTCGAGCTTGTCGGCGAGTCTGCGGGCCAGGTGGACGCCGCGGGTGGGGATGCCGAGGAGCACCACGTCGTCGGCGCCCTTGGCGCGTTCGACGATCTCGTGGGCGATGCGGGTGAGCACCCGCTCGATGTCCGGGGCCTCGAGAACGGGCCGGGCCGGATCCGAACTGATTGCGGCCATGAAAAATGGACCTCCTTCCCCGCCTCACAGGACGGGCCTTAAAGGACGCCAAAACGTACGGGTCCAGCGTATCAGGCACCCTGGCGCGGTCCCCGGCGGGGCCTGGCGGCTGCCTGGCGCGTCCCTCCGGCCGGGTCCGCCACCCGTACCACGGCCGACTGCGGATCCCGGTCGAAAGGCCGGTGACCGGCGATTCCTCGCTCTTCCGGGGGACCGGTGTGGACCATTCGGCTTGACGGATTCCAATTACGCTGCGTAACCTCACAGTGAGTTACTGAGTTTCCGTCCGGGGAGCCTTATGTCCAGCGATTACGCCAAGCAGCTCGGAGCCAAGCTCCGCGCCATCCGCACGCAGCAGGGACTCTCCCTCCACGGCGTCGAGGAGAAGTCCCAGGGCCGCTGGAAGGCCGTGGTGGTCGGTTCCTACGAGCGCGGCGACCGTGCCGTGACCGTGCAGCGCCTCGCCGAGCTCGCCGACTTTTACGGCGTTCCGGTCCAGGAGCTGCTGCCCGGCTCCGCGCCGGGCGGTGCCGCCGAGCCGCCGCCGAAGCTCGTCCTCGACCTCGAGCGTCTGAGCCAGGTGCCGTCCGACAAGGCCGGCCCGCTGCAGCGTTACGCCGCCACGATCCAGAGCCAGCGTGGCGACTACAACGGCAAGGTGCTGTCGATCCGCCAGGACGACTTGCGCACCCTGGCCGTCATCTACGACCAGTCGCCCTCGGTCCTGACCGAGCAGCTCATCAGCTGGGGCGTCCTCGACGCGGACGCACGGCGCGCGGTGCAGCACGAGGAGGGCTGACGCCCTCGGGAAGCAGAAACGTCCCGCCCCTTGGGAGCGGCCGCGAGGCCGCCCCCAAGGGGCGGTTGTGTTTGTGCCCGGGGGAGGGAGCTGTCCGACGCCCGTGGGCCGCACACGCCACGGGCCCGGAACGCGTGGCGTTCCGGGCCCGGTGAGCCGGGCGGGCTAGTCCTCCCGGAGGCCGGGCTTCAGCTCCTTGAGGCGGGCCAGCAGGCCGTTCACGAACGAGGGGGACTCGTCCGTCGAGAACTCCTTGGCCAGCTGCACGGCCTCGTCCAGGACGACGGCGTCGGGGACGTCGTCCTCCCAGATCAGCTCGTAGGCGCCGAGCCGCAGGATGTTCCGGTCGGTCACCGGCATACGGTCGAGGGTCCAGCCCACGGCGTGCTTCGACAGCAGTTCGTCGATCCGCTTCGCCCGTTCGGCGTAGCCCTCGACGAGCTGCATCGTGTATTCGCTGACCGGGGGCTGCCGGTCGTCGGTCCGGGCGAGCCTGATCCAGTCGGCCATGGCGGTCTTGGGGTCGACACCCCGCTGCTCCGCCTCGAACAGGATCTGGAAGGCGCGCTTGCGGGCCTTGTTACGAGCGGCCACGGTTAGCTGGTCACCCGGCCGAGGTACTCACCCGAGCGGGTGTCGACCTTGATCTTCTCACCGGTGGTGATGAAGAGCGGGACGCCGATCTCGTAGCCGGTCTCCAGCTTGGCGGGCTTGGTGCCGCCGGTGGAGCGGTCGCCCTGGACGCCCGGCTCCGTGTACTCGATGACCAGCTCGACCGCGGCCGGGAGCTCGATGTAGAGGGGCGAGCCCTCGTACATCGCGACGACCGCCTCGAAGCCCTCCAGGAGGAAGTGGGCGGCGTCGCCGACGACCTCGGGGGTGATGTAGACCTGGTCGTACGTGTCCATGTCCATGAACACGAAGCTTTCGCCGTCCTTGTAGGAGAACTGCATCCCGCGCTTGTCGACGTTGGCCGTCTCGACCTTCACGCCGGCGTTGAAGGTCTTGTCGACGACCTTGCCGGAGAGCACGTTCTTGAGCTTCGTACGGACGAAGGCGGGGCCCTTGCCGGGCTTGACGTGCTGGAACTCGACGACGGACCAGAGCTGGCCGCCGTCGAGCTTGAGCACGAGGCCGTTCTTGAGGTCGTTCGTGGTGGCCACGGTTGCGGAATCTCCTGCACTGCTGCTTCGGGGACCCGGAGCCGCGGTCGCCCACTACAGGGCGAGCAGCTCCTTGGTCGTGATGGTGAGTAGCTCGGGCCCGCCGTCCGTCGGAGGACGCACGACGAGTGTGTCGTCGATGCGGACACCGCCGCGGCCCGGGAGGTGGACCCCCGGTTCGACGGTGACCGGCACGCAAGCGTCCAGTTTACCCATGGCCGAGGGGGACAGCCGAGGGTCCTCGCCGATCTCCAGTCCGACACCGTGTCCGGTGGTCTCCCCCAGCGCCTCGCCGTGGCCGCCGGACTCCAGGACGTGGCGTGCCGCGCGGTCCACGTCGCAGCAGGCGGCGCCCGGTGCCAGGGCCTCGCGGCCGGCCCGCTGGGCGGCGAAGACGAGGTCGTACAGCTCGATCTGCCAGTCGGCCGGCGTGGTGCCGATGACGAAGGTGCGCCCCACCTCGCAGCGGTAGCCGCGGTAGCACGCGCCCAGGCAGACGGTGAGGAAGTCGCCCTCCTCGACCCGCCGGTCGGTCGGCAGGTGGCGCGCCGCGCCCGAGTGCGGGCCGGCGCCGACGCAGGTGGGGAAGGCCGGGCCGTCGGCCCCGTGGTCGATCAGCCGGCGCTCCAGCTCCAGGGCGAGATGGCGTTCGGTGCGGCCCACCAGGATCGACTCCAGGAGTTCGCTGAGCGCCTGGTCGGCGATCTCGGCGGCGATCCGCAGCGCGGAGATCTCCTGCTCGTCCTTGACCAGGCGGAGCTGCTCCACGGCCGAGCCGAGGTCGGAGAGGCGTACGCCCGGGGCCGCGCTGCCGACCGCGCGGTGCCGCGCGACGGTGAGGTGGTGCTCCTCGACCGCCAGGGCCTCCGCCTTGCGGTCCGCGGCCAGGGCGGCGGCGGTGACCGCCGGGTCGCCCTCGGGGCTGGACAGCACGACGCCCCGCACGTCCTCAGGGAGCCGTCCCTCTGCCAGGTCGCCGGAGGGGCGGCGGTGGTGGACCAGCACGTCCTCGGCGCCGGGCCCCACCAGCAGCACGGTCCCGGGCGGGGCGCACCCCGTCAGGTAGCGGACGTTGGCGGGGCGGGAGACGAGCGCCGCCGCCGCTCCGGCCGCCGCGCAGCGGTCCCGCAGCCGTTCCCTGCGGGCAGCGTGCACCTCGGACATGTGGCGAGCGTACGTCGCGTCCCGCCGGTCGGCCTCTCGAGAGCGGCCGGGCCGTCCACGGCTACCAGGCGGGCGGGCCCTGCAGGCTGCGGGTGACCACGCCGTCGAGGGCGGCGGCGGCCGCCGCGACGTCGAGGTGGGAGTTGTCGATGATGGGCAGCCCGGAGCCGTACCAGCCGGCCATGCGCCCGTGGATGCGGGCGACCTCCTCGTCGGAGAGCCGGCGGTTGCCGCTGCGCTGGGCGTTGCGGGCCAGCACGATGTCGAGGCCGGGGAGGAGGACGACGGGCAGCAGGCCGGGGCCGACGTGGCGCTTCCAGCCGCCGAGGCCGACGACCGGGCGGTCGGGGAAGACGGCGTCGTCGATGATGCAGGAGATGCCGTTCGCCAGGAAGTTGCGGGCGGCGAAACCGCAGGTGCGGCGGGCGAGACGGTACTGCGCCTCGGAGTTGTCGTTCCAGCCGGACTGCGGGTCGGCGAAGCCCGAGCGGACCCATTCGCGGACGTCGTCCAGGCTGATGTGGGCGGTGGGCACGCCCCGGTGGTCGGCCCAGTGCCGCGCGATGGTGGTCTTGCCCGCGCCGGCCGCGCCGATCAGCAGGACGGCGACGGGGCTGTGCGTGGGGTGCGGGAGCGGCGCGCCGCCGCTGCCGGCGGGCTGCGCGGGCGGCTGGACCGGGTGCTGGACGGGGGCGCCCTGGGCCATCGGGAAGTGGCCGGTGGTGCCCGGGGGCTGCGGCGGCCCTGGCTGCCCGGCCGGCTGCCCGCCGTGCGGCGGTGGCAGCGGCGCACCCACGGCATGCTGCATCGAGGCCCACTCCGTCCGTACAAGAGCTTTCAGGTTCGACCGAACGGTACCGTCAACGGCCGCAGTTGTGTGAACGGCCGGGCCACCCACGGGGTGCCCGGCCGTTCGGAATCCGCGATCCTGTGCGAGGTGCGCCTACTTGGAGATCTCCGCGTAGGCGGCGAGGAGCACCCCGGGGTCGGGGGCCTCCAGGACGGTCGGCTTGGCGAGACCGTCCAGGACGATGAACCGCAGCCGGTCGGCGCGCGACTTCTTGTCCACCTTCATCGTCTCCAGCAGCCGCGGCCACTGGTCGCCGCGGTAGGTCAACGGCAGGCCGACGGACTCCAGGACGGAGCGGTGCCGGTCGGCGGTGGCGTCGTCGAGGCGCCCGGCGAGGCGGCCGAGCTCGGCGGCGAAGACCATGCCGATGGAGACGGCCGCGCCGTGCCGCCAGTTGTAGCGCTCGTTCTTCTCGATGGCGTGGCCGAGGGTGTGGCCGTAGTTGAGGATCTCGCGCAGGCCCGACTCCTTGAGGTCGGCGGAGACCACCTCGGCCTTGACCCGGATGGCCCGTTCCAGCAGTTCCGCGGTGTGCGGGCCCTCGGGGCCGCGGGCGGCTGCCGGGTCCTGCTCGATCAGGTCCAGGATCACCGGGTCGGCGATGAAACCGGCCTTGATGATCTCGGCGAGGCCGCTGACGTAGTCGTTGACCGGCAGCGACTCCAGCGCCGCGAGGTCGCAGAGCACCCCGGCGGGCGGATGGAAGGCGCCGACGAGGTTCTTGCCCTCGGCGGTGTTGATGCCGGTCTTGCCGCCGACCGCGGCGTCGACCATGCCGAGCACCGTGGTCGGCACGGCGACCCAGCGCACCCCGCGCAGCCACGTCGCGGCGACGAAACCGGCGAGATCGGTGGTGGCGCCACCACCGACGCCCACGATGACATCCGTCCTGGTGAATCCGGACTGGCCCAGCGCCCGCCAGCAGTACGCCGCGACCTCGGCGGTCTTGGCCTCCTCCGCGTTGGGCACCTGGATCGCGACGGCCTCGTATCCCTGCTCCGCCAGGTCCTCGCGCAGCGCCTGGCCGGTGGCCTCCAGCGCCTCGGGGTGGATGACGGCGACCCGGGCCGCCTTGTCGCCGATCAGGCCCGGCAGCTCGCCGAGCAGTTGCCGGCCGACCAGCACCTCGTACGGCTCGGTGCCCTCACTGCCCCCGACCTGGATGCGGCTGGGGGCGTGGGCGGCGTGCTCGGTCATGCGTTCTTCAGCTCCAGTGCGTCCAGGACGGCGTCCGCGACGTCCTCGGGGGTACGGCCATCCGTGCTGACCACGGCGCGGGCGACCTCGGTGTACAGCGGGCGGCGGGCCTCCATCAGCTCGCGCCACTGCCGCCGCGGGTTGACGGCCAGCAGCGGGCGGGCGGTGTCGAGGCCGACGCGCTTGACGGCTTCGGCGACGTCCATGTCGAGGAAGACCACGGGCAGTCCGGCGAGCAGCTTGCGGGTGTCCTCGGCGAGGATCGAGCCGCCGCCGAGCGCGAGCACGCCCGGGTGCTCGGCGAGCGCGGCGCGGACCGCCTCGGCCTCCAGCGCGCGGAAGTGCTCCTCGCCGTCCTCGACGAAGATGTCGGCGATCGGCCGCCCCTGGGCCCGGACGATGTCGGCGTCGGTGTCGCGGCAGGTGGTGCCGAGCCGCTCGGCGAGCAGCTCGCCCACCGTGGTCTTGCCGACCCCCATCGGGCCGACCAGGACGACGACCGGCCCGCTCATCGGATCGCCAGGTTGTCGAGGTAGCCGCGGACGTTGCGGCGGGTCTCGGCGACGCTGTCGCCGCCGAACTTCTCCGCGACCGCGTCGGCCAGGACGAGGGCGACCATCGCCTCGGCGACGATGCCGGCGGCCGGCACGGCGCAGACGTCGGAGCGCTGGTGGTGGGCCTGGGTGGCCTCGCCGGTGGTCACGTCCACGGTGGCCAGGGCACGCGGCACGGTGGCGATGGGCTTCATCGCGGCCCGCACCCGCAGCAGCTCGCCGGTGCTCAGGCCGCCCTCGGTGCCGCCGGAACGGCCGGAGGAGCGGCGGATGCCGTCGGGGGTGGAGACGATCTCGTCGTGGGCCTGGGAGCCGGGGACGCGGGCGAGCTCGAAGCCGTCGCCGACCTCGACGCCCTTGATGGCCTGGATGCCCATGAGGGCGGCGGCCAGCCGGGCGTCCAGGCGGCGGTCCCAGTGCACATGGCTGCCGAGGCCGACCGGCACGCCGTAGGCCAGGACCTCGACGACGCCGCCGAGCGTGTCGCCGTCCTTGTGGGCCTGGTCGATCTCGGCGACCATCCGCTTGCTCGCGTCGGCGTCGAGGCAGCGCACCGGGTCGGCGTCGAGCTTCTCGACGTCGGCGGGGGTCGGGTAGACGCCGTACGGGGCCTTGGCCGAGGCGAGCTCCACGACGTGGGAGACGATCTCGATACCGGCCGTCTCCTTGAGGTAGGAGCGGGCCACGGCGCCGAGCGCGACGCGGGCGGCGGTCTCGCGGGCGGAGGCGCGCTCCAGGATCGGCCGGGCCTCGTCGAAGCCGTACTTCTGCATGCCGGCCAGGTCGGCGTGGCCGGGGCGCGGGCGGGTCAGCGGGGCGTTGCGGGCGAGCCCGGCGAGGATCTCGGGGTCGACCGGGTCGGCCGCCATGACCTGCTCCCACTTGGGCCACTCGGTGTTCCCGACCATGATCGCGACCGGGGAGCCGAGGGTCAGCCCGTGGCGCACGCCGCCGAGGAAGGTGACCTGGTCCTGCTCGAACTTCATCCGGGCACCGCGGCCGTAGCCCAGCCGCCGCCGCGCGAGGTGGTCCGCCACCATCTCGGTGGTGATCGGCACACCGGAGGGCAGACCCTCCAGCGTCGCGACGAGTGCGGGGCCGTGCGACTCCCCCGCGGTCAGCCAGCGCAACCTGCTCAACGGTGCTCGCTCCTTCATCATCGCCCGGACCGCGGCGAGGCGGACCGGACCATCCGTGCGTAATCCGATCCTTTCACGTCCGGCGGCGTAGTCGGGGCGCGGTCCGCTGGGCGGACAGCTCGCCGGACGGATCCGGGCGGTCGGGAACGCACATGACCGCTCAGGAACGGTGCAGCGCCGCCTCGCCGGCCGCCCGCATGGCCGCCAGGGGGGCGGGCTTGCGACCGGTCATCAGCTCCACCTGCAGCACCGCCTGGTGCACGAGGAGGTCGAGCCCCCCGACGACGGCCCCGCCCCGTCCCGCCCAGGCGGACGCCAGCGCGGTGGGCCACGGGTCGTACAGCACGTCGAAGAGGGTGCCGGGCCGCTCCGGAACGGCCGCGGCCAGCGCGTCGGTGGCGCCCGCCGGGGTCGTGGAGATCACCAGAGGCGCGTCGAGGGCCTGCGCGGCGTCCTCCCACGCGGCCGTCCGCACGGCCACACCCAGCCGCTCGCCCCACTGCCGCATCTCGGCCGCGCGGGTGGCACCGCGCACGTACGCGGTGACCTCGCCGTCGCAGATCTGTGCCAGCGCGGCCAGCGCGGAGGAGGCGGTGGCGCCGGCGCCGAGGACGGCGGCGGAGCGGACGCGTTCGACGCCGCGCTCGCGCAGCGCGGCCACCATGCCCGGGATGTCGGTGTTGTCGCCCAGACGGCGTCCGTCCTCCGTGAGGACGAGCGTGTTGACGGCCTCGACCGCCGCGGCGGTGTCGCTGATCCCGTCCAGCAGCGGGATGACCGCCCGCTTGAGCGGCATGGTCAGCGACAACCCGGCCCACCGCTCGCCGCCCTCCGCCAGCCCGGCCAGGAAGCCGGGCAGCGCCGCCTCGTCGACCTCGAAGCGGTCGTACGTCCAGTCGGCCAGCCCCAGCTCCGCGTAGGCGGCGCGGTGCAGCACCGGGGAGAGGGAGTGCGCGATCGGCGATCCCAGGACCGCCGCCCGCCGTCCTTCACTCATCAGCCGCCGTGCTCCCGCTGGTACTTGTTGAACTCCTCGACGTTCCTGTCGTGCTCGGACGCGCTGTCGGTGAAGCGCGTGTCGCCCGGCTTGACCGTCACGAAGTACAGCCAGTTGCCCTTGGTCGGATGGAGGGCGGCGGTGATCGACTGGTGCCCCGGGTTGCCGATGGGGCCGGGAGGCAGTCCCTTGTGGTTGTACGTGTTGTACGGCGAGGGGTCCTTGGTGTCCGCGGTCGACGTGTTGAGCGTGCTGCGGCCCTTGGCGTAGTTGATCGTCGAGTCGAAGCCCAGGAACATGTCCTGGTCGAGGCGGTTGTAGATGACGCGCGAGACCTTGCCGAACTCGTCGTCCTCCTTCGCCTCGGCCTGGACGAGGCTGGCGATGGTGATTATCTGGTGCGGCGTCATACCGGCGTCCTTGGCCTGCGCCTCCAGGTCGTCCTTCTCGTACTCGGCCACGGCCTGCTTGACCATCTGCTTGAGCAGGTCGGCGGGCTTGGTGTCCTTGCCGACGCTGTAGCGGGTCGGGAAGAGGAATCCTTCCAGCGGGTCCGAGATCTGGGCGCCGTCGTCGGCCCAACGAGGGAGCCCGAGCTTGCCGGCCTGCTCCTTGGCGATCTTGGCGGTGGTGCCCTCATCTAGGTTCAGCTTGGCGTCGATCGTCGAGTAGATCTGGGCGTCCCGAAGGCCCTCGGCGATGATCAGGACGTTCTGCGACTTCGGGTCGAGCATCATCGTGACGGCGCTGGACGCCGACATCTCCTTGCGCAGGACGTAGACGCCGGGCTGGATGAGCTTGCCCTTGGGGTCCTTGTTGGCGGCGGCGGTGAAGGCGTCGACGCTCTTGACCACGCCCGCCTTCTTCAGGATGTTGCCGATCTCGATACCGCTGGCGCCCTGCGGGATCTCGACCTGCACCTCACCCGTGCCCCGCCCGGAGAAGTCCGGCGCCGGGCCGAAGTTGTTCTGGTAGTAGCGGTAGCCGAAGTAGCCGGCACCGGTGATGCCACCGCCGAGGACGACCAGGACGACCAGGCACGCCATGCCGCTGCGGCGCTTCTTGCCGCCCTTCTTGCCGCTCTTCCCGCCGCCCCTGCGGGCACGGTCGCGCCGGTCGCCGCGGCCCGGCGGCAGGTCGTCCTCGTCGTCGTCCGCGCCGGAGAAGAAGGAGTGGTCGTCGGCGGCCCCGGCCTCGTCGTCCCACAGCGGGGCTTCGTGCTGCGGCTGCTGCGGGCGCTGGAGCCGCTGCGGCGGCGTCTGCTGGGGCTGTTGGGGCTGCTGCTGCTGGTACTGGGGTTGCTGCTGCTCCGGGTAACGCTGGTCGGGGCGCTGCGGGGGCGGGTAACCGCCCTGCCCGTAGTAGTCGGGCTGCTGCTGGCCTCCGTAGCCGTTGTTGCCGTACCCGGCCGGGGCGCCCCAGGAGTCGTACTGCTGCTGGGGGTCGTACGGGTACTGCGCCTGCTGACCGGTGGAGCCGTACGGGTCCCAGCCTCCCTGCTGCTCGTACTGCGGCTGTTGCTGCTGGGGATGGTGTTGTTGCTGCTGGTACTGGGAATACTGGTGTTGCTGGGGGTGCTGTTGCTGCTGCGCGGGCTGCTGCTGCCCCCACGGGTCGCCGAAGAGAGGGTCTTCGGGGTGCCATGCTTCGGAGCCTGGGCTCCGGCCATAGTCAGTCATCGATCCCCTACGGTTCGGTTCGCGAGGCGGCAGCAGGCCGGCGCTTGTGGCGCGGGCGGGCGGGTGGGTGGGTCCCGCCCATCGGCACCACGGATCCCGCTGTGGAGCCGCCGTGCTGCGCGGAACGTTACCGTACCGCGATCAGATAAACGGTTCGACGCTCTCGCCGGGCTCTTTACCCGACACCCGTTCGGTCTCCAGGGCGCTCTGCAGGATGACCACGGCCGCCGCCTGGTCGACGACGGAACGTCCCTTCTTGGCCCTGACGCCCGATGCGCGCAGGCCCTGGGTGGCCGTGACGGTGGTCATCCGCTCGTCAACGAGGCGCACCGGAACAGGGGAGATGATCTTCGCCACATCCTGGGCGAAGTCGCGGGCCTTGGCCGCGGCCGGCCCTTCCCGCCCGCTGAGCGAGCGGGGCAGGCCGACCAGCACCTCGATCGGCTCGTACTCCTCGACGATCTGCGCGATGCGACGGCGCGCGGCCGGGACGTCCCGGCCGGGCACCGTCTCGACGGGTGTGGCGATCAGCCCGTCGGGGTCGCACGAGGCGACCCCGATGCGGGCGTCCCCGACGTCGATCGCGATCCTGCGACCCCTGCGCATCGACGACCTCAGGCCGTCTCGGCGACGAGGCGCTGCACGGCGGCGATGGCCTCGCCGACGGCGTCGGCGTTCTGGCCGCCGCCCTGGGCGACGTCCGGCTTGCCGCCACCGCCGCCGCCGAGGGTCTTGGCGGCGGTGCGGACCAGGTCGCCGGCCTTCAGGCCGCGCTCACGTGCCGCCTCGTTGGTGGCGATGACGGTCAGCGGGCGGTCGTTCGCCACGGTGAACAGGGCCACGACGGCAGCGCGGCCGCCGCTGATCCGCTGACGGACGTCCAGCACGAGCTTGCGCAGGTCGTCGGCGCCGGTGCCGTCCGGCACCTGGGCGGTGACCAGGGCGACGCCCTTGACGTCCTGGGCGGAGTCGGCGAGCCCGGCGGCCGCCTGCAGGACCTTCTCGGCGCGGAAGCGCTCGATCTCCTTCTCGGCCTCCTTGAGCTTGGTGAGCATGCCGGAGATCTTCTCCGGGAGCTCCTCCGGGCGGCCCTTGACCAGCTGCTGGAGCTGGGCGACGACCGTGTGCTCGCGGGCGAGGAAGTTGTACGCGTCCACACCGACGAGGGCCTCGACACGGCGCACGCCGGAGCCGATGGAGGACTCGCCGAGCAGCTTCACCAGGCCCAGCTGGGCGGTGTTGTGGACGTGCGTGCCGCCGCAGAGCTCCTTGGAGTAGTCGCCGATGGTCACGACGCGCACCCGCTCGCCGTACTTCTCGCCGAACTCGGCGATGGCGCCCTGCTTCTTGGCCTCGTCGATGCTCATGATCTCGGCGGTGACGTCGAGCTCGCGGGAGAGCACGGCGTTGATCTTCTGCTCGACGTCCGTCAGCACGCTGCCCGGCACGGCGGCCGGCGAGCCGAAGTCGAAGCGGAAGCGGCCCGGGGAGTTCTCCGAACCGGCCTGGGCGGCGGTGGGGCCGAGCGCGTCGCGCAGCGCCTGGTGGGTGAGGTGGGTGGCGCTGTGGGCGCGGGCGATGGCACGGCGGCGGCCGAGGTCGATCCTGGCGAACGCGGCGGCGCCGACGGTCACCTCGCCGACCTGGACGCTGCCCTTGTGCACGGTGACGCCCGGCACGGGCTGCTGCACGTCGCGCACCTCGATGACGGCACCCGAGTCGGTGCGGATGCGGCCGGTGTCGGCGAGCTGGCCGCCGCCCTCGGCGTAGAAGGGGGTGCGGTCCAGGATGACCTCGACCTCGTCGCCCTCGTTGGCGGCGGGCGACGGCACGCCGTCGACCAGCAGGCCGACGACGCTGGCCTCGCCCTCGTTGTCCGTGTAGCCGGTGAAGACGGTGCTGCCGGCCGTGTCGGCGACGGCACGGTACGCCGACATGTCGACATGACCGCTCTTCTTCACCAGGGCGTCGGCCTTGGCGCGGTCCCGCTGCTCCTTCATCAGGCGGCGGAAGCCGTCCTCGTCCACCGACAGGCCCTGCTCGGCGGCCATTTCGAGGGTGAGGTCGATCGGGAAGCCCCAGGTGTCGTGGAGCAGGAAGGCCTTGTCGCCGGAGAGCACGCCGGAACCCGCGGACTTGGCCTCGGTGACGGCGGTGTCCAGCACATTGGTGCCGGCCTTCAGCGTCTTGAGGAAGCGGGCCTCCTCGGCGAGGGCGACCGTCTCGATGCGCTTGCGGTCCTCGACGAGCTCCGGGTACTGCTGGCCCATCGTCTTGATGACGGTGTCGACGAGTTCACCGACGACGACGTCCGTGGCGCCGAGCAGCCGCATGTTGCGGATGGCGCGGCGCATGATGCGGCGCAGCACATAGCCGCGGCCCTCGTTGCCGGGGGTGACGCCGTCACCGATGAGCATGACCGAGGTGCGCATGTGGTCGGCGACCACGCGCAGCGAGACGTCGGAGTCGTGGGCGGTGCCGTAGGCGACGCCGGTGAGCTCGGTGGCCCTGTCGATGACGGCGCGCAGGGTGTCGGTCTCGTACATGTTCTGCACGTCCTGCAGGATCATGGCGAGACGCTCGAGACCGAGGCCGGTGTCGATGTTCTTGGCGGGCAGGTCGCCGAGGATCGGGAACTCCTCCTTGCCGGCGCCCTCCCCGCGCTCGTACTGCATGAAGACCAGGTTCCAGATCTCCACGTACCGCTCGTCGTTGACGGCCGGGCCGCCCTCGACGCCGAACTCGGGGCCGCGGTCGTAGTTGATCTCGGAGCACGGGCCGCAGGGACCCGGGACGCCCATGGACCAGAAGTTGTCCTTCATGCCCAGGCGCTGGATGCGCTCGGCGGGCACGCCCACGACGTCGCGCCAGATCTGCTCGGCCTCGTCGTCGTCCTTGTAGACGGTGATCCACAGCCGCTCGGGGTCGAGGCCGTAACCGCCGTCCGCCACGGGAGTGGTGAGCAGCTCCCAGGCGAACTTGATGGCGCCTTCCTTGAAGTAGTCGCCGAAGGAGAAGTTGCCGCACATCTGGAAGAACGTGCCGTGGCGCGTGGTCTTGCCGACCTCTTCGATGTCGGGCGTGCGGACGCACTTCTGCACGCTGGTGGCGCGCGGGAAGGGCGGCTTGACCTCACCCAGGAAGTAGGGCTTGAACGGGACCATGCCCGCGGGCACCAGAAGGAGTGTCGGGTCGTCGGCGATGAGCGACGCCGACGGCACGACGGTGTGCCCGCGCTCTTCGAAGAAACGCAGCCAGCGGCGGCGGATTTCTGCCGACTCCATCAGTGTTCGTCCTTCCGGTGGTGGTACGCGATCTCCGGCCGCTGGGCCGGCATGTCGAGGTCGGGGGCCGTGCGGCCCAGTGCGTCGTTGAGCTGGTCCTCGCGCTCGGCCATGCCGGCGCGGACGTCCTGCGCGAAGGTGCGCAACCGGTCCCCGGCCTCCAGGGCCTTGTCGGCCGCCTTCGCGGCGAGGCTCTCGGGGGTCAGGCTGCGGATCTTGCGGTGGACCTTGTTGGTGGCCCACACCCCGGCGGCGGCGCCGGCGGTGAACCAGAAGGCACGGCGGAACATGGCAGGTCAGCCCCTTGACTTACGGCTGCGGGCGGACGGGAGCGTCCGGCCGACGACCACGGTGCGCTTCTTGGCGGCGCCCTTGGCCTGGAGGGTGACCGCGCGCCGCACGCCGTAGCCGAAGGCCGCGACCTTCACCAGGGGGCCACCGAAGGTGGAGGCGACGGTCGTGGAGAGGGCGGAGGCGTTGGCGGTCACCTCGGCGACGTCGGAGGTGATGGTGTCCACCCGGGCCAGTTGGGCGTGCGCGGAGCGGACCGCCTCGGAGGCCTCGCCGAGCAGCGGCACGGCCTGGTCCGTCACCTCCGCCACGAGGCGCGTGGCCTGGCGGAGCGCCTGCGCGAGCCGCACCAGTGCCACGGCGAGGAACGACACCAGGATCGCCCAGAAGACGGCCACGATGAGGCCGGCCACCTCTCCACCGGACACGTTGCCACTCCCTTGGATCCACCGCGCCAACCAGGTACCGATCAGGTACCGACCTTATCGCGACGGGCAGCACGCTCCGTACCGCATAAGGACGGGCGGTGCCCTCGACCGCAGCCGGGCGCACGGGCCGGACTGTACGTTCCGCTTATTTGACGATACCCTCCGTGACCCATGCGCCATGAGACGAAGCCCGGCAACCTGCCGTGCGAGCTGAACCACTTCGTCGGCCGGCGGCGCGAGCTCGAAGACGTGGCCCGGTTGCTGGGCAAGGCCCGGATGGTGACGGTGACCGGGGTGGGCGGGGTCGGCAAGACCCGGCTCGCGCTGCGCGCGGCGGCCGGGCTGCGCGCCGGGTTCGCCGACGGGGTCTGGCTGGCGGAGCTGGGGGCCGTACGGGATCCGGGGTTGCTGGACCACGCCGTGGCGGACGCCCTCGGCCTCACCGACCACACCGCGCGCGGCGCCCGGGCCGCGCTGAGCGCCTTCCTGGCCCGCCGCGAGCTGCTGCTCGTCCTGGACTGCTGCGAGCGGCAGGTGGAGGCGGCGGCGGAACTCGCCGACGCGATGCTGCGGCGGGCGCCCGGACTGCGGTTGCTGGTCACCAGCCGGCAACCGCTGGGGGTGACCGGCGAGCACATGGTGGCGCTGGAGCCGCTCACCGACAGCCGCGAGGCGGTCGAGCTGTTCGCCGACCGGGCGGCCGCGGCGCTGCCGGGCTTCACCGTGGACGGTGGCAACCGGGCCGAGGTGGAGGAGCTGTGCCGCCGCCTGGACGGGATCCCGCTCGCCCTGGAGCTGGCGGCGGGCCGCGTGCGGGCGCTGTCGGTACGCCAGATCACCGGCCGGCTGGACGACCGCTTCGACCTGCTGACCCGGCGCGGCGGCACGGGCGGCCCGGACCGCCACCGTGCGCTGCGTACCACGATCGGATGGAGCCACGAACTGTGCACGCCGTGCGAACGGCTGCTGTGGGCGCGGCTGTCGGTGTTCGCCGGGGACTTCGACCCGGAGGCCGCTGAGTACGTCTGCGCGGGCGGTGAACTTCCCGCCGACGCGATGGTGGACCTGCTGGCGGACCTGGTGGACAAGTCGGTCGTGCTGCGCCGCGAGGTCGCGGGGGCGGTGCGGTACCTGCTGCTGGACACCCTGCGCGAGTACGGGCTGGGCTGGCTGCGCGGGCTGGGCGAGGAGCGGCGGCTGCGGGCCCGGCACCGTGACTGGTACCTGGGCTTCGCCACCTGGGGCGAGATGGAGTGGTTCGGCGCCCGGCAGGCGGAGATCTCGGTGAGCACCGAGCGTGAACTGGCCAATCTGCGGGCGGCGCTGGAGTTCTCCCTGGAGGTCCCCGAGGAGCTGCGGACCGGGCAGTACCTGGCGGCGAGCCTGTGGTTCTTCTGGGTCGGCTGCGGCCGGCTGGCCGAGGGCCGGTACTGGCTGGAGCGCGCGCTGGCGGCCGATCACACGCCGACGGGGCAGCGGGCCAAGGCGCTGTGGGTCTGCGGCTACGTCTCGATCCTCCAGGGCGACGGCACCGCGGCGCTGGGCATGCTGTACGAGTGCCGGGAACAGGCCCTGGCGACCGGCGACGCGACGGCGGTCGCGTACGCGGTGCACCGGATGGGGTGCGGCGCGCTGCTGAGCGACGACCTTCCGCGCGCGCGGGCCCTGTTCGAGGAGGCGCTGGGCCACTACCGGACGCTCGGCGAGCTGAACAGCAACGTCATCATGGCCGAGGTCGAACTGGCGATGGCGGTGGCCTTCGAGGGGGATCTGGAAGGCGGCATCGAGCTGTGCGACCGCATCCGGGAGATCTGCGAGGACCACGGCGAGCGGTGGGCGCTGGCGTACGCGTTCTACACCCGGGCCGTCATCGCGTGGTGGCAGGACGACCCCGTGCAGGCGGCCGAACTCGCGGCCGAGTGCGTGCGGATCAACCACACCTTCCGCGACATGGTGGGCATCGTGCTCGGGATCGAACTGCTCGCGCTGCTCAGGGCCCCGGAGGACGCCCGGGAGGCGGCGGTGCTGCAGGGCGCGGCCGGCGGTATCTGGGGCGTCGTCGGCCTGCCGGTCTTCGGCTCGCGCCACTTCGGGATCCCGCACCAGCGCTGCGAGGAGCTGGCCCGCGCCGAGCTCGGCCGGCCCGGCTACGAGGGGGCGTACGCCGAGGGCAGCGTCCTCGACCTCGACGCGGCCGTCGCCCGTGCCCTCGCCGGGCTGCCCCCGTCCCCGCCGGGCCACCGCCCGCCGCGCGGCCCCGTGCCCCCGGCGGACCCCCGCGCCGCGGGCACCGCCCTCCACCAGTCCGCCCAGGACTGACCCCGGCTCCGGGGAACGCGAAAGCCCCGGCGCCCCGCCGTGGAGGCGGGGCGCCGGGGCCGACGTGCGTGCCGGATGCGGCAGGCGTCAGCGAGCGTAGTACTCGACGACGAGCTGCTCGTCGCAGATCACGGGGACCTCACGACGGTTCGGCAGACGGTCCAGGCGGAACGCCAGGGCCTGCAGGTTGACCTGCAGGTACTTCGGGGTCTCGCCCTCGCCGGCCCAGCCACCCTCGCGGGCGACCTGGAACGGGGTCTTGGAGCGGGAGCGCTCGCGGACCATCACGACGTCGTCCGGCGTCACGCGGAAGGACGGCTTGTCGACCTTGTGGCCGTTGACCTCGATGTGGCCGTGGACGACCATCTGGCGGGCCTGGTAGATGGTGCGGGCCAGGCCGGCGCGCAGGACGAGGGCGTCCAGGCGGCGCTCGAGCTCGACGATCAGGGCCTCGCCGGTCTTGCCGCTGACCTTGCGGGCGCGGTCGTAGGCGCGGGCCATCTGGCGCTCGGAGATGTCGTACTGCGCGCGCAGACGCTGCTTCTCCAGCAGTCGGACCTTGTAGTCACTGTTCTGCTTGCGGCCACGGCCGTGCTCGCCCGGCGGGTAGGGACGGGCCTCGAAGTACTTGACGGCCTTCGGCGTCAGGGCGATGCCGAGCGCACGCGACTTCTTGACCTTGGGACGCGACTGGTTCACGTTTCCCGGACCTCCATGTAAGTTAGGTAAGGCTTACCTTAGCGAAGGAGATCGTATGTCTCGCCCTGGGAACACCACGCGCATCACAGACAGTGCCAGCGCCGCACAGGGCGCCGTCGACGCCGCAGTGGGCGCCGACTTGACGGAGGTCCGATCAGCTCATGGTCAGCCGCGTCCCAGCGGGCATGAAATCGCCCGACTGCCGTCAGCAGCCGAGCGCACACGAACTCTCGTACAGAGTACCGCCTCCGCCATCCTGGTGATTCCCGGCCTCTCCGCCGACCTGCCCGAGCTCATGGTCCCCGAGGAGCGGCTCGTGGGCCCCGACGGCGACCTCTTCCTGCTGTTTCCCGCGGAATCGCCCGCGGTTCGGGCCGCCACCCACGCCGAGGACGACGAGCCGGCGGCTGTGCTGGAGATCACTGATGTCGCCCCCGTCTCGGTGCCCGGACTCATCCGCGGCCGCGCCTGGATCGCCGGCTGGATCACCGTCGCGCGCGACCTGCCCGCCCCCGCCGGGAGGGTGCGGCTGCGGCTGGAGGTCGGCGAGGCCTCGCTGGACGACCTGTGGGGCGCGGAGCAGGTGGAGCCCGACGAGTTCGCCGCGGCCCTGCCCGACCCGCTGATCGCCCACGAGGCCGAGCTGCTGCAGCACCTGGCGGTCGCCCACGCCGACCAGGTGGGCCGGCTGTGCGCGCTCACGGGCGGGGCGGGTGCCTGCCACGGCGATCCGACCGGCGCGGTGCCGCTGGCCCTGGACCGCTTCGGGCTGCGGGTGCGCTTCACCGGGAAGGACGGCACCTTCGACGCACGCTTCGAGTTCCCGGAGCCCGTACGGGGTCACGCGGATCTGCACCGGGCGATGCACACGCTCTTCGACGCCGCCCGGGGGGCCGCCGCCTCGCGGGAGCACTGAACCCCGCGGGGGTGCCCGCTACTCCCCCGCCAGGCGCTCCCTGACCCGCTCCAGCACATCGGCGTAGCGGGCCTCGGCCCCGTAGCGGGTCGGCTCGTAGTAGCGCCGGCCGTGGATCTCGTCCGGCGCGTACTGCTGGGCGGCGATGGCACCGGGCAGATCGTGCGGGTACTGGTAGCCCTGGCCGTGGCCGAGCTTGGCGGCGCCCTTGTAGTGGCTATCGCGCAGATGGGCGGGGACTGGACCGGCCTTGCCCGCCCGTACGTCGGCGAGCGCGGCCCCTATCGCCGTCGTCGCCGCGTTGGACTTGGGCGCCAGGGCGAGCGCGATCGTCGCGTGGCTGAGGGTGAGCGCGGCCTCGGGGAAGCCGATCATCGCCACCGCCTGCGCCGCGGCGACGGCCGTGGGCAGCGCGGTCGGGTCGGCGAGGCCGATGTCCTCGCTCGCGGAGATCATCAGCCGGCGGGCGATGAACCGCGGGTCCTCCCCCGCCTCGATCATGCGGGCGAGGTAGTGCAGGGCCGCATCCACGTCCGAGCCGCGGATGGACTTGATCAGCGCGCTGGCGACGTCATAGTGCTGGTCGCCGTCGCGGTCGTACTTCACGGCGGCGCGGTCGACGGTCTCCTCGAGGGTGCTCAGGGAGATCTCCTGCTCGCCCTTCGCCAGGGCCGCGCCGGCGCCCGCCTCCAGCGCGGTCAGCGCCCGGCGGGCGTCGCCGCCGGCGATCCGCAGCAGATGCTCCTCGGTGTCCTCGGGGAGGGTGACGGCGCCCCTGAGCCCGCGCTCGTCGCTCAGGGCGCGGCGCAGCAGGCCGCGCAGGTCGTCGTCGGTCAGCGGCTCGAGCGTGAGCAGCAGCGACCGGGACAGCAGCGGGGAGATGATCGAGAAGTAGGGGTTCTCGGTGGTGGCGGCGATGAGGGTCACCCAGCGGTTCTCGACCGCGGGAAGCAGGGAGTCCTGCTGGGCCTTGCTGAAGCGGTGGATCTCGTCCAGGAAGAGCACGGTGTCGCGGCCGTAGCCGCCGGACTCGCGCTTGGCGCTCTCGATGACCGCGCGGACCTCCTTGACGCCCGCGGTGATCGCCGAGAGCTCGACGAAGCGCTTGTTGGTGGCATGGCTGACGACGTAGGCGAGAGTCGTCTTGCCGATACCCGGCGGGCCCCACAGGATCACCGAGGAGATCCCGGCCGGCCCGCCGCCGCCCTCGCCGACCAGGCGCCGCAGCGGCGATCCGGGTCGGAGCAGATGACCCTGCCCCACCACCTCGTCGAGGGTGCGCGGACGCATCCGTACGGCGAGGGGGCTGCCTCCGGGCTCCCTCGACTGGCGGTCCTCTGCGGCGGCGGTGAACAGGTCGGGCTCCACGGCAAGGAAGCCTATGTCACCGCACCGACAGGACGGCCCCGGCGTCAGATCAGGGTGCTCCAGTACGTCCACCAGCGGGTCAGGATCGCCACGGCGATCACGCCGTACCAGAGCACGGGGACGACCCAGTGGAACTCCAGGACCAGGTCCCGGGCGCGGCCGCGCACCGGGATGATCCCGTGCTTGATGTTGTGGACGAGGGTGTACCAGAACAGCGCGATCGTGACGACCCAGGCCAGCGAGCACCACAGGCACAGCGAGCCGATGCTGTACAGCGACTGGTACTGCAGCCACGTCACGAAGCCGACGCCGAAGAGCGTGCCGCCCTGCAGGCCGAGCCAGAACCAGCGGCGGTAGCGGGCGCCGGCGAGCATCCCCACGGCGAGGGCGATCACCACGGGGTAGGCGACCATGCCGATCATCGGATTGGGGAAGCCGAAGGCGTGCGCCTGCTCGCTCTTCATGATGTTGCCGCAGGAGATGATCGGGTTCAGGCTGCAGCCCGGGACGAAGTTCGGGTCCTCCAGCAGCTTGAACTTGTCGATCGTGATGACCCACGACGCGAGCAGGCCGAGCGCACCGCAGACCACGAGCAGCCAGGTGAAGGCCCTGCCCGCGCCGATGAGCCCGTCCGCGGGCGCCCCGCGCCCGCTGTCGGTGCGAGCCGTGTCAACCGCCGTAGTCACCATGTCGCCGTTTCCGTGGGTCGGGGATGTGCCGCACTGCCCAACGCGCCGGACCCGCCGGAAGTGCCGGGTCCCATGGTGCCGTGTCACCCGCCCGAGCGACAACGGGAGAGCGTGAAGGCGGTGTTCACCAACGCTACGTGTGTGAACGCCTGCGGTGTGTTACCCAGTTGCCTCCGGGCGACCGGGTCCCACTCCTCCGGGAGCAGCCCGAGGTCGTTGCCGATGGCCAGGACCCGGGCGAACAGCTCGCGGGCGGCGTCCACGCGGCCGAGCGCGGCCAGCGCGTCGGCGAGCCAGAAGGAGCAGGCGAGGAAGGCGCCCTCGGAGCCGGGGAGGCCGTCCGGCCCGGTGTAGCGGCGCACGAATCCGCCGTGGTCGAGGCCGGAGCGGATCGCCTCCACGGTGCGGACGACGCGGGGGTCGCCGGGCGGCAGGAATCCGGCCTTGACGACGAACAGGGTCGCGGCGTCCAGGGCGGTCCCGCCGTAGTGCTGGACGAAGACGCCGCGGACGGGGTCGTAGCCGTGCGCGCAGACGTCGGCGTGGATGGTGTCGCGCAGTGCGCGCCAGCGGTCGACGGGCGCGGGCAGGCCGGTGGCCTCGGCCATGCGCACGGCCCGGTCGGCGGCCACCCAGGCCATCACCTTGGAGTGCACGAAGTGCCGGCGGCCGCCGCGCACCTCCCACAGGCCCTCGTCCGGCTCCCGCCAGCGGCTCTCCAGGTGGGTCAGCAGCCTGCGCAGGAGGACCCACACATGGCGCTCCATGGGGATGCCCGCGCGCAGCGCGAGGTACAGGGTGTCGACGACCTCGCCGTAGACGTCGAGCTGGAACTGCCCGACGGCGGCGTTGCCGAGGCGTACCGGGCCCGAGCCCTCGTAGCCGGGGAACCAGTCGGCGTCGGTCTCGGGCAGGTGGCGCTCGCCCGCGACGCCGTACAGACTGCGCAGGTCTCCCGGGTCGCCCGCGATGGCGCGCAGCAGCCACTGCCGCCAGGCGGCCGCCTCGTCGCGGAAGCCGCCGCGCAGCAGGGCGGACAGGGTCATGCTGGAGTCGCGCAGCCAGCAGAAGCGGTAGTCCCAGTTGCGGGTGCCGCCGATGCGCTCGGGCAGCGAGGTGGTGGGGGCGGCGACGATGCCGCCGGTGGGCGCGTAGGCCAGTGCCTTGAGGGTGATCAGGGAGCGGAGCACGGCGGCGCGGTACTCGCCCTCGTACCGGAAGCCCGCCGTCCACCCGCGCCAGCCGTCGGCGGTCCTGCGCAGCGCCGCCTCGGGGTCGGCGCGGTGGGTGGTGCGCAGGTGCGAGGGCTGCCACGTCAGGACGAAGGGGATCCGCTCGCCGGCGTGGACGGTGACGTCGGAGCGGGTGCAGCCGTCGACCCCGTAGGTGTGCACGCCCGGCGGGACGCGCAGCCAGGCGGAGTCGGGGCCCGCGACGGCGACCCGGTGGCGGTCCGTGCGGCGCACCCACGGGGTGGTGCGGCCGTAGTTGAAGCGCAGCCGCAGCTCGCTGCGCACGGGCACGGCACCGTCGACTCCCTCGACGATGCGCATCAGGTGCGGCGCACGCTCGCGCTGCGGCATGAAGTCGATCACGCGGACCGTGCCGCCGGCGGTGCGCCAGAGCGACTCCAGCACCAGGGTGCCGTCCCGGTAGGCACGGGTGATGCAGTGGGCCGCGCCCTCGGGGGCGAGCCGCCAGTTCCCGTGCCGGTCGTCGCCGAGGAGGGCGGCGAAGCAGCTCGGCGAGTCGAAGCGCGGCAGGCAGAGCCAGTCGACGGCGCCGTCCCGGCCCACCAGGGCGGCCGTCTGCAGGTCGCCGATGAGCCCGTAGTCCTCGATGAGCCCGGTCATGGTGAACCGTCCGCCCCGAAAATGCGTACATATTAGACATATAGGATTCTAAGTGGACCCGGAGATCCGAGGATTCACTCCGACGGGGAGAGGTGCACCATGCATCGACCCGAATGGGTTCCTGCAGGGACGGATGTGGAGACTCCCAACGCCGCCCGGGTCTACGACTACTACCTGGGCGGATCGCACAATTTCGAGGCCGACCGCGACATGGCCCGCCAGGCCATGGCGCTCTGGCCCGACCTGCCGGTGATCATGCGCGCCAATCGCGCCTTCCTGCGCCGCGCGGTCCACCACCTCGCCACGGAGGGCATCACCCGTTTCCTGGACATCGGCTCCGGGATCCCGACCTTCGGCGCCGTGCACGAGGTGGCGCGGGCCGTCCGGCCGCGGGCGCGCGTGGTGTACGTGGACCTCGACCCGATCGCCGTGGCGCACAGCCGGCTGCTGCTCCAGGACGACCCGCTCAGCGCCACGGTGATGGCCGACATGACCGACACCGGCGACCTGCTCTCCCGGCCCGAGGTCACCGACCTGCTGGCACCGGGTGAACCGGTCGCCGTGCTCCTGGTGGCCGTGCTCCACTTCGTCACCGACGCCCAGGACCCCGGCAAGATCGTCGCGGCGCTGCGCGAGGCCGTGCCGCCGGGCAGCCATCTGGTGCTCACCCATGCCTCGCGGGAGAGCCGCCCCGACCAGGCGGAGCCGCTGGAGGAGCTGTACGCCCGGCGCACCACGACCCCGTTGGTCATGCGGACCAGGAAGGCGGTGACGGACTTCTTCGACGGCTGGGAGGTCCTGCCGCCGGGCGTGGTCTGGCTGCCGGAGTGGCGGCCGGAGGACGCGGAGTCGGTGGGACCGCACCCCGAGTGGATGTCGGGCCTGGCGGGTGTGGGGCGGCGGCCGTGAGGGGGTCACCGTCCGTCGTCGGCGGACCCGCCCGGGACTTCGCGAACGCCTGGTCGCGGCTGCTGCGTTCCGGCCCGGGGCTGGCGCTGCCACCGCTGACCCTGCGCCAGGTGGCGGCCACGACCGCGGACCTGCTCAGCCGGGCGCTCGGCGAGCCCACGTGCGACACCTCGCTCGCCGAACAGGCCGGCACACTGCTGGTGGAGGCGCACTTCACCGAGCCGGAGATCCTGGCGGACGCCGTGGCGCTGCTGCAGATCCAGCCGGCCGATCCCGAGCGGGTGCCGGCCGTGACCGGCGCCTTCGCCTCCGGCTGGGCATCGGCGCTGCGCGAGCGGACGCTGCGCGAACAGGAGGCGATCCAGCGGGCGGCCTTCCAGGCCAGGGAGGACGCCGAGCGGGCCCGGCGCGCCTCGGAGGCCCGGTTCCGCGCGCTCTTCGAGCACGCGGCCATCGGCATCGGCATCGCGGATGTGGACGGCACGATCGTGCAGGTCAACCAGGCGCTGCGGGAACTGCTCGGGGCCCGCCCGGAGGATCTGCAGGGCCGCCGGGTCACCGAACTGGTGCACCCCGAGGACGCCCCGGGGGTGTGGGAGGCGTACGACGACCTGGTCAACGGGCGGCGCGAGCGGTTCCAGTGCGACAAGCCGTACTACCGGCGCGACGGCGAGGTCGTGTGGACGCACCTGACCGTCTCCCTGATCCGCGACGAGCACGGGGAGCCGCGCTACCAGGTGGCCATGGTGGAGGACATCACCGACCGGTACCGGCTGCAGGAGCGGCTGCGCCACCAGGCGACCCATGACCCGCTGACCGGGCTGCCCAACCGCACCGCCTTCTTCGAGCGGCTGGAGCGCCTCTTCGAGGAGCCGCAGCCCGGCGCCCGCTTCGGCCTGTGCTACGTCGACCTGGACGGCTTCAAGGTCGTCAACGACAGCCTCGGCCACGAGACCGGCGACCAGTTGCTGACGGCGGTCGCGGAGCGGCTGGACGCCGCGCTCGCCCCGCTGGGGCATCTGGTGGCCCGGCTGGGCGGTGACGAGTTCGTGGTGCTGCTGGAGGAGTGCCGGGGCGAGCAGGAGGCGGTGGCGGTCGCCAAGCTCGTCCTGACGACGCTCTCCCGTCCCTTCCTGATCAACGATCAGCAGCTGACGATCGGCGCCAGCGTCGGGGTGTTCGCCCGCCGGGTGGCGGCGACCACCCCGGGCGCGGCGGTACGGGCGGCGGACCTGACGCTGTACCGCTCCAAGGAGGCCGGGCGCGGCCGGTGGACGCTCTTCGACCCCACGCACAACGCGCGGGCCGTGAGCCGGTACGCGATCTCCGTACGGCTGCCGGTGGCGCTGGACCGCGGGGAGTTCTACATCGACTACCAGCCGCTGTGCTCACTCGCCGACGGCTCGCTGGTGGCCGTGGAGGCGCTGGTGCGGTGGCGCCACCCGCAGTTCGGGGTGCTGGGGCCGGACGAGTTCGTGGCGACGGCGGAGGAGACCGGGCTGATCATGCCGCTGGGCCGGTGGATCCTGGAGCGCGCGGTCGGGCAGGCGGCGGCATGGGTGCGGCGGTACGGGGAGGCGGCACCGCAGATCAACGTCAACCTGGCGGTACGTCAGATCCGCAACCCGGGCCTGGTTCACGACGTCACGTCGATCCTGGCCGGCACCGGCCTCGCGGCCGGGCGGCTGGAGCTGGAGATCACCGAGAGCGCGGTGATCGGTCCCGAGGACGAGTCGCTGCGCGCCCTGCAGTCCCTGGCCGAAGCCGGGGTCTCCCTGGCCGTCGACGACTTCGGCACCGGCTGGTCGAACCTGGCGTACCTGAGGGACCTGCCGGTGTCGGGGCTGAAGATCGCCGGCGCCTTCGTCACCGACCCCCATCGCGCCGGGACGGACGACCCGGTGGGCTGGCGGATCGTGGGGGGACTCGTGTCACTGGCGCACGCGCTCGGCCTCACGGTCACGGCCGAGGGGGTGGAGAACTCCCAGCACGCCCGGCGGCTGCGCTCACTGGGCTGCGACTGGGGCCAGGGCTGGTACTTCGGGCGGCCGATGCGACCGGAGCGTATCGCCCGGTGGATCGAGCGGGGTCACCCGGAGTGACCCGAAAGCAAAGTGAGGGTAAAAATTGCGGCCAAATCTTGACTCTCCGTGAAGGTCATACGTAAGGATGGGGCCTTGGCGCCACATATTTCCGGTTCATCCACGTTCATCCATGTACGACCGTTACGGACGTTCCCATGGCATTGCTGCGGCACCCCCGGCACCTGTGTACGGTGCCGGCCCCGGAACTTCCCCGCCGCGACGCGCGTGCCGGCTCCCGGCCGGCACCACCCGTGGCCGTGGGGAAGCGATGAGCGGCGCCGACCGGCGCACCCGCGCGGCCTGCCCCTGCCCTGCCGCCCGCGACTCGCCCCGCACCCTCGTCCACCTCCAGGCGGACGGACGCGTGTGGGCGTTGGTGCGGCCGCACGGACACCCGCTCGGATCGGCCATCCCCCACGGTACGCCTGCCGGGGGCGGCGGGCCGTACCGCGCGCGGGCCGGCACCGCTCGCCGCACACCGGCCCACCGGTGGGCGGCGGCACCCGACGCTCCGCACCTCGCCCGAGCCACTCCCGATGAGTGTCACCGCGGCCGGCCGGTGTGTGCCCGGCCGGCCGCGTGACCCACGGCTCAGGCCAGCCGCTCGCGCAGGACCGCGACGATGCCGTCGACCGGGACGGCGCTCTGCTCGCCGCTCTCCAGGTCCTTCAACTGCACGACGCCCTCGGCGAGATCGCGCTCCCCGGCCACGACCGCGAAGCGCGCGCCCGACCGGTTGGCGGACTTCATCGCGTTCTTCAGTCCCTTGCCCCCGAACGCGAAGTCCGTGGCGACGCCCGCCCGGCGCAGCTCGGTGACCGCGCCGAACAGGACGCGGCGCGCCTCCTCGCCCATCGGCACCGCGAACACCTGGGTGGGCGAGGGCAGTTCGAGCTCGATGCCCTCGGCCCTGAGCGCCAGCACCGTACGGTCCACACCGAGCGCCCAGCCCACGGACGGCAGCGCGGGGCCGCCGATCATCTCGGACAGGCCGTCGTAGCGGCCGCCGCCGCCGACCGCGGACTGGGAGCCGAGCCCGTCGTGCACGAACTCGAAGGTGGTGCGGGTGTAGTAGTCCAGACCGCGCACCAGCTTCGGGTCGTCCTCGTAGGCCACACCCGCCGCCGTGAGCAGGTCGCGCACCTGCTCGTGGTACGCCTTGCATGCCTCGCACAGGTGGTCGCGCATCATGGGCGCGCCGACCAGCTGCTTCTGCACGCTGTCGCGCTTGTCGTCCAGGACGCGCAGCGGGTTGATCTCGATCCGCCGGCGGGTGTCCTCGTCCAGGTCGAGACCGCGCAGGAAGTCCTGGAGGGCGGCCCGGTAGACCGGACGGCACTCCCGGTCGCCCAGCGAGTTGAGCAGCAGGCGGAAGTTCCGCAGCCCGAGGGAGCGGTAGGCGTCGACGGCCAGGATGATCAACTCGGCGTCGAGCGCCGGGTCCTCCGCGCCGATCGCCTCGGCGCCGACCTGGGAGAAGTGGCGGTAACGACCGGCCTGCGGCCGCTCGTAGCGGTAGTACGAGCCGGAGTACCAGAGCTTGACCGGCAGGTTGCCGGCCTTGTGGAGGTTGGCCTCCAGCGCGGCGCGCAGCACGGAGGCGGTGCCCTCGGGGCGCAGTGCGAGCTCGTCGCCGCCCTTGGTGGTGAGGGTGTACATCTCCTTGGTCACGATGTCCGTGGACTCGCCGACGCCGCGGGAGAACAGCTCCACCTGCTCGAAGCCGGGGGTCTCCACATAGCCGTAGCCGGCCCGACGCAGCGGAGTGGCGATCGCCTCGCGTACCGCCAGGAACACGGCGGAATCGGGCGGCAGGAGGTCATAGGTGCCCTTGGGGGCCTTGAAGGTGCTCACAGGGGGTCTCTCGTCACATTCCTCGTCGCGGAGGGGCCGGGTGGTCGTCCCCTCCGAGGCCGCGGGCCACCTCCGCCAGATACGGGTTGGTGGCGCGCTCACGGCCGATGGTCGTCTGGGGTCCGTGGCCGGACAGCACCACGGTCGAGTCGTCGAGCGGCAGGCACACACGGGCCAGCGACGCGTAGAGCTCGTCCATGGAACCGCCGGGCAGATCGGTGCGGCCGACGGAGCCGGCGAACAGCAGGTCGCCCGAGAAGAAGACCGAGGGGATCTCGGCGGTCTCGGGGAGCCTGAAGGTCACCGACCCCTCGGTATGGCCGGGAGCGTGCGCCACGGACAGCTCGAGACCTGCGAGCTCCAGCGTGCTGCCGTCGCTGAGCTCCTTCAGGTCGTCGGGCTCGCCGATGGTCAGCTCGCCGAGCAGCTGCGCGCCGATCGAGCGGCCGAGGGCCTTCTCCGGGTCGTTGAGCATGTAGCGGTCCCGCGGGTGGATCCACGCCGGGACGCCATGGGCACCGCAGACCGGAACGACCGAGGCCACGTGGTCGAGATGGCCGTGGGTGAGGATGACGGCGACGGGCTTGAGACGGTGTTTGGCGAGCGTGTCCTCGACGCCCTGGGCCGCTTCGTGGCCCGGGTCGATGATCACGCACTCCTCACCGGCGGCGGGGGCGACCACGTAGCAATTGGTCCCCCAGGCCCCGGCGGGGAACCCGGCAATGAGCACGTTCGTCCTTCTGTCGGCTGTCGTTCACGGCAGGTCGTACCGCACAAGGGCGGCCCCACGAGCCTACCGGCGTGAACGCGGCCATCGCGAACCAGTAACGTCGCTGGACTGGGGGCGCGCCTGGGCGCGAAGATCGGCGACGGCACGTACTCATATCCGGCGACGGCATGTACTCACATTCGGACGCTACGAGCAGAAGGCATCGGGAGACGGCTCAGTGGTCACCAAGGATCAGCGGCGGCGCCAGCTCGCCCGGGAGAAGTTCGAGCGGCAGCAGCAGCGCCGTACGGAGGCGCACCACAAGACGGTGCGGCGCAACGCGGTGATCGCCGCCGTGCTCGCGGTCGTCCTCGCGGCGGGCGCCGCGTCGTGGGCGGCCGGCGTCTTCGGCTCGGACGACAAGAACGACAACGCCGCCGCCGCGAGCGCCTCCCCCTCCGCCGCGCCGACGAGCAAGGCGCCCGACCCCTGCGCCAAGCCCGCCGAGGGCGCGGCCGGCACGGAGCAGTGGAAGAAGGAGCCCGAGGTCACCGTCGACACCTCGGCCAAGTACACCTTCACGCTGAAGACGACGTGCGGCGACATCGCGCTGGACCTCGACGCGAAGAACGCCCCGCACACGGTCAACTCCTTCGCCTTCCTGGCCGGCAAGGGCTTCTTCGACCACACCAAGTGCCACCGGCTCACCACCTCAGGCATCTATGTGCTGCAGTGCGGCGACCCGACCGCCCAGGGCTCCGGCGGCCCCGGCTACACGATCCCGGACGAGAACCTGAAGGCGAAGGAGATCGCCAAGGGCACATACCCGGCGGGTACGGTCGCCATGGCCAACACCGGCCAGCCGCACAGCGGCGGAAGCCAGTTCTTCCTCGTCTACAAGGACAGCCCGCTGCCCCCGAACTACACCCCGTTCGGCACGATCAGCGACTCCGGCATGAAGGTGCTGGACAAGATCGCGGCCGCGGGTGAGGCGACCGGCGGCGGAGACGGCGCCCCGAACGCCACTGTGGTGATCGACAAGGCGACGGTCGAGAAGTCCTGATGCCCGTTCCCGCACCCGCGGGTGAATTTCGCGGGTGCGGGATGCGGACAGCCGGGGCACCGGTCGCCTATGTTGGCGTTGTGTAGGGTGCCTGCTCCGATGGCTGCACCAGGGATGGACGCGGACCGTCGGACCGGCCAGGGCACGGCCCGGCCGAATGGAACTGTGGACGATGCCTGCGAGCCGTACAGCGGCCGGGCATCACGTGGAGGAGGCGCTGTGAGCAGCGACCCGTGGGGCCGCGTCGACGAGACGGGGACCGTGTACGTGCGTACGGCCGATGGCGAGCGCGAAGTCGGCTCGTGGCAGGCGGGCTCCCCTGAGGAGGCGCTGGCCTACTTCGAGCGGAAATACGAGGGACTCGTCGTCGAGATCGGCCTCCTCGAACGCCGTGTGAAGACCACCGATCTGTCCCCCAAGGACGCGTTGACCGCGATCGATCACCTGCGTACCGCGGTGACCGAGGCCCATGCCGTGGGCGACCTGGCGGCGCTCGCGAAGCGGCTGGACGCGCTGACCGAGCAGGTGGACGCGCGCCGCGAGGAGCGCAAGGTGGCCAAGGCCAAGGCCTCCGAGGAGGCCAGGACGGCCAAGGAGGACCTGGTCGTCGAGGCCGAGCAGTTGGCGCAGAGCGAGCAGTGGCGGGCCGCCGGCGAGCGGCTGCGCGCCCTGGTCGACACCTGGAAGGGCCTGCCGCGCCTGGACCGCAAGACCGACGACGAGCTGTGGCACCGCTTCAGCCACGCCCGTTCGGTCTTCTCCAAGCGTCGCAAGGCGCACTTCGCGGCGCTCGACGCGCAGCGCGAGGACGCCCGGCGGCGCAAGGAGAAGCTGGTGGAGGAGGCGCAGGCGCTGTCCGGCTCCACCGACTGGGGTCCGACGGCGGCGCGCTACCGCGAGCTGATGGCCGACTGGAAGGCCGCCGGCCGTGCCCAGCGCGAGGCCGAGGACGACCTGTGGAACCGCTTCCGCGGCGCCCAGGACGTCTTCTTCGCGGCCCGCTCCGAGGTCTTCGCCGAGCGCGACACCGAGCAGCGCGAGAACCTCGCGCTGAAGGAGGAGCTGGCCATCGAGGCCGAGAAGCTGCTCCCGGTGACCGACCTGAAGGCGGCGCGCGCGGCCTTCCGCGGCATCAACGAGCGCTGGGAGGCCGTCGGCCACGTGCCGCGCGACGCCCGGCCGCGGATCGAGGGCCGCATGCACGCGGTCGAGCGGGCGATCCAGGAGGCCGAGGAGTCCGAGTGGCGCCGCACCAACCCCGAGGCGCGGGCACGTGCCGCGGGGCTGACCGGGCAACTCCAGGCGGCCGTCGACAAGCTGCGTGAGCAGATCGAGGCGGCGCGGGCGGCGGGGAACACCGCCAAGGCCGACAAGCTGCAGAAGGAGCTGGACGGGCGGCAGGCACTGCTCGACCAGGCGCTCAAGTCCCTGGACGAGTTCGGCGGCTGAGCACGACGAGCGAACGCGAAGGGCCCGTACGCATCGCGTACGGGCCCTTTCGTTGCGCGGCGGCCGGACGGCCGCCGGTCAGCGCTGCCGTGCCGACGTCACGCGGTACACGTCGTAGACGCCCTCGACGCCGCGGACGGCCTTCAGGACGTGCCCGAGGTGCTTGGGGTCGCCCATCTCGAAGGTGAAGCGCGAGGTGGCCACCCGGTCGCGGGACGTCTGGACGGCCGCGGAAAGGATGTTGACGTGCTGGTCGGACAGGACCCGGGTGACGTCCGACAGCAGGCGGGACCGGTCCAGCGCCTCGACCTGGATGGCGACCAGGAAGACCGACGACTGGGTCGGCGCCCACTCGACGTCGATGATCCGCTCGGGCTGCTGCGAGAGCGACTCGACGTTGACGCAGTCGGCCCGGTGGACGGAGACGCCGTTGCCGCGGGTGACGAAGCCGATGATCGGGTCGCCCGGCACCGGGGTGCAGCAGCGGGAGAGCTTGACCCAGACGTCCTTCTCGCCCTTGACGATGACGCCGGGGTCGGCGGCCGAACGCCGCTTGGTGCGGCTGCGCGAGGGGGTCGTGACCTCGGCGATGTCCTCGGTCGCGCCCTCCTCGCCGCCCAGGGCCTCGACGAGCTTGTGCACGACGGACTGGGCGGTGATGTGGCCCTCGCCGATCGCCGCGTAGAGCGCGGAGATGTCGGGGTAGCGCATCTCGTGCGCGAGCGTGACGAGCGAGTCGCCGGTGAGCACCCGCTGGATCGGCAGGTTCTGTTTGCGCATCGCGCGCGCGATGGCTTCCTTGCCCTGCTCGACGGCCTCCTCGCGGCGCTCCTTGGAGAACCAGGCGCGGATCTTGTTCCGGGCGCGCGGGGACTTGACGAAGCCGAGCCAGTCGCGGGACGGGGCGGCGCCCGCCGCCTTGGAGGTGAAGACCTCCACCGTGTCGCCGTTGTCGAGGGTCGACTCCAGCGGCACGAGGCGGCCGTTGACGCGTGCCCCTATCGTGCGGTGGCCGACCTCGGTGTGGACGGCGTACGCGAAGTCGACCGGGGTCGCGCCGGCGGGCAGCGCGATGACATCACCCTTGGGGGTGAAGACGAAGACCTCGTTGCGGGACAGGTCGAAGCGCAGCGACTCCAGGAACTCGCCCGGGTCCTCGGTCTCCTTCTGCCAGTCGAGCAATTGCCGCAGCCACGCCATGTCGTTGACGGCGTCGTCCTTCTTGGCGGACTTGGGGCTGTCGGTGCGCACCTTGGAGGCGCCTGCGACGGCCTCCTGCTTGTACTTCCAGTGCGCCGCGATGCCGTACTCGGCACGGCGGTGCATGTCGAAGGTGCGGATCTGGATCTCGACCGGCTTGCCGCTGGGCCCGATGACCGTCGTGTGCAGCGACTGGTACATGTTGAACTTGGGCATCGCGATGTAGTCCTTGAACCGCCCCGGCACCGGGTTCCACCGCGCGTGGATGGTGCCCAGCGCCGCGTAGCAGTCGCGGACGGTGTCGACCAGGACCCTGATGCCCACCAGGTCGTAGATCTCGGCGAAGTCCCGGCCCCGCACGATCATCTTCTGGTACACGCTGTAGTAGTGCTTCGGGCGGCCGGTGACGGTCGCCTTGATGCGGGCGGCACGCAGGTCCTGCTGCACCTGGTCGGTGACGACCGCCAGGTACTCGTCCCGCTTGGGGGCGCGCTCGGCGACGAGCCGGACGATCTCGTCGTACATCTTGGGGTAGAGGATCGCGAAGGCGAGGTCCTCCAGCTCCCACTTGATGGTGTTCATGCCCAGCCGGTGCGCCAGCGGGGCGTAGATCTCCAGCGTCTCGCGGGCCTTCTTCTCCTGCTTCTCCCGCTTCAGGTAACGCATGGTGCGCATGTTGTGCAGGCGGTCGGCGAGCTTGATGACCAGCACGCGCGGGTCCTTCGCCATGGCGACGACCATCTTGCGCACGGTCTCGGCCTGCGCGGCCTCGCCGAACTTGACCTTGTCCAGCTTGGTGACGCCGTCCACCAGCAGGGCGACCGAGTCGCCGAAGTCGCGGCGCAGCGCGTCGAGGCCGTACTCGGTGTCCTCGACCGTGTCGTGCAGCAGCCCGGCCATCAGCGTCGCCGGATCCATGCCGAGCTCGGCCAGGATCGTGGTGACGGCGAGCGGGTGCGTGATGTACGGGTCGCCGCTCTTGCGCTTCTGGCCGCGGTGCCAGCGTTCTGCGACCTGGTAGGCGCGCTCGATCTGCCGAAGCTGCGACGGGTCGCCCTTGGGGTCGTTGCTGCGGACTATGCGCAGCAGGGGCTCCAGGACCGGGTTGTACGGGCTGGAGCGCTGGACGCCGAGCCGGGCGAGGCGGGCGCGGACACGGTTGGAGGAGGTGGCGGGCCGGTTCGGGGCCACCGTCCCGGGAGTGCGTACGGGCCGGGCGGCGGGGGTCGCCGGTGCGGCGGGCGCGGGCTTGGCACCCTTGCTCTCCGCGGGTGCGGCGGGCGCGACGGGAGGAGCCGCGGAGACGGAAGACGTCTGCTTACCGTCTGCGGCGGTCATCGGCTGAGCCTGCCTGGCCTCTTCTTGCAACGGCACTCCTTATGGGCCCCTCCCGACCGTACGGGGGCGAGGAGGGAAGGTCCGAGTCACCATGGTAGCGATCTGTTCGGGTGAACCGCGTCCCGTCCGGCCCCGGCGGGCCCCGTCAACGCCCGGAGGCGGGCTCCCGGACCGTTTCCACGGCCTGGGAGCCCGCCTCCGGCGAGCCTGGGGCTCAGACGGCGATCAGCGCCTCCAGGGGGGCGCCGGCCAGCGACGGGGCGAGGCGGGCGCGCCCGCCGAGGAAACCCAGCTCCAGGAGGACCGCGACACCCGCGACCTGTGCGCCGGTGCGGCGGATCAGTTCCAGGGACGCCTCGGCGGTGCCGCCGGTGGCGAGCACGTCGTCGATGACCAGGACCCGGTCACCGGCCGTGAACGCGTCCTGGTGGACCTCGATCTCGGCGGTGCCGTACTCCAGCTCGTACGCCTGGCCCAGCGTCGCCCCGGGGAGCTTGCCCGCCTTGCGCACGGGCACGAACCCGAGCCCGGCACGGGCGGCCGCCGGGGCGGCGAGGATGAACCCGCGCGCCTCCAGGCCGACGACCTTGTCGGCGCCGTGCCGGGCGCAGAGCCCGGCCAGAGCGTCGATCAGCGCGTTGAACGCCGCGGGGTCGGCCAGCAGCGGCGTGATGTCCTTGAACATCACGCCCGGCCTGGGGTAGTCGGGCACGTCCCGGATCCGGCTGAGCAGCAGGCTGCGCAGCCCGTCCGGGGTGGCGTCCGTGGTGGTCATCTGTGGTGTTCCTCGGTGCTTCGTCGCTGCGTCTCGTCGATCGGTCGCTTCGTCCTCAGCGGCGCTTGCCGGAGGGACGGTTGCGGCCGCGGTTGCGGGCCGGTTGGGTGCGCTGGCCACCGACGACACCGGCGCCCGCGTGGGCGTCCTCCGGGTCGCCGTCCTCGTCCGCGGAGACCGCGTCCTGCGGCTCGTCCGGGGTGTCCTCGCCCCGGCGGGCGTCGGCGGCGCGCTTGGCGAGCACGCGCTTGCGCAGCGCCTTCATCTGCGGGTCGCGCTCCTTGAGGTCCGCGACCAGCGGTGTCGCGATGAAGATCGAGGAGTACGCACCGGCGGTGAGGCCGACGAAGAGCGACAGGGCG
This sequence comes from Streptomyces sp. NPDC001070, assembly GCF_053598835.1. NCBI lineage: Bacteria > Bacillati > Actinomycetota > Actinomycetes > Kitasatosporales > Streptomycetaceae > Streptomyces > Streptomyces sp. NPDC001070. Next base: position 95,981 of record NZ_JBSFLB010000001.1, read on the forward strand.
ATGTCGTTGAGCATGCCCGCGCCGAGCAGGCCGCCACCGACGAACAGCAGGCCCGCGACCGGGAGCAGCGCCACGACCGTGGTGTTGATCGAGCGCACCAGGGTCTGGTTGAGGCTGCGGTTGGCCAGCTCGCTGTAGGTGTAGCGGTTCTGCTTGGTGATGTCCTTGGTGGACTCCTTCAGACCGTCGAAGACGACGACGGTGTCGTAGAGGGAGTAACCGAGGACGGTCAGCAGACCGATCACGGTGCCCGGCGTGACCTCGAAGCCCACGATCGCGTAGACGCCGATCGTGATCGTGAGGTCGTGGATGAGGGCGATCAGGGCGGCCACGGCCTTGCGCCACTCGAAGGCGATGGCCAGGTAGATCGTGACCAGGACCATGAAGATCACCAGGCCCTGGAAGGCCTTCTTGGAGATCTCATCGCCCCAGCTGGGACCGATGATCTGCGGGTCGATGTCGCCGGCCTTGACGTTCAGGTCCTCGGCGATGTCGCCCTGGATCTTCTTCGCCTCGGTGAGCGAGATGTCGCTGATCTGGACGCGGACGGCGCCCGATCCGAGCTTCTGCACGATGGCCTGGTGGCCACCGGTGTCATTGGCGATCTTGTTCTGGACCTGGCTGACGGACATCTCGGTCTTCGGGGTGGTGAAGACCGCGCCGCCGGAGAACTCGATGCCGAGCTTGAGGCCGTTGACGGCCAGGCCCACGATCGCGGCGATCGTGATCAGCACGGAGACGCCGTACCAGAGCCTGCGCTTGCCGACGAAGTCGTAGGCGATCTCGCCTCGGTGCAGGCGGTGCCCGAGGTTGCCGAGCCGGGACATCAGGCCTCCTTGACGTCGGTACGGGCCGCGGGGCGGCGGGTGCGGCGCAGCGGCGGGTTGACGCCCAGGGCGCGCGGGTCGAGCCCGGACCAGGGGTGTCCGCTGGCGTAGAACTTCTTGCGCGCCAGGATGGTCATCAGCGGCTTGGTGAACAGGAAGACCACGGCCACGTCGAGCAGCGTCGTCAGGCCGAGGGTGAAGGCGAAGCCCTGCACCTTGCCGACCGAGACGATGAAGAGCACGGCGGCGGACAGGAACGACACGAAGTCCGAGACGAGGATCGTGCGACGGGCCCGCGGCCAGCCGCGGGCGACGGCCGGCTGCAGGGAGCGGCCCTCGCGCAGCTCGTCACGGATGCGTTCGAAGAAGACGATGAACGAGTCGGCGGTGATGCCGATGGCGACGATGGCGCCGCAGACCGCGGGCAGGTTGAGCGCGAAGCCGATGGCCGGGCCGAGCAGCGTCATGATCTCGTAGGTGAGGATCGCCGAGACGATGAGGCTGAGGATGGCCACGAAGCTCAGGCCGCGGTAGTACGCGATCAGGTAGAGCACGACCAGGGCCAGGCCGACGCCGCCGGCGATCAGACCGCCGTGCAGCTGCTCGCCGCCGACCGCCGCGGAGACCTTGGTGACGTCCGACTTGTCGAAGGTCAGGGGCAGGGAGCCGTAGGACAGGACGTTGGACAGGTCCTGGGCGCTCTCCTGGGTGAAGCGGCCGTAGATCTCGGCGCTGCCGCTCAGGGTCTGGTTCACCGAGGGGGCGGAGACGACCTCGTTGTCCAGCACGATCGCGAACTGGTTGTTCGGGGCCTGCTGCTGGGAGAGCTGCGAGGTGACCTTCGAGAAGGCCTTGGAGCCGGTGCCGTCGAAGGACAGGGTGACGACCCAGCCGTTGCCGGTCTGGGTGTCGTACTGCGCGGCGGCCTTCTTGACGTTCTTGCCGTCGACCGCGGCGGGGCCGAGGGCGTACTTGGCGGCGCCGTCCTGGCTGCACGCGACGATCTTGTCGGTCGCCTTGGCCTTGAGGTTCAGGTTGGCGCGCGCCTGCTTGTCGGAGCAGTCCAGCGCGGCGAGCTTCGCCTGCAGGTCGGCCGGGATGGAGGTGTCCAGCGTGCTGCCCGGGGCCGCCTGGCTCGCCGAGGGCGACGGGGTCGGCGCGGGCGAGCCGGAGGCCGAGGCGGACGGCGTGGACGATGCCTTCAGCGCGTCGGTGACGGCACGGCCCTGCGTCGAGGCACTGGCGGACGGGGAGCCCGGGGCCTTGGCGCCGGTCGAGGCGCTCGCGGACGGCGAGGACGGGGCCGAGGGCGAGCCCGAGGGGCTTGCGGACGGGGACTCGGAGGTCGCCGGGGTGTTGGGCACCTCGGCGAGCACGGGCCGGAAGTAGAGCTGGGCGGTCGTGCCGACCTGCTGCTCGGCCTGCTCGGCGTTGGTGCCCTTGGGGATGTTGACGATGATGTTCCGGTCGCCCTGGATCTGGCTTTCGGCTTCCGAGACACCGAGACCGTTGACACGCCGGTCGATGATCGCCTTGGCGGTGTCCATGTTGGTCTTGTTGATCGCGTTGGGCTGATCGCTCTTGGCCGTCAGCGTGATGCTCGTACCGCCGGCGAGGTCGATGCCCAGCCGGGGGGTGGTGTGGCCGGAGAGGAACATCCCTCCGGTGAGCGCCACGATGGCCAGCAGGATCACTGCCAGCGCCCGCCCGGGGTACCCCTGGCTCCCCGAGGGCCTACGGCCCCTCTTCGGTGCTGCCACCTTCTCGATTCTCCCTGTCCAACCGCCCTGCGGACCTGCGCGCGCAGCAGGGCGGCACGATGAGTAGTACGGACTTGCCGAACCAGTGAAACGTACCGGCCTGGCCGCTACTTCTTGTCGGTGCCGTCCGTCTTGGGGGCGTCCTCGTCCGCGGACTTGCTGAGGTCGACGTGCTCCTCGGCCGGCTCGTCACTCGTGTCGACGTCGGCCGCCTCGAGCTCGGGCTCCGGCTCGATGCCGTGCACGATGCGGTCGAACTCGGCCTGGTCGAGAACCGCGGCGATGGCGTTCTTCGCGAAGTGCGCGTGAACGCCGTCGGCCAGCTCCAGCAGGACCGTGTCCTCGTTGACCTCCTTGACGACGGCGTACATGCCGCCGATCGTCCGGATGCCCGAACCGGGGGCCATCTGGTCACGCATCTGCGTGGCCTGGCGCTGCCGGTTCTTCGCGGAGCGGGTCATCAGCAGCATGACACCGATGATCAGAACGAAAGGCAGGATTTGAACCAGATTCATGGTGTCTTGACGATCCTTCGCACGGCCGCGGGGGGCCTGGTCTACGGGATTGTGGGTGTCGGTCCCTGAGGACGACGTCGGCGGAGTCTAAGCGTTCGTTCGCCGGTGGAACAACGCCAAGCATTACACCGAGGTTCCTGCGGCGGCGAGTCTCCCCGCCGTCAAGGGCCGAACAGCCCGTCTTGCCCGGGTCCGCCGCCCTGTGGCGGTACGAGTCCAAGGTGCGTCCACGCGGCGGGAGTGGCGACGCGGCCACGGGGCGTGCGCGCCAGCAGCCCCTCGCGCACCAGGAACGGCTCGGCCACCTCCTCCACCGTCTCCCGCTCCTCCCCCACGGCCACCGCCAGGGTCGACAGCCCCACCGGGCCGCCGCCGAAGAGGGTGAGCAGCGCCCGCAGCACGGCCCGGTCCAGCCGGTCCAGGCCGCGTCCGTCGACCTCGTAGACGTCCAGGGCCTTGGCGGCGACCTCGGGGGTGATCAGGCCGTCGGCCTTCACCTGTGCGAAGTCCCGTACGCGGCGCAGGAGTCGGTTGGCGATGCGCGGGGTGCCGCGGGAGCGTCCGGCGATCTCGGCGGCGCCCTCGGCCTCGATCTCGACGTCCAGCAGGCGTGCGGAGCGGTGGATGACCAACTCGAGTTCGGCCGGGGCGTAGAACTCCATGTGGCCGGTGAAGCCGAAGCGGTCGCGCAGCGGCGGCGGCAGCAGGCCGGCCCGGGTGGTGGCGCCGACCAGTGTGAACGGCGGCAGTTCGAGGGGGATGGCGGTGGCGCCGGGCCCCTTGCCGACGATGACGTCGACCCGGAAGTCCTCCATCGCCATGTAGAGCATCTCCTCGGCGGGCCGGGACATCCGGTGGATCTCGTCGAGGAAGAGCACCTCGCCCTCGGCGAGGGAGGAGAGGATCGCCGCGAGGTCGCCGGCGTGCTGGATGGCCGGGCCGGAGGTGATGCGGATGGGGGCGCCCATCTCCGCCGCGATGATCATCGACAGCGTGGTCTTGCCGAGCCCGGGGGCGCCGGAGAGCAGCACGTGGTCCGCGGTGCCACCGCGCCGCCGGGCGGCCTTCAGCACCAGGTCCAGCTGTTCGCGGACCCTTTCCTGGCCGACGAACTCCGCCAGCGCCTTCGGTCGCAGCGCCGCCTCGACGGCCTGGTCCTCGCCGTCTGCGGCGGCGCCGACGAGACGGTCGGCGGTGGTCGGTACGGACTCGTCGTCCCAGTTCACTTCGGTGCGCCTTACGGTCGGCGGGCTACGGTCAGCGGGCTCGGTTCAGGGTCTGCAGGGCGGCCCGCAGGAGGGCCCCGACCTGCGGCTCGGCGCTCGCCTCGGCCTGCGGGGCGACGGCGGCCACGGCCTCCTCCGCCTCACGCGGCTGGTAGCCGAGGCCGATCAGCGCGGCGTGCAGCTGCTCGCGCCACGACGCGGGCGCGGCCGCCACGGCCCTGCGCGCTCCGGCCGCGCCGCCCACGGGGGCGCCGAGGCGGTCCTTGAGCTCCAGCAGCAGGCGCTGGGCGCCCTTCTTGCCGATGCCGGGGACGGCGGTGAGGGCCTTCTCGTCACCGGTGGCGACGGCCAGGCGCAGCGCGTCGGGGGTGTGCACCGCGAGCATGGCCTGGGCCAGCCTGGGGCCGACGCCGCTGGCGGTCTGCAGCAGTTCGAAGACCTGGCGCTCGTCGTCGTCGGCGAAGCCGTAGAGGGTGAGGGAGTCCTCGCGGACGACGAGCGAGGTGGCCAGGCGGGCCTGCTCCCCCACGCGGAGCGCGGCCAGGGTGCCCGGGGAGCACTGGACGGCCATCCCGATGCCGCCGACCTCGATCACGGCCGTGTCCGGGGCGAGGGCGGCGACGGGCCCGCTGACGAAGGCGATCATGTGCTGGGCTCCTGGATTCGTGCTCGGGCGACGGCCTGCTGGAGGCGGTTGGTCGCGGTGCCGCGCCAGATGTGACAGATGGCGAGCGCCAGGGCGTCGGCGGCGTCGGCGGGCTTCGGCGGGGCGTCGAGCCGCAGCAGCCGGGTCACCATGGCGCCGACCTGGGCCTTGTCGGCCCGGCCGCTGCCGGTGACGGCGGCCTTGACCTCGCTGGGGGTGTGCAGATGGACGGGCAGCCCGCGGCGGGACGCGCAGAGGATGGCGACCGCGCTGGCCTGGGCCGTGCCCATCACGGTGCGCACATTGTGCTGGCTGAACACCCGTTCCACGGCGACCGCTTGGGGCGCGTACTCGTCCAGCCAGGCCTCGATGCCGCGCTCGATCAGCACGAGGCGGTGACCGATGTCGGCGTCCGCGGGCGTGCGTACGACCCCGACTCCCGCCATGCGCAACGGTTTCCCCGGGGCCCCGTCCACCACGCCGACGCCGCAGCGGGTCAGCCCCGGGTCAACGCCGAGCACACGCACCGCGCCCCTCCCTCCCTCGGACAACCGTTCAGCGGTTCCTGGAGGCTATCGGGTGCCACCGACAACGACGGCGGCCCGGTGGGGTGTGTTGTCCCCACGGGCCGCCGTGCCTGCCGTGCGTCGTCCTTCCGGACGGCTCAGGCCTCGACCTTCTCCATGATCTCGTCGGAGACGTCGAAGTTGGCGAAGACGTTCTGCACGTCGTCGCTGTCCTCGAGCGCGTCGATGAGCTTGAAGATCTTGCGCGCGCCCTCCTCGTCCAGCTCCACCTGCATGGTGGGGACGAAGTTGGCCTCGGCGGAGTCGTAGTCGATGCCGGCCTCCTGGAGCGCCGAGCGCACCGCGACGAGGTCGGTCGCCTCGCTGAGCACCTCGAAGGACTCACCGAGGTCGTTGACCTCCTCGGCGCCCGCGTCCAGGACCGCGCCGAGCACGTCGTCCTCGTTGAGCTCGCCCTTGGGGACGATCACGACGCCCTTGCGGTTGAACAGGTAGGACACCGAGCCCGGGTCGGCCATGGAGCCGCCGTTGCGGGTCATGGCGACACGCACGTCGGAGGCGGCGCGGTTGCGGTTGTCGGTGAGGCACTCGATGAGCACCGCGACACCGTTGGGGCCGTAGCCCTCGTACATGATCGTCTCGTAGTCGGCACCGCCGGCCTCGAGACCGGCACCGCGCTTGACCGCGCTGTCGATGTTCTTGTTGGGCACCGAGCTCTTCTTAGCCTTCTGGATGGCGTCGAAGAGGGTCGGGTTGCCGGACACGTCGGCGCCGCCGGCACGGGCCGCGACCTCGATGTTCTTGATCAGCTTCGCGAAGAGCTTGCCGCGCTTGGCGTCAATCACGGCCTTCTTGTGCTTCGTCGTAGCCCATTTAGAGTGGCCGGACATCAGCCTGTCTCCTTCACGTCACCGATTGCTTCACGAACACTGCGATCCTACCGGGATCACATCACCGGGCGGAGCGCACCATGTCGACGAAGTACCGGTGCACCCGGTGGTCCCCGGTCAGTTCGGGGTGGAACGAGGTGGCCAGCAGGTTGCCCTGGCGCACGGCGACGATCGTGCCGTCGTCGAGACGGGCCAGCGTGGCGACCCCGCTGCCGGTGGACTCCACCCAGGGGGCGCGGATGAAGACGCCCTCCACCGGGCCGCCGTCGACGCCCTCGACATCGACCGCGGTCTCGAAGGACTCGTTCTGCCGTCCGAAGGCGTTGCGGCGCACGATCATGTCGATCCCGCCGAAGGTCTCCTGGTCGTCCCTGCCGTCCAGGATCTTGTCCGCGAGCATGATCATTCCGGCGCAGGTGCCGTAGACCGGGAGGCCGTCCCGGATCCGGTCCCGCAGCGGCTCCATCACGCCGAAGAGCTTGGCGAGCTTGGACATCGTGGTCGACTCGCCGCCGGGGACCACCAGCCCGTCGACCTCGGCCAGCTCCTCGGCCCGCCGTACCGGGCGGGCCAGGGCGTCTGCCGCGGCGAGGGAGACCAGGTGCTCGCGAACGTCGCCCTGGAGGGCGAGGACTCCGATGGTGGGGGTGCTGCTGGACACGCGTGGGACCTTCCGGAACGTCAGGGCGGGGCGACGGCGGATGGGCAGGCCGTCGCCGGCCTGCCCATCGTGAGGGGCGCGGGGCGCTTACCAGCCGCGGTTGGCGTAGCGCTCGGCCTCGGGGAGGGTGTCGCAGTTGATGCCGACCATGGCCTCGCCCAGGTTGCGGGAGGCATCCGCGATGATCTTGGGGTCGTCGTAGAAGGTGGTGGCCTTCACGATGGCGGCGGCGCGCTTGGCCGGGTCGCCGGACTTGAAGATGCCGGAGCCGACGAAGACGCCCTCGGCGCCGAGCTGGCGCATCAGCGCGGCGTCGGCCGGGGTGGCGACACCGCCGGCGGAGAACAGCACGACCGGCAGCTTGCCGAGCTCGGCGACCTCCTTGACGAGCTCGTACGGGGCACGCAGCTCCTTGGCGGCGGCGTACAGCTCGTGGTTGTCGAAGCCGCGCAGGCGGGCGATCTCGTTCTTGATCTGGCGCAGGTGGCGGACGGCCTCGACCACGTTGCCGGTGCCGGCCTCGCCCTTGGAGCGGATCATGGCCGCGCCCTCGGCGATGCGGCGCAGGGCCTCGCCCAGGTTGGTGGCGCCGCAGACGAAGGGGGTGGTGAACGCCCACTTGTCGGAGTGGTTGACCTCGTCGGCCGGGGTGAGGACCTCGGACTCGTCGATGTAGTCGACGCCGAGCGACTGCAGCACCTGGGCCTCGACGAAGTGGCCGATCCGGGACTTGGCCATGACCGGGATCGAGACGGCGTCGATGATGCCCTCGATCATGTCCGGGTCGGACATGCGGGCCACGCCGCCGTCCTTGCGGATGTCGGCGGGGACCCGCTCCAGCGCCATGACGGCGACCGCGCCCGCGTCCTCGGCGATCTTGGCCTGCTCGGGCGTGACGACGTCCATGATCACGCCGCCCTTGAGCTGCTCGGCCATGCCGCGCTTGACGCGCGCGGTTCCCGTCTCGGGGGACTGGGGGGTGCTGGAAGGCGTGGTGGACACGGGGGACCTCACTCGGAGACTCATCTTCTCGGGTTGCGGCAGCGCTCGGTGCCTCCCGGCCCCGTCTCCGGGCGACCGGAAAACACCGATTGTTGCTCTGCCTTTCATGGTGGACCGCGTGAAGTGGACCGGAAAAGGGCCAATCGCTCCTCAGTGGCCTGCCGCGCCGTCCACGGTCAGGACGACCGGGGGCTCGTCGTCCATCTCGAAGGTGACGGGCCGCGGCGCGTGCCCGGCGAGCCGGAACCAGCGCACCTTGCGGTGCTCGCGCAGCGCCCTGGCGGCGCGTACGGCGTCGTTGTGGAAGCGCCGCGCCATGGGCACCCTGCGCACCGCCTGGGTGAGCTCCCGGGCGGCCTCGTCGCCCCCGGGGGCGGCGCGGACGGCGTCGACGGCGTCGAACTCGGCGAAGACCGCGCGCAGCGCCTGGCTGAGCTCGCTCTCGGCCACCTCGCGCTGGTCGTCCTCGGCCTGCCGGGCGGAGTGCGCGGCCTCGTAGAGGACGATGCTCGCCGCCGGGTCCAGCACGCCCGCGGTGGCCAACTCCTGCGCCACCGACGCCCTGCGCAGCAGCTGCGCGTCCAGCGCGGCCCGCGCGGCGTCGATACGGGCGTGCAGGCGGTCCAGACGGCCCGCGGTCCAGCTCAGATAGAGGCCGACGGCGACGATCGCCACGGCCACCCAGATGATGGTGGTCACGGGCGGCAAGGCTACCGGTGAGGCCGGTACGGTCCGCCGGGCGGCGGACCGTCATCCCGTGGGCCGGGCCGGGCCCGGTCAGTCGCGGGCGAAGCCCAGGCGGGCCCGCAGGCCCACCCGCTCGTCGGCGGCGACCGAGGCGGCCCCGGCCGTGACCGTCTCGTACACCGCGAGGATGTCGGCGGCCACCACCGACCAGTCGAAGCGCCGCACGTGCCGCGAGCCCAGCTCGCGCAGTTCCGCGCGGCGCTCGGCGTCGCCCAGGAGCCGTACGGCGGAGACCGCGAGCGCGTCGGGGTCCTCGTTGGGGAAGAGCTCGCCGGCCGCGCCCCCGTCGAGCACCTGGCGGAAGGCGTCCAGGTCGCTGGCGAGCACCGGCGCGCCGGCCGACATGGCCTCGACCAGGATGATCCCGAAGCTCTCGCCGCCGGTGTTGGGCGCCACGTACAGGTCGACGCTGCGCAGCAGCCGCGCCTTGTCCTCGTCGCTGACCATGCCGAGGAACTCGACCCGGTCGCGCATCTCCCTGGGCAGGTCCTCCACGGCCTCGGCCTCGTCGCCGCGCCCGGCGACCAGCAGCCGGGTGCGCGGGCGCTCGGCGAGGATCTTCGGCAGGGCCTTCATCAGGACGGGCAGGCCCTTGCGGGGCTCGTCGATCCGGCCGATGAAGCCGATCGTCTGCCCTTGCCACTCCGCCTTGGGCTCGGCCCGGGCGAAGAAGCCCACGTCGACACCATTGGGGATGACCACGGCGTCCCCGCCCAGGTGCTCGACCAGGGTGCGCCGGGCGTACTCGCTGACCGCGATGCGCGCGCTGATCTTCTCCAGCGCGGCCTGCAGAATCGGATAGGCGGCGATCATGGCGCGGGAACGCGGGTTGGAGGTGTGGAAGGTGGCCACGATCGGCCCCTGCGCCGCCCAGCAGGTCAGCAGGCCGAGGGAGGGCGAGGAGGGCTCGTGGACGTGGATCACGTCGAAGGCGCCCTCGTGCAGCCAGCGGCGCACCCGCGCGGCGGACAGGAAGCCGAAGTTGAGCCGCGCGACCGAGCCGTTGTACGGCACGGGCACTGCACGCCCGGAGGAGACCACGTACGGCGGCAGCGGGGTGTCGTCGTCGGCCGGCGCCAGGACGGAGACCTGGTGGCCGAGCGCGATCAGGTGCTCGGCGAGGTCGCGGATGTGGAACTGGACGCCGCCGGGGACGTCCCACGAGTACGGGCTGACGATCCCGATCCTCAAGGCTTCTCCGTTCCGGAGCGGTCGGTGGGGTCGCCGGACACCGGGGAGGACGCCGCGGCGGGCCCGCCGGGTTGCCCGGCCGGCGCGGCCGGCCGCGGTTCCAGGTCGGCGAGCCACAGGCGCTGCAGCATGTGCCAGTCCTCCGGGTGCTCGGCGATGCCGGAGGCGAAGACGTCGGCCAGCCGCTGCGTCATGACAGCGGTGCGCTCCGCCCGCGTGCCGTCCTCCGGCACCTCGATCGGCGCGTGCACCCGGCCCTGCAGTATGGGCGAGTCGTCGTACCAGAGGGTGACCGGCAGCAGCAGGGCGCCGGTCTGCTGGGCGAGCAGGGCGGGTCCGGCGGGCATGCGGGCGGCCTCACCGAAGAAGCTCACCTCGACGCCGGAGGCGGACAGGTCCCGGTCGGCGACCAGGCACACCAGTCCGCCGCCGCGCAGCCGCCGGGCCAGCGCGCCGAAGGCGGCGCCGCCCGTGTGCGGCAGCACCTCCATGCCCAGGCCCTCGCGGTAGGCGACGAAGCGGTCGTACAGCGTCTCGGGCTTGAGCCGCTCGGCGACGGTGGCGAAGGGCACGCCGAGCTTCGTGGTGACCCAGGCGCCCGCCAGGTCCCAGTTGGCCATGTGCGGCAGGGCCAGGACGACGCCGCGGCCCGAGGCCAGGCCCTCCTCCAGGTAGTGCAGGTCCTTCGGGTCGAACGCGGACCGGACGCGGTCGGTGCTCCAGGCGGGCAGCCGGAAGGACTCCATCCAGTAGCGCAGGTACGAGCGCATACCGGCCTTCGACAGCTCGCGCAGCCGCGCCGAGTCGGCACCGGGCACCACCCTGGCCAGGTTGGACTCCAGGCGCTCCACGCCCTTGCCACGCCGGCTCCAGGCCAGGTCGGCGATGGACCGGCCCAGCCGGTTGGCGGCCGGTTCCGGGAGCCGCTTGACCGCGCCCCAGCCCAGCCCGTACAGCGAGTCGGTCAGCCGGTCCTTCACGCCGTACCGCTCCCTTCGCGCGCCGCCGCGTCGGCCTCCATGGCCTCGTGGCGCACGGTGATCACCCGCTGCACCAGCGTCACCAGGCTTCCGACGGCCACGATCCACAGGGCGATCGGCAGCAGCCACTGGATGCCCGGGACGCCGAACTTGTGGAGCCCGGCGAAGCCGCAGGCCACCAGTGAGATCACCAGTCGCTCGGCCCGCTCGACCAGGCCGTTGACCGCGACCGGCAGTCCGATGCTCTCACCGCGCGCCTTGGTGTACGAGACCACCTGGCCGCTGGCGAGGCAGAAGATCGTCACCGCGCAGAGCACGAGGTCGTCCCCGCCCCCGGCGTACCACAGCGCGAGGCCGCCGAAGATCGCCGCGTCGGCGACCCGGTCGAGGGTGGAGTCCAGGAAGGCCCCCCAGCGGCTTGAGACGCCCGCCTGGCGGGCCATGTTGCCGTCCACCAGGTCGGAGAAGACGAAGAGCGTGATGACGACCGTGCCCCAGAAGAACTCGCCCCTGGGGTAGAAGACCAGCGCTCCCGCGACCACGCCTCCGGTGCCGATCAGCGTGACCGTGTCCGGGCTGACGCCCCGGCGCAGCAGAAACGCGGCGAACGGTGTGAGAACACGCGTGAAGAAAGCACGCGCGTACTTGTTCAGCATGGCCTTCCCGGAGGTCGGTGGGTGCCCCGGCGCGGCCCCGTCGGCCGCCCGGCTGGCCCATCGTAGCCAGGCGGGTTCCACCGAAGGCGTGAGGCTCCCTACCTGCCGCTGCACGTACGACGTATGGACGCACCGTGACGGGCGTGGGAAGGTCGAATTACCGCGGGCGTCACTGAGGACCGCCCTGGGCGGGTGGTCTCCCGTGGCGCCAGTCCCCATGCCGTGACGGACCGGGAGGCGAGGCACATGGGCGACAGGAGAGACGCAGGTCCAGGAGCCGCCGGAAGGGCATCGGCGGCCGGCCGGCCCGAGGATGTACGCAACGTGGTGCTGGTCGGCCACAGTGGCTCCGGAAAGACGACGCTGGTCGAGGCGCTCGCCCTGGCCACCGGGGCGGTGAACCGCGCCGGGCACGTGGCCGACGGCGGAACGGTCTCGGACCACGACGACATCGAGCACCGTCAGCAACGCTCGGTACAGCTCTCGCTCGTACCGGTGGAGTGGGACGGAATCAAGATCAACCTGCTGGACACCCCCGGATACGCCGACTTCGTGGGGGAACTCAGGGCCGGTCTGCGCGCAGCGGACGCGGCCCTTTTCGTCGTCTCGGCGGCCGACGGCGTCGACGGCGCCACCCGGATGGTCTGGGAGGAGTGCGCGGCGGTCGGCATGCCGCGCGCGGTCGTCGTCACGCACCTGGAGGCGGCGCGGGCCGACTTCGACGAGATGACCGAGACCTGCCGTGAGGTCTTCGGCGGCGACTCACCCGAGTCCGTGCTGCCGCTCTACCTCCCGCTGCACGGCGAGGAGACCCCGGACGGGCACGCGCCGGTGACCGGGCTCATCGGCCTGCTCTCGCAACGGGTCTTCGACTACTCCTCCGGCAAGCGCGAGGAGCGCCCGCCCGACGACGGGCAGCTGCCGGTGATCGACGAGGCGCGCGACCGGCTCATCGAGGGCATCATCGCCGAGAGCGAGGACGAGACCCTCATGGACCGCTACCTCGGCGGCGAGGAGCTGGACCTCAAGACCCTCGTCCAGGACCTCGAGAGGGCCGTGGCACGCGGCTCCTTCCACCCCGTGCTGGCCGCCGCGCCGGCCGCCGAGGGCTGCAAGCAGGGCATCGGCACGGTGGAGCTGCTGGAGCTGATCACCGGCGGCTTCCCGACGCCCCTGGAGCGGGAGATCCCCCAGGTAACCACCCCCCAGGGCGCGTCGCACGCCCAGCTCACCTGTGATCCGGACGGGCCGCTGGCCGCCGAGGTGGTGAAGACCTCCTCCGACCCGTACGTGGGGCGGATCAGCCTGGTACGGGTCTTCTCCGGCACGCTGCGCCCCGACGAGACCGTCCACGTCTCCGGCCACGGCCTGGAGGACCGCGGCCACGAGGACCACGACGTCGACGAGCGCATCGGCGCGCTGTCCTCGCCCTTCGGCAAGCAGCAGCGGTCCGTGCCGCACTGCATCGCCGGAGACCTGGCCTGCGTGGCCAAGCTGACCCGCGCCGAGACCGGCGACACGCTCTCCGCCAAGGACGAGCCGCTGCTCATGGAGCCCTGGCTGATGCCGGACCCCCTGCTGCCCGTGGCGATCCAGGCGCACAGCAAGGCCGACGAGGACAAGCTGTCCGTCGGGCTGTCCCGGCTCGTCGCCGAGGACCCGACGATGCGCCTGGAACAGAACCCCGACACCCGCCAGGTCGTCCTGTGGTGCCTGGGCGAGGCGCACGTCGACGTGGCCCTGGAGCGGCTGCGCACGCGCTACGGCGTCCAGGTCGACGCGGTGCCGCACAAGGTGGCGCTGCGCGAGACCTTCGGCGAGAAGTCGACCGCGCGCGGACGCCACGTCAAGCAGTCCGGCGGACACGGCCAGTACGCCATCTGCGACATCGAGGTCGAACCGCTGCCGGTCGGCTCCGGCATCGAGTTCGTCGACAAGGTGGTCGGCGGCGCGGTACCGCGGCAGTTCATCCCCTCGGTGGAGAAGGGCATCCGCGCCCAGGCCGCCAGGGGCGTCGCCCTCGGGTTCCCGGTCGAGGACATCCGCGTCACCCTGGTCGACGGCAAGGCGCACTCGGTGGACTCCTCCGACGCCGCCTTCCAGACCGCGGGCGCCCTCGCCCTGCGCGAGGCGGCCTCACAGTGCCGCATCCATCTGCTGGAACCGGTCAGCGAGATCCAGGTCATGGTGCCGGACGACTACGTCGGGCCGGTCATGAGCGACCTGTCCGGGCGCCGCGGACGGGTACTGGGCACCGAACCGGTCGCGCAGGGACGCACATTGGTGCGCGCCGAGGTACCCGAGATCGAGATCGGGCGCTATGCGGTCGACCTGCGGTCGCTGTCGCACGGCACCGGCCGGTACGGCCGCACCTACGCCCGGCACGAGCCGATGCCGCCTCAACTGGCCGCCAAGCTGAGGGAGCAGCACGCCCAGGAGTCCGGCAAGTAACGCCCTTACGGGGGACGTTGACGGCCCGGCGGAACGATCTTCTTCCGCCGGGCCGATGACGCATGTCACACCCCCCGTATACGCTGGGTGGGCAGCGCGGGAGGTGTGCCGGCGCTGCGGCCGGGGAATGGGCCGTGCGGGTTCACGTCCGCGCGGGCGGGGACCAGAAGGGGGCGGTAGTGACCGACGGTTTCGACTTCCTGAGCCCGGGCGCGCAGATACCGCTGAGCGGTGTCGACGGCCAGACCGCGGCCACTCAGGCCCTCGCGTCGGCCGCCTACCGGGACAGCCCGCTGGAGGCCCTGTCCGAGGCCGACGAAGGCAAGTCGTCGGTCAAGGAGCCGAAGGTCTCCCTGCTGCGGGCGAACCTGGGCGAGGCGTTCGCCCGCGCCGTGCAGAACCGCATGCTCGGCGCCGCGCGCAACGAACTGGTGCAGTCCTTCGGCGCGGAGCCGCAGACCGTCGTCGAGCACTGCCTCGCCGCCAACCGGATCCGCCAGGAGCGGGACGGCAGGCTGACGGCCGTCATGGTCGTCTTCGGCCTGCTCTTCCTGCCCGGCGTGCTGGTCTGGCTGGGCGCCTTCCAACTGCGCAGCACCGTACGGAAGGCCGAGGGTTCACGCGCCGGGCTGCTCGGCTCGGTGGTCCTGGTCGTGGTCGGCTTCTTCGCCGTGCTGTTCGTCGTCAACCCGCCGCTCACCGGCTTCTGGCAGCAGTATCTGCGGGTCATGATGGTGGCCCCGATCCTCGGCTGGTTCTGGGCCAAGCGGATCTGCGAGCGGACCGCCAGGGACATGCGCGAGCGCTGGGCGGGGCTGGTCTCCGGCAGCGGCATCGGCGCCAAGATCCCCGAGGCCGTCCCGCGCACCCCCAACGAGACCCGGGCCGAGAAGCTGCGCCAGAGCCTGGCCAAGCTCTCCGCCGAGCAGCAGAGCAACGTGGTCTTCTACGCCGGCCCCAAGGGCATACTCGGCATGGGCACCCGCTGGGGCATCTGGCAGATGGCCGAGGAGCTGACGCCCCGCGAGGGCCTGAGCGAGATCCACCCGTTCCGCAGCTGGGACGTGATCAAGGCGATCCACGGCAAGCTGCGCGACCTGCAGCGCGGCCCGCTGCACACCGGCGGCTTCACCAAGCCCCTGATACAGCACTGGGTCGTCGCCCCCGTCGGCGAGGGGGTGAAGAAGGTCACCCGGCCCACCGGCGCGGACGTCGAGGGCTACACCGTCCGGGACTTCGAGATCCAGCGGATCTGCAACGAGCAGCAGTTCGGCAAGGGCAACCGGCACTACCTGGGCGTGCAGTTCGTCCTGTGGGACGGCCAGCTGGTGATAACCCTGATGGTCACCGTGACCGTGCTGGCGAGCACGCTGCGGGTCGAGGTGACGGGGCACGCGCTCGGGCCGGTGCACTCCCTCTTCACCACGGCGCCGGAGGCGAAGGAGAAGGAGATCAGTCACCCGGTCAAATTCTGGGAGACGAAGAAGGTCCAGCTGCCGCTGGTGGGGAGCGACGAGGTGGTGCGGCTGGCGGTCAGGGCCCCGTTCACCCGCTTCCCGCAGGTGCTCGACTACCTCGGCGGCAAGATCGTCCTGCCCGAGCCCTTCGGGCTGCGGCACATCTGGGCCTCGGCGCCCTGGAAGCACCGTTTCATGGCCGACGACGCGCTCCGCGCCGCCACGCCGGTGCTGCGGGCGGTCCACGCCGCGGCCATCGCCGTCATGGAGGAGAACGGGGTGGACACCACGAAGTTCACCGCCCGCTCACTGATCCTGAGCACCTCGGTGCAGGACGCCGCGCCCTCCGAGGCCGACGTCTACTGACACTGCCCGGTCCCGTCGCCGGGCGGCGCTCACACCGCCCGGGCGGGTCGGCCGATCAGCCGGTCGGCCAGGCGTCGGCGAGCATCTTGCGGGTGTCGGCGAGGAGCTGCGGCAGCACCTTGGTGTGGCCGACGACGGGCATGAAGTTGGTGTCGCCGCCCCAGCGCGGCACCACGTGCTGGTGCAGGTGCGCGGCGATCCCGGCGCCCGCGACGGTGCCCTGGTTCATGCCGATGTTGAAACCGTGCGCTCCGGAGGCCGAGCGGAGGGCGGCCATGGCGCGCTTGGTGAAGTCGGCCAGCTCGGCGGTCTCCGGCCCGTCCAGGTCGGTGTAGTCCGCGACGTGGCGGTAGGGCACGACCATCAGATGGCCGCCGTTGTAGGGGTAGAGGTTGAGGACCGCGTACACGGCGTCGCCGCGAGCGATGACCAGCCCGTCCTCGTCGCTCATCTCCGGAATCGCGCAGAAGGGGCAGCCGTCCCCGGCCCCCGGGCCGGTCGGCTTGTTCTCACCCTGGATGTACGCCATGCGGTGCGGCGTCCACAGGCGCTGGAACGCGTCCTGCGTCCCCACTCCGTTCTGCAGTTCCGGCTCACTCGTCATGCCTTGCAGCATATGGCGTCGCCCCGGCACAGCGTGTCGCCGGGGGCGCTCCCGGCCACGGGGCACGATGCTGGCCCCATGCCCATGGATGACGAGCGGCGGCTGCGGGAGTGGGAACGCCGGGGCAGTGTGCCGCTGTCGATCGCGTCCGTGGTGTTCCTCGTCACGTACGCGGTGCGCGTACTGGTTCCGGACCTGCCCGACGGCTGGTCCGGCCTGCTCCTGTTGATCACAGTCGTGACCTGGGGATTCTTCGTGCTGGACTATGTGATCCGGGTGGCCGTCGCGCCCCACCGCTGGTCCTACGTCCGCCGCCACTGGCTCGACCTGGTAGTGGTCGTCCTGCCGCTGCTGCGCCCGCTGCGCCTGCTGCAGATCTACGGGAAGATCCAGGACCGCCACGAGCGGCCGCGGCTCTCCCTGGAGGCCCGGGTCATGTCGTACGCGGGGCTCAGCGCCCTGCTGCTCGGCTTCGCGGCGAGCCTGCAGGTCTACGCGGACGAGCGGTACGCCCCCGGCGCGCAGATCCGCACCTACGGCCAGTCGGTGTGGTGGCTCTGCTCCACGATCACCACGACCGGTTACGGCGACCTCGTCCCCGTCACCGTGCGCGGGCGGGTGATCGCCGTGGGCGTGATGTTCCTGGGCGTGGTCCTGATCGGCGCGGTCGTCGGGTCGTTCTCGTCCTGGCTGACCAAGAGTTTCCGCCGGCCCGACGAGCGGCCGGACGCACCGGGGCCCCCGGAGGGCGAGTAGCCTCCGGGGGCCCCGGGCCGTGCGAACCGGCGGTCAGACCTGGACGCGGTCCTCGACGGCCTTGGCGATCTCGGCGATCGCCTCGTCGCGCGGGATGCCGTTCTTCTGCGAGCCGTCCCGGTAGCGGAAGGAGACCGATCCCGCCGCCATGTCCTCGTCGCCGACGATGACCATGAACGGCACCTTGCTCCGCTGGGCGTTGCGGATCTTCTTCTGCATGCGGTCCGCCGAGGCGTCCACCTCGACCCGCAGACCCTTCCGCTTCGCCTCGGCGGCGAAGTCCTGCAGGTAGGACACGTGGGCGTCGCCGATCGGGATACCGACCGCCTGCACGGGGGCCAGCCACGCCGGGAAGGCGCCCGCGTAGTGCTCCAGCAGCACCGCGAAGAAGCGCTCGATGGAGCCGAACAGCGCACGGTGGATCATGACCGGACGCTGCTTGGAGCCGTCGGCCGCGGTGTACTCCAGGTCGAAGCGCTCGGGCAGGTTGAAGTCGAGCTGCACGGTGGACATCTGCCAGGTGCGGCCGATGGCGTCCTTGGCCTGGACGGAGATCTTCGGCCCGTAGAAGGCGGCGCCGCCCGGGTCGGGGACGAGCGGGAGGCCCTGCTTCTCGGCCACCTGCCGCAGCGTCTCGGTGGCCTCCTCCCAGATCTCGTCGGAGCCGACGAACTTCTCCGGGTCCTTGGTGGACAGCTCCAGGTAGAAGTCGGTCAGGCCGTAGTCGCGCAGCAGGTTGAGGACGAAGGTGAGCGTCTTGTCGAGCTCGTCCGCCATCTGCTCCTTGGTGCAGTAGATGTGCGCGTCGTCCTGGGTGAAGCCGCGGGCGCGGGTGAGGCCGTGCACGACGCCCGACTTCTCGTACCGGTACACGGTGCCGAACTCGAACAGGCGCAGCGGCAGTTCGCGGTACGACCGGCCGCGCGCGTCGAAGATCAGGTTGTGCATCGGGCAGTTCATGGGCTTGAGGTAGTAGTCCACGCCCTCGTCGAGCTGCATGGGCGGGTACATGCCGTCGGCGTACCAGTCCAGGTGGCCCGAGGTCTCGAAGAGCTTCCCCTTGGTGGCGTGCGGGGTGTAGACGAACTCGTAGCCCTCCTCCTCGTGCCGGCGGCGCGAGTAGTCCTCCATGACCCGGCGGATGATGCCGCCCTTGGGGTGGAAGACGGCCAGGCCCGAACCGATCTGCTCCGGGATGGAGAACAGGTCGAGCTCGGAGCCGAGCTTGCGGTGGTCGCGCTTCTCGGCCTCGACGAGGAAGTCCAGGTACTCCTTCAGCTCGTCCTTGGACGGCCAGGCGGTGCCGTAGATGCGCTGGAGCTGCTTGTTCTTCTCGCTGCCGCGCCAGTAGGCGGCGGCGGAGCGCATCAGCTTGAACGCCGGGACGATCCGCGTGGTGGGCAGGTGCGGACCGCGGCAGAGGTCCTTCCAGCACAGCTCCCCGGTCTTGGCGTCCAGGTTGTCGTAGATGGTGAGCTCGCCGGCACCGACCTCGGCGGAGGCGCCCTCGGCGGCCTCGGCCGCGGAGCCCTTGAGGCCGATCAGCTCCAGCTTGTAGGGCTCGTCGGCGAGTTCCTCGCGGGCCGCGTCGTCGCTGACGGCACGGCGGGAGAAGCGCTGGCCGCGCTTGACGATCTCCTGCATCTTCTTCTCGATGCGCTTGAGGTCGTCCGGGTGGAACGGCTTGTCGACGTCGAAGTCGTAGTAGAAGCCGTCCTTGATCGGCGGGCCGATGCCGAGCTTGGCCTCGGGGAAGAGCTCCTGCACCGCCTGGGCCATCACGTGCGCGGTGGAGTGGCGCAGGATGTTGAGCCCGTCCTCGCTGGCGATCCCCACGGGCTCGACCTCGTCGCCGTCGGCGACCTCGTACGCGAGGTCCTTCAGCTGACCCCCGACGCGCGCGGCGACGACGGAGCGGTCGCCGTCGAAGAGCTCGGCCGCCGTCGTGCCCGTCGTGACCAGCCGCTCTTCCTGCTCATCGGAATCGCGTTTGATGATCACACGGACGTCTGACACCGGTCTCTCCTGACGTATGTCCCACTGGGTCCGGCAGCGGAAAGCTGCACCGGTGAATCCTACCGAGCCGGGCGGGTGCCCCGCGAAGCGATGGCCCCCGGCGGCGGGGGCCGCCGCCCGGTGCGCCCCCGGTCAGCCGCCGAAGGAGTCCTCGAAGGTGTCGACGCCGCCGTGCAGGGCCTTCATCAGCCGGTCGCGGTCGGCCTCGTCGACGTGGACGGGGGTCGGCGCGGTGGGGTGGGTGAGATGGCGGAAGCCGGTACGCGTCTCCAGCCGTCCGGACAGCCGGACGGGCAGCCCGACCAGATGCGCCTGGGCGGCGATGCGGTAGCCCTCCTCCGGCAGCCGGACCCGCACATGGCGGACGTCGGCGCCGGCCAGGACGCGCAGCCGGATGGTGCCGCCCCCGGAGGGGCGCGGCCGGCGCAGCCGCGTGACGGTGCCGGTGACGCGCACGTCGACCGAGGGCTCCTCGCGCACATAGCGCTCGCTGGCGGCCTCCAGGGCCGGGAGGTCGCCGGGGGAGAACTCCACCGGCTCCGGCACGGCCGCGAATCCCCCGGGCGGCCCGCCCGCCGGTGCCCAGGCCAGGGTGACGACGACCCCCTCGGTACCGCGCACCATGCGGATCAGGGACTCGGCCAGTTCGTGGCAGACGCCGAGGCCCACGGCCGCGTCGAAGGCCTCCATGCCGCCGGTGGTGCGCTGGTAGTCCACGGCGTCCCGGGCGGCCTGCAGCGCCCGCAGCAGCGTGGCCACGGTGCGGCGGCCCTCGGGGACCGGTACGTACGCGGTGAGCTGGTGCCCGGCCGGCGCGGGACCGACCAGTACCTGCTCCAGGAACGCGTTGGCGTGCCCGGTGTGGCGCGCGCCGAAGTAGCCGAAGCGGTCGCGTTCGGCGCGGGCGGCTGACATGAGCATGGTGCGGGCGGCCGCGCGCAGCTGCTCCGCCGCCGTCCACGGCACGGCCTCGCCCGCGGCCGGCGGCAGCTCCAGGTGCCAGCGGATCTCGTCGCCGGGCACGGCGAGCGCGGTCAGCACCTCGCGCGCCGAGGGCACGCCGCAGCGGGCGAGGGCGTCGAGCGCCTCGCCCAGCAGCTCGGCATGGTCGGCGTAGCGGGCACCCGTGGTGCGCCGCTCGGGCACCAGGAGGCTGATCCGGGCGGCGGACTCCTGCCCGCCCGGAGGTGTCCAGCGCGTGTAGCGGCCCGGGGCGCCGCCGCGCAGCTGCCAGCCGTGGCGGGCGAGCAGCGTGATGAGGACGCCGGGGTCGACCCGCTCGGGGTCGGGCGGGACGAGTGCGTCGTCGGCCGTCCGGCTCATCAGGGCCTCCCTCCCGCCCCGACCCGCGTCATGATCTCGCACAGGGCCCGGTCGTCGAAGATCCGCGCGGTGGGTATCCGCACGGTGGTCTTGCGCTTGCCGGTCACGGCGTGGCCGGCGAGGTTCGTCCAGTAGCAGCAGTGCCGCAGCTCCAGCCGGTCGTGGCTGGCGCGCAGCCACTCCTCCTGGGTACGGGGCACGAGCATCACGACGAGGATCTTGTGCACCGAGACCGGGTTCCTGGCCAGCTTCACCAGGTGTTCGTTCTCGAGGGTGAAGGCGAAGGTGGGACCGGGGGGCCGCGGGGCGACCTGGTAGGTGCACTTGAGCTGCACCTTGATGGTGACCTCGTCGTCGATGCCGTGGCCGTGTGAACTGTGGCTTATGTGCCAGTCGATGCCGTTGTCCGGGAAGGGCTGAGCGAGCGAGCAGCCGGCGGCCGCCGCTACCGCGTGCAGATATCCCACTTGGAGGGTTTCCATGCAGCTGGTGGTGGCGAGCCCGCCGCGCAGCGGTGCGTTCCGCTCCGGCAGCAGCCCACCCGGACTGGGCTGCTCGAGCGCCATCGCTCTCCGTGCCTTCCGGGCGCGGGAATCCTGATGATCCCCGTTGCCATCTTCATCCCCACCAGCGATAAGTCGCAAACCGTTGCGGTTCGGTGACGTCCGGTCACGGGTACGTACCGTAAGGGCGGCCCACCGGCCTCCCAATTCCTGCGATCCGCACGGGAGGTGCGCCATGCCGCACTGGTACGACGGCCCGCTGGCCGCCTTCGACACGGAGACCACGGGGGTCGACGTGGAGCACGACCGGGTCGTCTCGGCCGCGTTGGTGGTGGAGGACGCCCCCGGCATACCGGCCCGGACGACCCGCTGGCTGGTCGACCCGGGCGTCCCGGTACCCGAGGGGGCGCGCGCGGTGCACGGGCTGGACGACGCCTATCTCCGGGCGAACGGCCGTCGCCCCGGCCCGGTGATGGAGGAGATGGCCCGGGCGCTGGCCGACCAGGCGGCGGCCGGAGTGCCGCTGGTGGTGATGAACGCGCCCTTCGATCTGACCCTGCTCGACCGGGAGTTGAAGCGCCACCGGGGCACGGCGCTGGACACGTACCTGGTCCGCGGACCGCTGCGCGTCCTCGATCCCCGGGTCCTGGACAAGCATCTCGACCGCTACCGCAAGGGCCGCCGCACGCTCACCGACCTGTGCGCGCACTACGGCGTGGCGCTGACCGACGCCCATGACGCCGCGGCGGACGCCCTCGCCGCACTCGCTCTCGTACGGGCGCTGGGGCACCGCTTCGCCGGGCGGATCGGTGCGGTGCCGCCCGCCGAGCTCCACGCCCGGCAGACCGTCTGGCACGCCGTGCAGGCCCGCGGTCTGCAGGCCTGGTTCGCGCGCAGCGGCACGGACGACCGGGTCGACCCGGCGTGGCCGCTGCGGCCCTCGCCGCCCGTACGGAAGCCGGAGGAACCGGCGGCCTAGAGCCGGGAACACGACGGAGGGCCGGTCCGTGATGGACCGGCCCTCCGTGACAAGTGGGCGATACTGGGATCGAACCAGTGACCCCTTCGGTGTGAACGAAGTGCTCTCCCGCTGAGCTAATCGCCCGGGAACGACCTGAACAATACAGGGCGCGGGCGGCTGCGTTCAAACGGCTTCCCGGCCCGGTGCCCCGTCGGCGCCCAGTCGGGCCCTCATGCCGCGCCGCCCCTGCCGCATCATCAGGGCGTGGTTGGCCCGGAACAGCGGGCGGCACGGCACGGCCAGCAACCGCATCAGCGGCTTGTTGACGACCACGTCCTCCTCGAAGAGGAGCCGGCTGCCGCCGCCCGCGCCGCCCGCGCCGACCGTCCACCGCACCCACCCCTCCAGGTCGCCGTACATGGCCGCCTCCAGGACCCGGGCCAGCGGATCGCGGCGGGTCTGGTGCGCGGTCACGAACAGGTCGTACGGCAGCACCGACCTGAAGCGCAGGGTGCCGACGGTCGCGCCGGTCTGCCGCACCTCGCGGACCTGGGGCCACCAGGCCGGGTACTCGTCCGGGCGCTCCAGGAGCCCGTAGACGGCCTCGGGCGGGGCGGCGATCTCCCAGAGACAGCGGAAGCGGTAACGGCTCCAGTCCATGGAGCCAGTGTGCGTACTCAACGCGGATCTGAGTACCGGCGCCCATGCCGGCGAACGTGGGCCGCGCCACACTCCGACGCATGGACACGATGCCCCCGCCGCACGAGCGCTGCCCCGCCTGCGGCGCCTACCTGCCCGCGACGGTGCCGCCCGCGTGCCCGCGCTGCGGGCTGACACTGGTCGGGCCGGTCGCCGGCGAACTCCGCGAGACCGACCGCGCGCTCCTGCGGCTGGACGCCGAGCGCGGCCGCCTCATCGCCCGGCGCGGGCAGTTGCTCGCGCAGTTGCTGCAGCACCGCCCGGCTCCCCCGCCGCCGACGCCGTGGGGCGCGCCGCCGCGCCGCGAGACCTCGCCGCGCGCGGTGCAGAACCTGCTGCTCTCCCTCGGCGGGGTCCTGCTGGCGGTCGCCGCGATCGCGTTCACCGTCATCAGCTGGGGGCACCTCGGCATCGGCGGCCGGGCCGCCGTCCTGGGCGCGTTGACCCTCGCGGCCACGGGCGTCCCCGCGCTGCTGCTGCGCCGCTCCCTGGTCTCGACGGCCGAGGTGGTGGCCTGCCTCGGCCTGGTACTGTTGCTGCTGGACGCGTACGCGCTCCACCGGGTGGCGCTCGACGGCACCGACGGGTTGCGCTACGCGGCCGTGTCCCTGGCCGTCGTCGGCGCCGTCTGGGCCGGGTACGGGAAGGCGCTTGCGCGGCTCGTGCTGCCGGCGCCCGCCGCCGTGGTGATCGGCCAACTCCCCTTGGCGTTGTGGGCGTCTGCGGCGGAATCCGCCTACGGGCTCGCGGCCGCCCTGCTGGCCACGGCGGCGCTGGACGCCGTGCTCGCCCTGTCCACCGGCGGGCGCGGGACGCGGATCACCGCCGCCGTCGCCGGGTCGGCCGTCGGCCCGATGGGGCTGCTGGTCGCGGGCGGGCTCTCCCTCACCGCGGACGGATTCGGCGCGGCGCTGCGCGCGGCGGCCCTGCTGCTGGGGGCCGCGGTGGTGGCGGTGGCCGTGGCGCTGCGGCGCGCGGTGGCCCCCGCCGCGGCCGGGATCCTGTCCGGGGTGGCGGCGCTCGCCGTCGTTGGCGCGGCCGGCGGGGTCGTCCGGGTCGGTGCGACCGGCGAATGGATCGTGCCGGGGTACCTCGCGTGCGCGGCGGCCGTGCTGGGTGCCGCGGTCCTCGCCGTCCCTGCCCGGCTCCGCCCGGTGGCCGCGGGGTCCGCGGCCGGTGCCGGCGCCGTGCACGTCCTCGCGCTGCTGTGGGCGCTGCCCTCGCTGACGGTCGGCATCGTCGCGCCGGGCGCCTGGCAGGGCCCGTACAGCGCGGTCGCGGTGGCGGGGCTGCTCACCGTGGTGCTGGGCGCGGCGGCGCGCCGCCACCGCGACTCGGCGTACGGCCGGGTCGCGGCATCCGGGGCGCTGGTGCTGGGCGCGGTCGCGGTGTGCGTGCCGGGGCCGCTGCCCGTACGGATCGTGGTCGTGGCCGCCCTGCTCGCGCTGTCGGCCAGGGCGCTCACCTGGACCGCCCTGGTGAGCGCGTGCGGGCTCGCCGCGACGGCGGTCGTCTGGGCGTACCCGGAGCGTTCGACGACGCTCACCGTTCTCGCCGTCCTGCTGGCCTGCTTCGGCGCGCTGTTCGCGGTGGCGCAGCGCAGCCGCGCGGTGAGCGCGATCGCCGTGGTCGCCTGTGCGGCGGGCCTCGCCTGGACCGGACTGCCCGCGCACGCCGCCGCGTTCACCGTCCTGGCGATCGCGGCGGCGGCCGAGGTGGCCGCCTCACGCGCCCCCGGCCGGCCCTTCGAGTACCCCGGCCACGCCGCGGCCCTCCTCGCGATCTGCCTCGTCGCCGACGACCCCGCGCTGCTGGCCTTGGCCCTCGCGGTGGCGGGCGTCCTCGCCGCGGGCGTCGCCGCGCTGCGGGCCGACCGGCGGTGGATGGGCTATGTCGCCACCTGCCTCATGATCGCGGCGAGTTGGGTACGGCTCGCGGCGTCCGGCGTCCACACCCCGGAGGCGTACACGCTGCCCGTCACGGCCGCGGCGCTGACGATCGGTGCCCTGCGGCGACGCCGGGACCGCTCCTTCTCCTCCTGGGCCGCGTACGCCCCCGGGCTCTCCGCGACCCTCCTCCCGAGCCTCGCCGCCGCCTGGGGCGACCCCGGGTGGGTCCGGCCCCTCTCCCTGGGCGTGGCCGCGCTCGCCGTCATGCTCCTCGGGGCCCGCCGACGCTTGGCCGCGCCGCTCCTGCTGGGGGCGGGCGTGCTCACGCTCGACGCGCTGCACGAACTCGCCCCCTACATAGCCCAGGCCCTGGGCGCGGTGCCGCGCTGGGTGCCGCTCGCCCTGGCGGGCGTGCTTCTGCTGGCGCTGGGTGCGACGTACGAACGCCGCCTGCGGGACGTCCGTCGCGTGCGGGACGCGCTGGCCCGCTTGCGGTGACGAAGCCCTGGGCGACCGACGCCCCGGCATCAACGTGGAGAGGGTGCCGGCGATCCGAACGGCCCGGCACAACGAGCCCGCAATGCTCGAATAGCTGCGCCTCTCGCATTTCCCCGGGGAGGTTACGTATGAATTGCGCCATCGGAAATAGCGAGAACGTGTCGGAGAGAGGGCAATTCCCGTGCAGCGGCGCGGCATGAGTGCCGATCAGATCGAGTTTCCGCGGTCACCGTGAGCACGGCTCCTCGTCCCGCCTCCGGTCGCCCCGGCTGCGTGACGACACCGCCGCCGGCGGCCGGGCGGGACGGGCCCGGCGTCACCGGGAGCACGCGTCACGGGGCCGGGGCCGGCCGCCGGCACAACGACGAGGGGCCCGGAAGCCGTGATCGGCTTCCGGGCCCCTCGGTCCGGGTGGGCGATACTGGGATCGAACCAGTGACCCCTTCGGTGTGAACGAAGTGCTCTCCCGCTGAGCTAATCGCCCCGGTGCGGGGACAACATTACCGCATGTCAGCGGGTGCCCCGACCATCACGGACGGCGCACCCTCAGTGAAGGTCGGCCTTCCAGGGCATCACGAAGCCGAACCGCCACAGGTAGTACCCCATAAGGGCGCCGATGATCACCAGCCCGATGGCGGTCAGCGTCAGGTTCCGCCGCCGCACCTTCGGGTCGAGCGCCCTCTGTGCAGCCTCGGTCACCTTCCGCTTCGTCCAGCGCAGCACCAGCTGGGCCCAGACGAACTCGGTCGCCCAGACCGCCATGCCGGCGAAGATCACCACCCAGCCGGGCCCCGGGAGCGGGAGCAGCACCACGCCTGTCCCGACGATCGCCAGACCCACCAGGAAGACCCCGACCTGCCAGCTCACGTGCAGGGCGCGGGAGCGCCGGATGAAACGCGGCGCCCGCGACCCCAGCGGGCGCTCAGAGCCCTCCGAACCGCCCTCCTCGCCGTCCCCGTTGTCGACGATCTCGGGACTCATGGCCACAGCCACCTCCCGCTCGTCACTCTCCGCAGTCATGACGCCAAACTTACCCGAACCTCCTTCGTCACCGGAATGGCTCGCCGGGGAGGAAAAGAACTCGGCCGGACGAGGTACCGGAACCCTCACAAACCCGTCAGAGGGGTTTACAACGTCCCCGCAGGTGGCATGTCGATTTCGCCGACGTGCGAATCCCCGAGCGCACACTGAGCGAAAGGCCCTGGCGCTTATGAACACCACGGTCAGCTGCGAGCTGCACCTGCGCCTCGTTGTGTCGAGCGAATCGTCACTGCCCGTACCCGCGGGCTTGCGGTACGACACGGCCGATCCCTACGCCGTGCACGCCACCTTCCACACCGGTGCCGAGGAGACAGTCGAATGGGTTTTCGCCCGCGACCTGCTCGCCGAAGGCCTGCACCGGCCCACCGGTACCGGCGACGTCCGGGTCTGGCCGTCCCGCAGTCACGGCCAGGGCGTCGTGTGCATCGCCCTCAGCTCTCCGGAGGGGGAGGCCCTGCTCGAGGCCCCTGCGCGGGCCCTGGAGTCGTTCCTCAAGCGGACCGACGCCGCGGTGCCCCCGGGCACCGAACACCGTCATTTCGACCTGGACACCGAGCTCTCGCACATCCTCGCCGAGAGCTGAGTCCGCCGACCGTCCGTCGCCGTACGCATCTCGGGGGTACGGCGCGGACCCGACCTGCCGGAGCCGCCGTCGGGGAGCAGCACGCTCCACGACGGCGGCTCTCGCGCTACAGTCACCGGAACGCCCGACCCACGAGGCCAGGGAGAGAGCGATTCCGTGCTGATCAACCATGACACCAGGTGCGCACTCGACTGCGTGGTGGATCTCATCAACACCACACCGGAGAGTGACGGGCGCGAGGGTCTGGCCGACCTCGCGGCGCTGCGCGCCTTCGTGGAGCGCAACCAGGTCAGCGACGTCGGCTCGCTCGACGAGGACGACCTGGTCGCGGTCCGCGCGGTGCGACAGCTCTTCGCACAGGTGTTCTCCGCCCCCGCCATGCCAGAGGCCGCGGCGCTGATCAACTCACTCGTGGCCGAGGCCGGCACCACACCCCGGCTCACCGACCACGACGGCTACGACTGGCACGTCCACTACTTCGCCCCGGGCGCCTCCCTCGCCGAGCACCTGGCCGCCGACTGCGGCATGGCCCTGGCGTTCCTCCTCGTCGCCGGGGAGCGGGAGCGGCTGCGCCGCTGCGACGCCCCGGACTGCCGGCGCGCCTTCGTCGACCTCTCCCGGAACCGCTCGCGCCGCTACTGCGACAGCCGCACCTGCGGCAACCGGCTCCATGTCGCGGCGTACCGGGCGCGCCGCCGCGAGGCCGTCGCCGTACCCGCTCAGAACGGCCAGAGGTCGTAGAGCCCGCCGAAGGCGAGCAGGCCGCCGATCACGGTCAGGAACAACATCAGGGGCGGCTGGGAGAGCGCGAACAGGCAGCCTCGGGGCTCGTTGTCGTCTGCTTCGGCTTCCATGGCCTTACGGGTGGTTCGGAGGGGGGATGCGAACTCGCACAACCGTACGCCCCCGGGCACGCCAAATCCCGCTCAGGGGGCGGTAGTTGAGGTCCGCCAGGGCGATGATGACGCACCCCCGCCGCCCCCGGCCACCAACACGCCGCTCAGATCCCTCTGCGCTTGAGGATCTCCTCGATCTCACCGAATTCGGCCAGGTCGGGATCGGTCTTCGTCGCCTTCTGGACCGGTTTCCTCTCCGGCGCCAGAGCCGGCGCTCCCGCGCCCGGCGCGACCGCACGGCCCCCGCTCCGTTCCGCGACGCCCTTGCGGCGCCCGGCGACCCGTGCGAGTACGTACAGCACCACGGACAGGGCGAGCACACCGAAGCCCGCCCACACCGACGGCTTGAACACCAGGCCCGCCGCCCAGTCGCCCACGGCACGGACCAGCGTGCCGACGAGCGAGACCAGGCCCGTCATGTACAGGCCCACGGGCAGCAGCGCCACCGCCGCGATCAGGGTCGCCCTCCGATACCTGCGCCGGTAGGCGGTGAGCAGGGCGATCGCCAGGCCCGCCGCGGACAGCGCGACACACACGGTCGAGGTCAGCATGCGGAGCTCCTCCGGAGTGGTCTACTGGCTCCATCGTGCACCTGCGGACCGCCCGGGGGCCACGGGCCGGCGGCGACCTCGGGGTGACCTCCGGGGGCGGGTCCTCCCCTGGTGGGAGACTGGCCCCATGAACGAAGCGACTCCCCGCACCGTCGTCCTCGAGTTCTGGTGCGAACTCCAGTGCCCCGACTGCGCCGCCGCCCTCACCGACCTGCACGCGCTGCGCGACCGGTACGGCGACGCCCTGGAGGTCCAGCTGCGGCACTTCCCCCTGGAGAAGCACAAGCACGCCTACGCCGCCGCCCAGGCCGCGGAGGAGGCCTTCGTCCAGGGCCGCGGCTGGGAGTACGTGGAAGCGGTCCTCGCGCGCACCGAGGAGCTGGGCGAGCGCGGCGAGGCCCTGCTGGTCGAGATCGCGGCCGAGTTGGGGCTGGACGCGGAGGAGGTCGACACGGCGCTCATCGACGGGCGGCACCTCCTGGTCGTCGACGCGGACCACGCGGAGGGCAAGGCGATCGGCGTGACCGGGACCCCCACCTACGTCGTCACCGGCGAACGCCTCGACGGCGGCAAGTCCCAGGACGGCCTGCGCGTCCGCATCGAGTCCCTCACCGACACCGCCCTGGGGCGGTAGCCCCCGAAACCGCGCCGCCTGCGCCGGGCGCACGCCCGCACACAACAACCGGCCGCAAGGGGCACCCCGGACCCTCAGACAAGCGGCTTCGCCAAATGCACCCACGTCACCGCGTAATCCAGCGAAGCGTAAAGCCCCTCCGCCGCCTCGTTCCCGGCGAAGACGTTGAGCCCGAGCCAGTGCAGCCCCTCGGCCAGGCACTCCCGCTCCGCGGCGAGCATGAGCGTGCGCCCGTGGCCCCGCCCCCGGTGCCCCGGCTCGACGTGCACATTGAAGACGTACCCCGCTGACTCCCCGTCGTCCGTGGCGACCGCGTCGGTGCGCCCCACCCACAGGTCCCCGACGACCTCGCCGCCGGCCTCCAGGACCCGCAGTATCGCCCCCGGCGTCGCGAGGCCGTCGGGGAGGGCGGTGCGGTCGTCGGCCTCGGCCTTGGCCCGGGCCTGCACCTCGGGCACCCCGCGCCGGGTCCAGTCGCGGACGTACTCGTCCTGCATGCGGGCCAGCCACCCCGGGTACTCCGCCTCCGTCATGGGGCGGACGACGCCGCCCCCGGGCAGGTCCGGCGGCACCTCGGGCAGGGCCTTGACCATGTTCCGGTTGCGCACCGCGTAACCCAGTACGCCCGCCAGCCGCAGCGCGGCCGTGTCCTCCGTCCGCACCGAGACCTCGATGCGGCGGCAGCCCCACCCCCTCAGCACCTCCTCCGCGGCCAGGGCGGCGACCGTGCCGCGCCCGCGTCGCTGCTGGTCGTGGTCGATCCGCAGGGCGGCGATGCGGCCGACCTCCGGTCCGAACCGGGCGTCGGTGCACAGCGTGATCTCCCCCACCGGCCGCCCGTTGACACAGACGTGGAACCGGCGGGCGCGTACTCCGCCGCGCCGGCGCTGCTCGGGCTCGGCCGGGCGCAGGGTGGTGGTCATGGTGTGGAGTTCTACCGGGTCGCGGCGATTACGTCACGGGTTCAACCACCCGGGACGAACACGGGACGACACGGACGGCGCGGCTCAGGGGTTGGGGTGCTCCGCGGACCGCTCCGCGAAGACCCGCATCGCCTTGGCGGTGACCGGGCCGGGGTGCGCCCCGGTGGCCAGCTCGCGGTCGTCGACGCGGTGGACGCCCTGGACGTCGCGCAGCGAGGAGGTCAGGAAGATCTCCTCGGCCTCGGCGAGGGCCTCGAACGGCAGGTCCGCCTCCTCGGCGCCCGCCCATTCCACGACCAGTTCCCGGGTGATCCCGGCGAGGCAGCCGGAGGCCAGCGGCGGGGTGAGCAGCTTGCCGCCGAGGACGACGAAGACATTGGACCCGGTGCCCTCGCACAGGCGTCCCTGCGTATTGGCGAACAGCGCCTCTGAGGCGCCGCGCTGGTGGGCGCGGGCCAGGGCGACGACGTTCTCGCCGTAGGAGGTGGTCTTGAGCCCGGCGAGTGCCCCCTTCTCGTTGCGGGTCCACGGCACGGTGACCACGGCCGTGGTGTCCGGGCGCACGGTCGCTGCACCGAGGGCGACGACCAGGGTGGGGCCGGTGGTGCCGCGCTCGGAACCCAGCGGCGAGGTGCCGCCGGTGTAGGTGACGCGGAGGCGGCCGTGGGGCACCGGGTCGGCGGCCAGGACGGCCTCGCAGGCGTGACGCACCTCGTCGAGGTCGGGCTCGGGCAGGCCGAGGCCGCGCGCGGAGCGGGCCAGCCGCCGCAGATGGCGGTCCATCGCGAAGGCGGTGCCGCCGGTGGCCTTGAGCGTCTCGAAGACGCCGTCCCCGACGGTCAGGCCGTGGTCCATGACGGACACCAACGCGTCGTCGGTCTCGCGCAGCGCGCCGTTGACCCAGATCGTGCCCGCGGTGGTCGTGCTCACGGTGTCACTCTGCCCCATGGTTCTGTTCGCCTTCGTTCGAGTCATACGTACCCGACGCTACCGCCAGCAGCCGGGAGGCCTTCAGTTCGGTCTCGTCCCACTCGCGCTCGGGATCGGAGCCCCAGGTGATCCCGGCGCCGGTCCCGAAGCGCAGCACGGGTCCGCCGGGGGCGCCGCGGTCGATCCAGAAGGTGCGGATGCCGACGGCGAGCTCGCCGGTGCCTCGGTCGGCGTCGACCCAGCCGATGCCGCCGCAGTAGGGCCCGCGGGGGGCGGTCTCCAGTTCCCCGATGATGCGCAGGGCGCTCGACTTGGGCGCGCCGGTGACGGAGCCCGGCGGGAACGCGGCGCCCAGCAGCTCGGGCCAGCCGGCGCCCTCGCGCAGTTCCCCGCGGACGGTGGAGACGAGGTGGACCAGCCCCGGGTGCTTCTCCACGACGCAGAGGTCGGGGACGGTGACCGTGCCGGTGGCGCAGACCTGGCCGAGGTCGTTGCGGACCAGGTCGACGATCATGACGTTCTCGGCGTGGTCCTTGGGCAGCAGGTCGTCCTCGGTGCGGCCGGTGCCCTTGATGGGGCCGGACTCGATCACGGCGCCCCGGCGGCGCAGGAAGAGTTCGGGGGAGGCGCTGGCCACCTCGATGCCGTGCCCGGGCAGCCGGATCGTTCCTGCGTAGGGGGCCGGGTTGCCGCGGGCGAGGGCGGCCCCCAGGGCGTCTATGTCCGCGTCCGGATCGGGCAGGCGCGCGGTGAGCACCCGGCACAGGTTCGCCTGGTAGACCTCGCCGGCCGCGATGTACTCGCGGACGCGGTGGACTCCGGCGATGTAGCCGGCGCGGTCCAGCGAGGACGTCCAGGCGGTGCGGGCGGGGCCGCGCCAGGGCCGGCGCGGAGCCGGCGCCAGGGGATCCGGGCGTACGTTCCCGAAGCGCGCGCAGACCGTCCCGCCCTCGAAGCCGGCGACCACCGCCCAGAAGCCCGAGGAGTCCAGCGCGGCGGGGTCGGTGGTGACATCCCGCAGGTCGGAGGCGAGAAGGCCACCGAATCTGGCGAGGGGCGCGAGGTCGGGCACGAGGCTTCCCAGGTCGGTCCGGAGGGGCGAGTGCGAGTCTAAGTCGGCGGCGACGGCCGAGATGCGCTGGTCACCGACCCGGCACGCTGCGGAAACGCGTTTTGGTGGCGGAGCCGTAATCCGCTAGAGTTCAACTCGTCGCCGGGACGCGGAAGCGCCCCGGCGGAGGTCCCGCCCGGGTGCGAGCTCCGGGGGAGACACTGCGGACGTGGCTCAGTTGGTAGAGCATCACCTTGCCAAGGTGAGGGTCGCGAGTTCGAATCTCGTCGTCCGCTCGAAGTGGGGGTTCCCGCCCCCGCGCTGGTGGAGTGGCCGAGAGGCGAGGCAACGGCCTGCAAAGCCGTCTACACGGGTTCAAATCCCGTCTCCACCTCTGAGGACGATTAGCTCAGCGGGAGAGCGCTTCCCTGACACGGAAGAGGTCACTGGTTCAATCCCAGTATCGTCCACTGGGCCCGGGAGGGCCTTCCCCAGGGCTTCGGCACGGGGGACCCGAGCGCGATTAGCTCAGCGGGAGAGCGCTTCCCTGACACGGAAGAGGTCACTGGTTCAATCCCAGTATCGCGCACGCCTTACCAGCACCACCCGTAGTACCGAGGACGATTAGCTCAGCGGGAGAGCGCTTCCCTGACACGGAAGAGGTCACTGGTTCAATCCCAGTATCGTCCACCAGCACCCGAGGGCCGGAGCATTCGCTCCGGCCCTCGGTCGTGTCACGACGAGAAGAGCATGTGCGCCCAGCTCTGGTGCTTGTGGTGGCCGTGGTGGCCCCCGTGGTGACCGCCGTGCGGGGCGCCCCAGGCCGGGGCGGCGTGCTGCTGCGGGTAGGCCTGCGGGTAACCGGCCGGCGGCGGGGCGGGCTGGGCGTACTGCGACTCCATGCGGGTCAGCGCCTCGAGCTCCCCGTAGTCCAGGAAGATCCCCCGGCAGTTGCCGCACTGCTCGATCTGGACGCCGCTGCGGGTGAACGTCTGCATCGGGCCATGACACTTGGGACAGAGCATCGTCGGCTCATCTCCTCGTTCGCGCCGGCCGGGGATCGTCCCCCGGCGTAGGACTACTGCACCTTACTTCCGCGATTCGGCGGCACGTATCGAGGACGGCTTGTTCCGTTCCGTCGAGTACGCGGCCCTCCTGCGCGGCCTTGGCGACCGCGATCGCCGCGGTCTGTACCGCCAACGCCCGTGCCGCCACGTCGAGATGCGGCCACGGGTCGCCGTCGGTGGGGACGGCGGGGCCGCCGGCGGCGCGGTACGCGCCGAGGAAGCGGCCCCAGTCGTCGGGGTCGAGCAGCCCGGCGGCGAACCACATGGCCGGCCGGGCCAGATCCCAGGCGGGCTCGCCGAGCCCGAGGTCGTCGATGTCGATGAGGCGCCACGGGCCGTCGGGCACCGGGTGGCGCACCAGTTGGCCGAGGTGCAGATCGCCGTGGCACAGCACCAGGGTGGACGGCTGCGGGGCCTCGCCGCGCGCCCAGGGCGGCAGACCGCGCCAGGCGGCCAGCACGGCCGGGTCGCCGTCGCCCGCCGCCAGCATCCTGGCGACCGCCTGGGCCGCCCGGACCGGACCCCGCATCGCCGGCAGCGGGCCGGGCAGGCCGGCCACCGGCACGGCGTGCAGCCGGGCCAGCAGTGTGCCCGCCGCCGCCCAGGGCGCGGAGTCCGGATCGTCCCGGTCGACCGGCTCGCCGAGCGGCCACAGGCTGACCGGGCGGCCGAGGAGCACGGTGCTGAGCGCGCCCTCGCGGCCCGGCAGGGGCGCCGGGGGCAGCAGGACTCCCTCCAGCAGCGCGTGGGCGGCCACACGCAGCCGCACGGCGAGCTCGCCGGGATCGGTGGCCGGTGCGTGGGCCTTGGCGACCAGGCGGCCGCTGCGGACGACGGTGACGTCCGGCCGCTCGGCGAGCACCGTCGTCCGCACCTGGCCGGGAATGCGCGCGGCCGCGGCCACGACCGCCCCCAGGGCGCGCGTCAGCGGTGGTCCGCTGCTGGTCACCTTCTCCCCCACTGCCCGTCTCACCGGCCCACTGTGCGGCAGCGCGCGGCGCGCTGGCAATGCCGGGTGTGATGCCCGGGTACCGCCACAGGTACCCGGGCATTCATGCCGTCCGCCGGACCCCCGTCCCCACGGGGTTACTTCACCGGCTGTCGCGGACCCGGACCGCTCTTCCGGGCCCGCGGAGAGCGATCTGTCAGCGCCCCATCAGACCGGCTACGGACGACGCCTGTGCGACCACCGCGTCCCAGGCCCCGAAAGCCACCGCGAGCAGCACCGCGAGCGGCAGCACCATCGCCACCGCCACCAGTGGGTGCCGGGTGCCGGACGGGCGTATGCCGAAGGCGGCGATCCTGCTGCCACGCTCCGGCCGCACCGTACGGCTCACCGTGTTCGCCATGGCCCTCTCCTGGGTCGTGGTCGTGATCATTCACAGTTCTCCGGGGCGGCGGGCGTTTGACCTCGGGGGACGAGTGCTCCGCCCGCCGCTTGACCTCAACACTAGGCGCGCCGCCCGCACCGGTCGTCATGCCTTCGTACCGCTTCACTGGCCTCCCCGAGGATGACTCCGCGACCGGCGGCGTACTCCCCTGGGTGGAGGGACCCGGCCGCGTCCCCGGGACATCCCCGAGGGGATCTCCCGGGCGGACGCGGACGGGGCCCGTCACCCCCGCTCGTCGTCCTCCGCGTCGCCCCTCGGTATGGGCTGCTCGACCAGGGCGAGGACCCGGGTGGCCATGAAGCGGGCGGTGCGCACGACCGAGCCGGAACGCGTGACTTCGCTCACTTCCACCACCCCTCGTCGCACTGCCGTTTCGACCCTGCGGCCGGCCCTGGTGGCGACCACTTCATATGTCCTCGTCGTGTCGCCGGCGTCCACGACGATCTCCACACGATCACCCTTCATGGCGTCAATCCCCCTTGTCCGATGGACTGTTGACGGCATGACGACGTTCCGGGCCGTCAGTGGCCGGAACGTTCCCCACTCTTCAAGGATCCCATCAGGCACTGACAATCGGCCGCCCCGCGCGGGCGCGGCCTCGCGGCACGGCGGGCGGTCAGTCCGTAAGCTGTCGGCGTCAGACTGGCCAGGCAGGCAGCGGGGATGGACGAGATGGCGATGATGCGGCTCCGGCGCGAGGACCCGCGTGTCGTCGGCTCGTTCCGGCTGCACCGGCGACTGGGCGCGGGCGGCATGGGCGTGGTCTACCTGGGCGCCGACAAGCGCGGCCAGCGGGTGGCGCTGAAGGTGATCCGCCCCGAGCTGGCCGAGGACCAGGAGTTCCGCTCCCGCTTCGCCCGCGAGGTGTCCGCGGCGAGACGCATCCGCGGCGGCTGCACGGCCCGGCTGGTCGCCGCCGACCTGGAGGCGGACCGGCCGTGGTTCGCCACCCAGTACGTCCCCGGCCCCTCCCTGCACGACAAGGTCGCCCGCGACGGCACGCTCTCGGCCGCCGAGGTCGCCTCGATCGGCGCCGCCCTCGCGGAGGGCCTGGTCGCCGTCCACGAGGCCGGTGTCGTCCACCGCGACCTCAAGCCGTCCAACATCCTGCTGTCGCCCAAGGGCCCCCGGATCATCGACTTCGGCATCGCCTGGTCCACCGGCGCGAGCACCCTCACGCACGTGGGCACCGCGGTCGGCTCCCCGGGCTTCCTCGCCCCGGAGCAGGTGCGCGGGGCCGCGGTGACCCCGGCCACCGACGTCTTCGCCTTCGGGGCCACGCTGGCATACGCGGCGATGGGCGACTCGCCCTTCGGGCAGGGCAGTTCCGAGGTCATGCTCTACCGCGTCGTCCACGAGGAGCCGGATCTCACCGGCGTCCCGGACTCCCTGGCCCCGCTGGCCTTCGCGTGCCTCGCCAAGGACCCGGAGCAGCGGCCCAGCACGGTCCAACTCTCCGAGCGGCTCGCCGAGATCGCCGCCCGAGAGGCGCGGGGGCTCGGCTCGGCGCCGGGCCGGCGGGACATCGTGCCCAAGGCCTCGGGACCGCGCCCCGAGCGGCCCACGGGGCCGCGGACGCAGGCGTACGCGGAGCAGCAGACCGAGCGGCGCACGGCGCCCGGGACGCCGGTGTCGCCGCGCACCCCGGCGTCCCCCCGTACCCCCGCGTCGCCGCGCACCCCGACCCGGACGCCGGCCCGGACCCCCTCCGGGCGCACCCCGGCTCCGCGCACGCCCGCCGGCCGGCGCCCCGCGGGTGCCGACCGCAGGATGCTGCGGCAGCGGCTCATCGTCTTCGTCACCGTGACCCTCCTCGTCGCCCTCGGCATCGCCGCGGCGCAGGGCTGCCAGGGCCCCAGCCGGGGCCTCGGCCTGCTGCCCGGGGTCGCCGCCCACGCGACGGCGCCGCACTCGCCGTAGGCCCTGCCCTCGGGCCCCCGGGCCGACCGCCGGCCCCGGTCCACGTCCGGCCGCCCGGACTCGCGCGAACGCCCAACGCGCCCTTCCTCGACTCCGTCTTCGCTCCCCCGCGGACGGCGCCGGCGACCGGCGTCAGGCTAGGCCTGCCTCGTCGATCATGCGGTGCATGACGGCGACGGGGATCGCGGGGTTCTGGGCCGCCCACTCCGCCGTCACCGGTTCGCACAGCAGGCGGACGATGTCCCGCGCGGGCAGGCTCGGGTGCCGGGCCGCGCGGTACCACACGGGCGCGGAAGGGTCGTCGGCCAGCCGCGCCGCCGCGGCGGCCGTCAGCCGCGGATCCTCGGCGGCCCGCATCCGTACCTCCTCGTCCGGGTCGCGGCTGAAGAGGTCCACGAGTTCCGGCGCGGACTCCGGGTCCTCCAGCGCGAGGCGGCGCATCCGGGGATCGGGATCGTCCGCGAAGCGCAGGAGCCCCGCGCGCGGGAAGTTCGGGTGGCCGCGCGGCCGGTCCGGGACCGAGAAGCTGCCGGTCCACCAGCCCCACACCTCGAGCAGCATGTCCGGTGGTGCGTCGTCGCACGACTCGGCGAGGAAGAGCCGGACCACCCTGTCCTCGTCCCGGGCCAGCAGCTCGGCCGCGTCGGCGGGCAGCCGCGGGGCGCGGGCCACGCTGCGGCGCAGGAGCACGTGGCCCGAGCGGGCGAGGCGGCGCATCGCCTCCGGGTCGTCGTGGAGCGCCACGACCCAGGGCAGTTCGTGGAAGATGCGGTGGGTGTCGATCTCGGCCCGGACGGCGGCCCTTTGGGACTCGGTGAGTTCGGGACGGACGGAGACGGCGACGCGGACGTCGTTGTCGTCGTCGGCGGCGAGGCGGGTGACCAGGTCGGGATCCAGGTGCGGGTTGCCGGCGAGGGCGCGGCGCACGGCGGGGTCCTCGCCGGCGGCGAGGCGGGCGGCGAGGTCGTGGTCGAGGCGGCAGGCGCCGACCGCGTACGCGGGGCGGTCCAGGGCCTCGAAGACGTCCGCGGGCATGGGGTGGTCCTCGTGGTGCCGCAGCGAGGCGGCGGCACGCACGCGGGGGGAGGGGTCCGCGAGCAGTGCCTCCCGGGCGGGGGTCGGGAGGCGGGTCCAGGCGAGGGGGCCTGCGGCGGCCCGCACGTCCGGGTCGGGGTCACCCGCGAGCGGGACGGCGAGGGCGTCCGGGAACCCGGGCAGGGCGGTGGCGGCCGCCCGGACCGGGGGCGAGGGATCGGCGGCCAGGCGCGCGTAGCCGTCCGGGGTGAGGCGCGCCCCGCGGTACCCGGCGTGGTGGACGACGGTCTTGCGCCGGGCCGCGTCGGGCTCCCCGAGGGCGAGCCGGGTCCACTGCTCGGGCGTCATGCCTCGTTGGTGCTCCAGCAGGCCGCGGCGGACCTCCCAGTCGGGGTGCGCGATGGCGGCGTCCACGGTGGAGGGGGGCAGGTCACGGCTGAGCAGGTACGAGGTGATGCCGAGCAGGCGGGTCAACACGGCAGGCGTGGCGGCGGGGTTGAGGCCGAGGGCCTCGACGCGTATGCGGCGCAGGCGGCGGGGGGCATCCGGGGGGTTGAAGAGGGGGGCCCATTCGTCTTCCCCGGGGGCGGTTGCGGATGTCATAGGCGGCCAGGGTGTCATGTGGGCGGGTCGGCGTGTGCGGGTGCGTTGTGGTTGCGGTTGGGGTGCCCCTTGCGGCCGGTTGTCGTGTGCGGGTTGTCTGCGCCTGCGGCGGGATCCCCCGCCCTCCCCCAGCCTCCGGCCGGGGGTGCCCCCATCCGGCGCGTCAGTTGCCGCCTCGCTGCGTACGTACGGGGTCGGCGCCGCGCCGGGGCACCCCCCGCCTTCGGCCCGGGGGTGCCCCCACCTCGGCGCTCGCGGCGGTGCGCCACATCATTCGGCACCGCGCGCACCGCTCGTCTCCCCGGCTACCGCTGGGGGAGCACCCCGCCACACCCCCTCCCTCCCCCAGAAACCGCTGGGAGGTGCCCCCAGCCTCCGGCGAGCGGCCGACCCGCAATCTTCGAGGTGACCAGTGGGCGACCCGTACCGGGCTGCGGTGATCGGGGCGGAGGGGGCTACCCCCTCACCCCCACCCACCGGCGATCAGTCGCCGACGAGACGCAGGGGGCGGGGGAGTTGGGGGCACGCCCAGCCTTCGGCCGGGGGAGGGCGGGCGTTCTGGACGCTGCCGCATATGTGTGTGCGGCATCCGGGACAGATCGAGGTGGTGCCCGCATGCACGTGAATATGCGGTCCGGAATGGCCGGCCCCGAAGGCCCCGATCCCGGCCCACCACCAGCGGCGCGCCACGGTCACCGACCACACCGGAACACTCCCACCCCCAACAGAAACCACGACGCACGCGCAGGGGGGTGACGAACAGGCATCCCGTGGGTTAGTTTCTAAGCGCTTGCTTAGGTTACGCACTCGCGGAGGGACGCATCGCATGACGGTCACACCGGAGGAGCTGGGCGAGCGCGTGCGCGCGCTGCTCTCCTCTCACGATCCGGCGGCGACGGACCGCCTGGACTTCCTGCGGGCCCGGTTCGACGCCGGCCTGGCGTGGGTGCACTACCCGGAGGGCCTCGGCGGCCTGGGCGCACCCCGACCGCTGCAGGGGGTCGTGGACTCGGGGCTGGCCGCCGCCGGGGCGCCGGACAACGAACCACGGCGCATCGGCATCGGCCTCGGCATGGCCGCGCCCACGATCCTCCGCTACGGCACCGAGGACCAGAAGTCCCGCTTCCTGCGCCCGCTGTGGACCGGCGAGGAGGTCTGGTGCCAGCTGTTCAGCGAGCCCGGTGCCGGCTCCGACCTGGCCGGCCTGCGCACCCGCGCGGTGCGGGACGGCGACGACTGGATCGTCACCGGCCAGAAGGTGTGGACGTCCAACGCCCACAACGCGCGCTGGGCGATCCTGATCGCCCGTACGGACCCGGACGTCCCCAAGCACCAGGGCATCACGTACTTCGTGTGCGACATGACGGACCCGGGCGTCGAGGTGCGGCCGCTGCGCCAGATCACGGGCGAGGCGGAGTTCAACGAGGTCTTCCTCACCGATGTGCGGATTCCCGACGCGCACCGCCTCGGGGAGATCGGCGACGGCTGGCGGGTGGCGCAGACGACGCTGATGAACGAGAGGGTCGCGATCGGCGGCACCGCACTGCCCCGCGAGGGCGGCATGATCGGGACGGTCGCCGCGACCTGGCGCGAGCGCCCCGCGCTGCGTACGCCGGATCTGCACGACCGGCTGCTGCGGCTGTGGGTGGACGCCGAGGTCACCCGCCTCACCGGCGAACGGCTGCGCCAGCAGCTCGCGGTGGGGGCGCCGGGCCCCGAGGGCTCGGGCATGAAGCTGGCGTTCGCCTCGCTGAACCAGCGCATCAGCGGCCTGGAGGTGGAGCTGCTGGGCGAGGACGGCCTGCGCTACGGCGACTGGACGATGACCCGCCCGGAGATCGTCGACTTCTACGGCCGTGACGCCGGTTACCGCTATCTGCGGGCGAAGGGCAACTCGATCGAGGGCGGTACGTCCGAGATCCTCCGCAACATCATCTCCGAGCGGGTCCTCGGCCTGCCCTCCGAGCCCCGTACGGACAAGGACGTCCCCTGGAAGGACCTGCCGCGATGAGCTCCGATCTGCTCTACTCCGACGTCGAGAACGATCTGCGCGCCGCGGTGCGCGGGCTGCTGACCGACCGGTGCGCGCCGGCGGACGTCCTGGCCCGCTGTGAGAGCGACACACCCTACGACGCGGCGCTGTGGCGGACCCTCGCCCAGGAGGTCGGGCTCGCCGGGCTGCTGGTGCCGGAGAAGCTGGGCGGCCAGGGGGCCTCCGCGCGGGAGGCCGCGGTCGTGCTGGAGGAGCTGGGGGCCTTCGTGGCGCCGGTGCCCTTCCTGGGCAGCGCCGTGCTCGCCACCGCGGCCCTGCTGGCGGCCGGCACCGAGGAGGCCGACGCCGTCGTTGCGCGGCTCGCGGCGGGCGAGGAGACGGCCGCCCTGGCCGTGCCGCTCCCCACGGCGCCGGACGCGGACGTGCCCCAGGGGGTGCGGGCGGACGCGGACGGCTCGCTCGGCGGGCGGGTGACCAGCGTGGCCGACGCGACCGCCGCCGGCGTGCTGATCGTGCCGGCGACGGGTCCGGACGGGCTCGGGCTGTACGAGGTCCGCATGGACGCGCCCGGTGTCGCGCTGTCCGTACCGGTGCCGCTCGACCTGACCCGGCCGATCGCGGACGTCTCCTTCGACGGGGCGGCGGCGCGCAGGCTCGCCGGACCGGGGACGGCCGCAGCCGCCGTCACGCGGGCCCTGCTGACGGGGGCGGGCCTGCTGGCATCGGAGCAACTGGGCCTGGCCCAGTGGTGCCTGGACGAGACGGTGGCGTATCTCAAGGACCGCCACCAGTTCGGCCGGGTCGTGGGCTCCTTCCAGTCCCTCAAGCACCGGCTCGCGGACCTGTGGCTGGAGGTCGTCCAGTCCCGGGCCGCGGCACGCAACGCCGCCGACGCGCTCGCCGGCGGCAGCGCGGACGCCCCCGTCGCCGTCGCCGTGGCGCAGGCGTTCTGCGCGCCGGTCGCGGTGCGGGCCGCCGAGGAGTGCGTCCAACTGCACGGCGGCATCGGCATGACGTGGGAGCACCCGGTCCACCTCCGGCTGAAGCGCGCCAAGGCCGACGAGATCGCCCTGGGCACGCCCGGCCGCCACCGTGCGGCGCTCGCCGGTCTCGTGGACCTGCCCGCCGCGGCGGGCTGAGTCAGTCCCGGGGGCGGCCGGTCGCCACCGCGTAGAACGCGACCGCGGCGGCCGCCCCCACGTTCAGCGAGTCCACCCCGTGCGCCATCGGGATGCGCACCCACTCGTCGGCGGCGACCAGGGCGCGGGTGGACAGGCCTTCGCCCTCGGCGCCGAGCATCAGGGCCGCCCGCTCCAGACGGTGCGGGGCGGCGGCGTCGATGTCGGTGGCCTTCTCGTCGGGGGTCAGCGCGAGCAGCTTGAAGCCCGCCTCCCGCACTGTCTCCAGATCCCGGGGCCAGCTCTCCAGCCGGGCGTACGGGACCGAGAAGACGGCGCCCATGGAGACCTTGACCGACCTGCGGTACAGAGGGTCGGCGCAGTCCGGGGAGAGCAGGACGGCGTCCATGCCGAGGGCGGCCGCACTGCGGAAGATCGCGCCGATGTTGGTGTGGTCGTTGACCGACTCCATGACGACGATCCGCCGCGCGTCGCCCAGCAGGGCCGCGGCGTCGGGCAGTTGCCTGCGCTGCATCGAGGCGAGGGCACCGCGGTGCACGTGGTAGCCGGTCACCTGCTCGGCCAGCTCCGGGCTCACCGCGTAGACCGGCGCCGGCACCTCGTCGATGACGTCGCGCATGACGTCGACCCACTTGGCCGACAACAGCATCGAGCGCATCCGGTAACCGGCCTGCCGGGCACG
Organism: Streptomyces sp. NPDC001070; assembly: GCF_053598835.1. NCBI lineage: Bacteria > Bacillati > Actinomycetota > Actinomycetes > Kitasatosporales > Streptomycetaceae > Streptomyces > Streptomyces sp. NPDC001070. Next base: position 137,571 of record NZ_JBSFLB010000001.1, read on the forward strand.
CCGGATCACCTTCTCGCCCTCCGCGATGAACAGCCCCTCGGCGGGTTCGCGGCGGCGGCGCAACTCCACGTCGGTCAGGGACGTGTAGTCGTGCAGGCGCGGGTCATCGGGGTCGTCGATGGTGATGAGCTCAGCCACAGGGTGATACTGCCTTGTCCGAAGTGCGGTGCCAACGGCACCGACGTCACTTGTTACCGCCGGTTACGCGACCGCGCACGGCGACGACCTCGCCGATGACGATCACCGCGGGCGGGCGGATGTCCTCCTCCGCCACCCGCTCCCCCACCGTCGCGAGGGTCGCGTCGACCCGCCGCTGGGCCGCGGTCGTACCCTCCTGGATCACCGCGACGGGCGTGTCCCCACCGCGCCCGTGCTCCACGAGCGCCGCGGCGATCGAGCCGATCCGCTCCACGGCCATCAGCAGCACCAGTGTGCCGCGCAGCCGGGCGAGGGCCGCCCAGTCCACGAGCGACCGGGGGTCGTCCGGCGCCACGTGACCGCTGACCACGGTGAACTCGTGAGCCACACCCCGGTGCGTGACCGGGATGCCGGCGGCGGCCGGGACGCTGATGGAGCTGGAGATGCCGGGCACGACCGTGCACGGGATGCCCGCCTCCGCGAGTGCCTCCGCCTCCTCCATGCCGCGCCCGAACACGTACGGGTCCCCACCCTTGAGCCGCACCACCGCCTTGCCGGCCTTGGCGTGCTCGATCAGCGCCGCGTTGATGGCCTCCTGGGCCATCGCCCGGCCGTACGGGATCTTCGCGGCATCGATGACCTCGACGTGCGGCGGCAGTTCGTCCAGCAGGTCGCGCGGGCCGAGGCGGTCGGCGATGACGACGTCCGCCTCCGCGAGCAGTCTGCGGCCCCGCACCGTGATCAGGTCCGGGTCGCCGGGGCCGCCGCCGACCAGCGCCACGCCCGGGGTCCTCCCCCGGTGCTGGGGCGCCGCCAGCGAGCCGTCCCGCAGGCCCTCCACGATCGCGTCCCGCACGGCGGCGGAGCGCCGCGGGTCCCGGCCCGTCAGCACGGCCACGGTCACGCCCTCCGTACGGCCCGTCGCGGGCGTCCACGCGGTCGCCGCGTCGGCGTCGTCACTGCGGACGCACCACACCCGCCGCTCCTCCGCCTCCGCGGATGCGGCCGCGTTGGCCTCGGGGTCGGTGGTGGCGATCAGGGCGTACCAGGCGTCCGCGAGGTCGCCGGGCCGGTAACGGCGGCGCTCCCAGCGGATCTCGCCTGCGGCGACCATGGCGTCCACGGAGGGCGTCGCCGACGGCGAGATCAGCACGACGTCGGCACCGGCCGCGACCAGCGGGGGCAGCCGGCGCTGGGCGACCTGGCCCCCGCCGAGTACGACGACGCGCCGGCCCGCGAGGCGCAGTCCGACGGGGTAGGCGGGCGCGTCGTTACGGTCCTCGGCGGCAGTCATGGCGTGCGGCTCCTAGCGGTTTGCCTCGCGGCGGTGCCTCTCGGCGCGACGGGGTGGGGATGCGGGGGTGCGGGGCGACCCTGCCCCGGTCCAACCCTACGGTGCGGGGTGGCTGCGCCGCAGCGCCCAAGATCACACCTGCGGTGCGCTTGCCCGTGTTGTTGTGTGCGGGTTGTTTGCGCCTGCGGCAGGCATCCCCCGCCCGCTCCCCCTCCCCCGGTCTTCGGCCGGGGGTGCCCCATCCGGCGCGGTCAGTGACCGCCTCGCGCGTGTGGGGGCGGGCCGGGTGCGGGGCCTCCGGGGCTGGGCATTCTGGACGCATATTTACGTGCGTGACGGACACTTGCTCTTCTCGTCCCGGGTGCCGCACACAAATACGCCCAGTGCCCAGAACGGCCGCCCTCCCCCAGCCTTCGGCTGGGGGAGGGCGGGAGGGCGGGGAAACCGCCCCCTCGCCACGACCGCCCGCGTCAGGACTTCTCGGTCACCCCGGCGGAGTCGAACGTCGCCACCTCGTGCATCGCCCGCGCAGCACTCTGCACCAGCGGCAGCGCCAACAGCGCGCCCGTGCCCTCGCCGAGCCGCAGGTCGAGGTCGACCAGCGGGCGCAGCCCCAGCTTCGTCAGGGCCGCGCGGTGGCCCGGTTCCGCGCTGCGGTGGCCGGCGATGCAGGCCGCGAGCACCTCCGGTGCGATGGCGCGGGCGACGAGGGCCGCCGCGCCGGCGCTGACGCCGTCGAGGATGACCGGGGTCCGCAGGGACGCGGCGCCGAGCAACAGGCCGACCATGGCCGCGTGCTCGAGGCCGCCGATCGCCGCGAGGACCTCGATCGGGTCGGACGGGTCCGGCCGGTGGAGTTCGAGGGCCCGGCGTACGACGTCGATCTTGCGGGCGTGCATCTCGTCGTTGATACCGGTGCCGCGCCCGGTGACCTCCGCCGGGTCGACCCCGGTGTAGACGGAGATCAGGGCCGCGGAGACGGTCGTGTTGGCGACGCCCATCTCACCGGTCAGCAGCGCCTTGTTGCCCGCGGCGACGAGGTCGCGGGCGGTCTCGATGCCGACCTCGATCGCGCGCAGTGCCTCCTCGCGCGACATGGCGGGCCCTGCGGTGAAGTCGGCCGTGCCGGGGCGGACCTTGCGCGGCAGCAGACCGGGCGTGCTGGGCAGGTCGACGGCGACGCCGACGTCGACCACGCACACCTCGGCGCCGACCTGGTTGGCGAAGGCGTTGCAAACGGCCCCGCCGCCCAGGAAGTTGGCGACCATCTGGCCGGTGACCTCCTGGGGCCAGGCGGTGACGCCCTGGGCGTGCACCCCGTGGTCCCCGGCGAAGATGGCGACGGCCGCGGGCTCGGGGATCGGCGGCGGGCACTGCCGGGACAGGCCGCTGAGCTGCGCGGAGATGATCTCCAGCATGCCGAGCGCGCCGGCCGGCTTGGTCATCCGCTTCTGCCGCTCCCAGGCCTCGCCGAGCGCCTTGGCGTCGAGCGGGCGGATGCCGCGGAGGGTCTCCTCGAGGAGGTTGTGCGGCTCCTCGCCGGGCAGGGCCCGGTTGCCGTACTCCTCCTCGTGGACGACCCAGGCCAGCGGGCGCCGCTTGGACCAGCCGGACTGCACGAGTTCGGGGTCCTCGGGGAACTCGTCGACGTAGCCGACGCAAAGGTACGCGACGACCTCGAGGTGCTCGGGCAGGCCGAGTTCGCGGACCATCTCGCGCTCGTCGAAGAAGCTGACCCAGCCGACGCCGAGGCCTTCGGCGCGGGCGGCGAGCCAGAGGTTCTCCACGGCGAGCGCCGACGAGTACGGCGCCATCTGCGGCTGCGTGTAGCGGCCGAGGGTGTGGCGGCCGCCGCGGGTCGGGTCGGCGGTCACGACGATGTTGACCGGGGTGTCGAGGATCGCCTCGATCTTCAGCTCGCGGAACTGCTTGGCGCGGCCCTTGGGAAGGGACTTGGCGTACGCCTCGCGCTGCTGCATGGCGAGTTCGTGCATGCGCTGCCGGGTCTTGGCGGAGCGGATGACGACGAAGTCCCACGGCTGGGAGTGGCCGACGCTGGGCGCGGTGTGCGCCGCTTCCAGGACGCGGATCAGCACCTCGTGCGGGATCGGGTCCTTGCGGAAGCCGTTGCGGATGTCGCGGCGCTCGCGGATGACGCGGTGGACGGCGTCCCGTACGGACGGGTCGTAGCCCTCGGCGGCGGGGATCCGCAGCTCCGGGACGTCCTCCTCGGCGGCCGGCGCCTCGGCTTCGGGCACGACCGGCACCTCGGCCTCCGGCTCCGTCTCCGGCTCGGCGGCAACGGGCGCGGCAGCAGCGGCCGGCGCGGGGGCGGGCTCCTCCGTCACGACCGGTGCCTCGGGCCCGGGCTCGGCGACGGGCGGCTCGGGCTGGGGCTCCGCCACAGCCTCGACGACCGGCTCAGGGGCGGGCTCGGGCACGACGGGCTGCGGGGCCTCCACGGCCACCGGCACGACGACGGGCTCCGGCGTCTCCGGAACCACCGGCACCACGACGGGCTCCGGGGCCTCCGGCGCGACCGGCACCACGACGGGCTCGGACGCCACCGGCGCCTCCGCGGCGGGCTCCATGCCGAACGGCAGGGGCTCGTCGTGGGTTTCCAGCGGGGTCACGACCTCGGCGACCGGCTCGGGTTCGGGCGCAGGCGCGGGCACCACGGCCTCGTGCACGGGCACTTCCGCCGGGACGGCCCAGCCGGCGCCGGAGTCGGCCACCGGGGCCGGGGTCTCGTCGCGGGGGATGTCCAGGTACTCCGGTCCGGTGGTGGGCGGCCCGGAGTGACGCATCGGCATGGGGACCGGGGGCGGGGTGGCGGGGCCGCGGTCGGCCAGGGACCGCACGATGCCGCCGCCGTTGGACGGGTCCGGGATCGGCGGGCCCATGTGCAGCGGGCGCCGCGGCGGTACGGGAGCGACCTGGACCGGCTCCTGCGCCTGCTGCTGCGCGGGCACATGGGGCTGCGGAGCCGGCTCCGCGGCCGGGACCTGGGCCTCCGTGGTCATGGCGGCGTCCTCGGCGGGCGCGGGCTGCGCGACCGGCTCCACCGGCACGGGCACGGCCTGCTCCGGCACGACGTGCTCCGGTGCGAACGGCGCGGGCTGCTCGGCCAGCACCGGCTCCGGCACCGGGACCGCGATCGGCAGGTCCGCGCGGACCGCGGAGTAGTCGAGGGACACGGAGTCGCGGCCGCCGCTCTCGTGGGCGCCGTGCTCGGCGACTTCGTGTGCCCCGGGGACCGCCGCCGGGATGTGCTCGCCGACCGGCGCCGGCGCGGGGGCCGGGGTCGCCAGGGCGGCCTGCGCCGGAACCGGCGCGGGCGCCGGCGCGGGTACGGGCGCCGGGATCGGGGTGGCGACCGGGGTGGGCTGCGGCGGCACGGGCTGCGGGTCCGCCCAGGACCCCTGCAGACCGGGCATCAGCAGCATCTCCTCGTCCTCGTCGGCCACCACGGGGCCTGACGGCTGGTCGAGGTAGTGGTACTCGGGAGGAACCGGCGCGGTGAGCGGATCGACGTCCCACGAGGGGACGGCCTGCTGCTGCGCGCCACTGCCGGGAAGGTCGGCGTGCGGCTGCAGAACCGCTTCTTCGCCTGCGTTCTCCGGCAGTCCCTCACCCGGGACCTGGCCGGTGTCAGTCATGCGTGCCCCTCGCCCATCGGTTTCGCTCCTTCCATCGCTGCGCCGAGCACACTGCCCACTGAGAGAACGAGCGTGGGCGGCAACCGGCACGACGACACCGATTGACCGGTACTGACCATTGCTGATCAGCCCTCACTCGACGTCAATGTGCGACGACGGCACAGCGGTCCGTCAGCCTACCGTGCGTGTGCCCGCGCGCGCTCGGGGGGGTTCACCGCAAACCGGTCGCAATACGGGCGCAACCTACTGGCTCACCTGCGGTGTCCGAGGAGCGCGAAGACCACCGCGCGCTCCCGCTCGGACCACTCCTCGTCCAGCTCGACTACCTGCAACAACGCGCGTTCGACGGCGTATCCGCCCTCGTCGAGGGCACGGCTGACGGCTTCGGCCTCGTCCCGGTTCGCCGCGCTCGCGGCGATTCGCTCCGGCCGCCGCGCGGCGCAGGCGGCGACGACCTCCGGCCCCCCGCCGCCGATGCGCACGATGTCCGGTTCCGGAAGGTCCTCCAGGACGTGCGGGGCCTCCCCGTGGACGACGCGCACCTGCACCCCGAAGTCCCGTGCGGTGTCCTCGATCCGGGCGCACGCGTCCGCTTCCGCCTCCACCGCGATGACGGCCGCGCCGAAGCGCGCCGCCTCCACGGCGACGGCGCCGCCGCCCGCGCCGATGTCCCAGAGCAGGTCGCCGGCCCGCGGTCCGAGACGGGCCAGCTGGAGGGCGCGCAGCTGCGCCGAACCGTCCCCGGGCAGGTACCGCTCGGCCGGCAGCGCCCAGCCCCGCACGCGGTCTGCGGCGGCCGGGTCGCCGCCCGCCAGCCAGCCCGCCTGCGCGGCGGCGGCCGGCACGGCCACGGCGGCGGGGGCGACGGCCGGGGCGGCGCCGACGACGAGGACGACATTGGGGTCCCGCCAGGTGTGGTCGGCGACCTTGTCGGAGGTGAGGACGGTGACCTGCTCGTGCTCGGTGCCGAGGGCCTCGCAGATCACGAAGGTGCGGTGCTCGTCGCCGAGCAGCAGGGCGAGTTCGGCCGGCCCCGCGCCGGGCGCGGTCAGCACCGCGACCTTGGGATGGGCCCGGCAGACGTTCACGGCGCGCCGCAGGGTGCGGGTGTGCGCGACGACCACCCGGGCGTCGTCCCAGGGCATCCCGGCCCGCGCGAAGGCCTGGGCGACCGAGGAGACGCCGGGGACGACCTCGACCTCCAGCCCGTACTCGGGGGCCCGCAGCGCCCGGACGACGCCGAAGAAGCCCGGATCGCCGTCGGCGAGCACGACCGCGGTGCCGCGGTGCCGCGCGATGCGGCGCGCCGCGAGGTCGATGCTGCCCAGCACGATCCGCTCGGCATCCTCCGGCACGAAGGGCAGTGCCAGGTGGTGCCGGGTTCCGGCCACCAGGGTGGCGGCCGACAGCGCGGAGCGCGCTGCCTCGCCCGGTGGTGAGCCGTCCCACCCGATCACCGTGACACGGTCGGCCATCGTCGTCCTGCCTCCTGGGCACGTCGCGCTGTGGGGCCCGGGGTCAGGTGATCCCCGGGTGTGCACAGTACCCCGGCCGGGATCTTGCGCCAGCGGGTGCTCACTGCCAGTCGGCGTAGGCGGCGTAGTCCGATCCGTCGGCGGACTCCTCCGCGAGGCCGTCGAGGTCCTCCGGGAGCAGGCTCCAGACGATCAGGTCGGTGCGGATCTCCTCCCAGCGGCCGCCCTCCGTCTGCGTGCGGACCAGGCCTGCGTTGCGGAGCACGCCCTCGCTGATGCAGCCGATCTTCTGCGCGACCTGCTGCGAGGCGGCGTTGTCGGCGGCGGTCCGCAGCTCCAGGCGCTCGAACTTCTGGTCGTCGAAGAGCCACTGGGCGGTGGCCTGGACGGCCTCCGCCGCGTAGCCCTCGCCGCGCGCCCAGGGGGCGATCACGTAGCCGGCCTCGCTGCTGCGGATGCGCCAGTCGGTGCGCTGCAGGTGGACGATGCCGACCAGCCGCTGGGTGAGGAACTCGGTGACGGCGAGCACGATGCCGCGCCCCTCCGCCCGCTCGGCGGGGGCGAACTCGGCGATGAAGGCGCGGGCGTCCGCCTCGGTGTACGGATGCGGCACGGAGGTCCAGGCGATCACGGACTCGTCGTTCATCATCTCCGCCAGGGCGGGGATGTCGGACTCCTCGTACGTGCGCAGCACCAGCCGCTCCGTACTGATGGAGATCTCCGGGAAGCTGGTCATTCGACGCTCCGTAGCCAGGGCATGTGTGAAGTGCACAGCATGCAGCATCCACCGGGTCACCGCAGGACCGGGTCGCCGCGGGGGCCTGCGCGGCCGTCGCCCCAGGGTACGTCCAACCATCCGCACGACGGGAGCAGTTGGTGTGCTGTTCCCCGGCTTTTCCGCAGGTCCGCTCCCCCTGTGGCCATAGGGTCCTGCTACCGTCTGCCCGCGTGACGGTGCACCACGCAGCAGGAGTCGGATATCAGCGGGCCGCGGGTGTGTACGAGCGGTCGCGGCCCTCGTACCCCATGGCGGCCCTGGCCGAGTTGGCGGACGCGCTGCCCCTCGAGGCGGGCCGCACGGTGGTCGACCTGGGGGCCGGCACCGGCAAGTTCACCCGTCTGCTGGCGCTGACGGGCGCGGAGGTGATCGCGGTCGAGCCGGTGACGGAGATGCGGGAGCGGCTCGCGGAGCTGCTGCCGGGAGTGCGGGTCTCCGCGGGAACGGCGGAGGCGACGGGCCTGCCGGACGGGTGCGCGGACGCGGTCGTGGCCGCGCAGTCCTGGCACTGGTTCCAGGAGGAGGACGCGCTGGCCGAGGTGGAGCGGCTGCTGCGGCCGGGCGGTTCGCTGGCACTGGTGTGGAACACGTACGACACCTCGGTCCCCTGGGTGCGGGACTACCAGGACATCGTCTTCCGGCTGGCGCCGCGCGATCTGCCGAGTCCGCTGGACGACGGCTGGCGCAAGGCGTTCACCGACCGCGAGGGCTGGTCGCGGGTGCACGAGCGGCACTGGCCGAATCCGCATTCGACGACGGTCTCGGACGTGGTGGAGCGGATGACGTCCTCGAGCCACATCGCGGTGATGGACCCCACCGAGCAGGAGCGGGTGCGGGCCGAGGTGGAGGCGGTGCTCGCCGGGCACGACGCGACGCGGGGCAGGGGTGCCATCGAGATGCCGTACACGACGGACGTGTACTGGGTGCGGCGGCGCTGAGACGGCGCGGTCTGTCGGCGGGGCCCTGTTGAATGGGCGGATGGACGCGGACCGGCTCAAGGGCTTCTGCCTCGGTTTCAACGGCGCGACGGAGGAGAACCCCTTCCCGCGCGACACCGAGGTGACCGTCTTCAAGGTCGGCGGGAAGATCTTCGCCATCAGCGCGCTGGGGGGCGAGCCGCTGAAGGTGAGCCTGAAGTGCGACCCCGACCTGGCGGTGCGGCTGCGGGCGGAACACGCGGCGATCGTGCCCGGCCGGCATCTGAACAAGCGGCACTGGAACACCGTCACGCTGGACGGTTCGCTGCCCGAGGCGATGGTGCGCGAGATGATCGAGGACTCCTACGACCTGATCGTGGCCCGGCTGCCGCGCGCCGAGCGGCTGAGGCTGGACTGGCCGGGGGCCTTGCCTATGTAGACCGGTCGGTCTAGCGTCACCGTCATGACGCGCCCCCTGAACGAGACGCGCTTACGCATGCTGCACACCGCTGCGGGCCTCTTCCAGCGGCAGGGCTACGCCGGCACGGGCCTGAAGCAGCTGCTGGACGAGAGCGGGGCCCCGAAGGGCTCCCTGTACTTCCACTTCCCCGAGGGCAAGGAACAACTGGCCGCCGAAGCGGTGGCGCTGGCCGGCGCGGAGCTCGGCACCCGCATGGCCGAGGCCCTGGCCGCCGCACCCGGTGCGGGCGAAGGCGTCTTGGCACTGGCCGGGCTCCTCGCCCGGGACCTGGAGGACTCCGGCTACCGCGACGGCTGCCCGGTGGCCACCGTGGCGCTGGACGCGGCCAGCGACAGCGAACCCATCCGCGGCGCCTGCGCAGGCACGTACGACGCCTGGCAGTCCGGCCTCGCGGCCTTCCTGACCGGGCACGGGGTCGATGGACGTGAGGCGGAGGGCCTTGCCGGGCTCGTGCTCTCCGCGCTGCAGGGCGGGCTGCTGCTGGCCCGGGTCCGGCGCGACGCGGGCGTGGTCCGCGAGGTCGGCGCCCGCATGGCGGGCGTCGTCGCCCCGGCGGCGAGGGGGCGGGCGTGAAGGTCCATCACCTCAACTGCGGCTCCATGCGCGAGCTCGACGCGACGTACGACGGGCCGCCGCCGCTGAACGCCGTCTGCCACTGCCTGCTGGTGGAGACCGACCGGGACGGCCTGCTGCTGGTCGAGACCGGGCTCGGCCTGGCCGACGTACGGGACCCGGGCGGTTGTCTGGCCGCCGACTGGGTGGAGCTGGTGGGGCCCGTGCTGGACCCCGCCGAGACGCCGATCCGCCAGGTCGAGCGGCTGGCGCACTCCCCCGCCGACATCCGCGCCGTCGTGCTCACGCACCTCGACGTCGACCACAGCGGCGGCCTGCCGGACTTCCCGGGCGCGACGGTCCATGTGGTGGAGGAGGAGCTGCGCGCCGCGCTCGCCGAGGCGCCGAGCCGTCGCTACCGGCCCGCGCACTGGGCGCACGGGCCCCGCTGGGAGACGTACGCGCCGAGCGGCGGCGACTCCTGGCTCGGCTTCGAGGGAGTGCGGCGACTGACCGGGATCACCGCCGAGGTACTGCTGGTGCCGCTGGGCGGGCACACCGCGGGACACGCCGCGGTGGCCGTCCGCGACGGCGGTCGCTGGCTGCTGCACGCCGGCGACGGCTACTTCCACCACCGGGAACTGGAGGCCGCGGAGCCGCAGCCCCATCCCCTGCTGGACTTCGTGCAGCTCGACTCGGAGGTGGACCACGCGTTGCGGGTCCGCAACCGCGAGCGGCTGCGGGAACTGGCGGCGTCCCACCGGGGCGAGGTCGAGATCTTCTCGGCGCACGATCCCTGGGAGCTGCGGCGCCTGGCGGGCGGGGAGCGGTGACCACGGCCCCGGCGGGGCGGGGCGCGGTGAACGCACGCCCGCCCTCGCCGGGGGCCCGGTGGGTCAGAAGGTCGGGATGACGGATCCGGCGTACTTGTCCTCGATGAACTTCTTCACCTCGGGCGAGGTGAGCAGCTTCTTGAGCTTCAGCACGCGCGGGTCCTTCTCGTTGCCCTCCTTGACGGCGAGGAAGTTGCCGTAGGGGTTGTTCTCGGCGGACTCCAGCACCAGGGCGTCGTCGGCGGGCTTGAGACCGGCGGAGATGGCGTAGTTGCCGTTGATGACGGCGGCGTCGACGTCCTGCAGGGAGCGCGGCAGCTGGGCGGCCTCGAGCTCCTTGAACTTCAGGTCCTTGGGGTTGTCGGTGATGTCGGCCGGGGTGGCCTCGTTGCCGACGCCCTCCTTGAGGCTGATCAGGCCGTTGGCGGCGAGCAGTTCGAGGCCGCGGGCCTCGTTCACCGCGTCGTTGGCCAGGGCTATCGTGGCACCGTTCTTGATCGCGTCGGCGGACTTCAGCTTGTCGGAGTACAGGCCGAGCGGCTCCAGGTGGACCGTGACGACGGGCACGATGTGGGTGCCCTTCTTCTTGTTGAAGTCGTCCAGGTAGGGCTGGTTCTGGAAGTAGTTCGCGTCGACGGAGCCGTCCTCGGTGGCGGTGTTCGGCGTCACGTAGTCGCTGAACTCCTTGACCTCGAGCTTGAGCCCGGCCTTGGCCGCCAGCTTGTCCTTGACGAAGTCGAGGATCTCGGCGTGCGGGACGGGGCTCGCGGCGACGACGAGCGGGTCGCTCGCGCTGTCCTTCGTGGAGCCGGAGTCCGCGCCGCAGGCGGTCAGGCCGAGGGTGAGGCCCGAGGCGGCGAGGACGGCAGTCGTGATCTTGACGGTGGTACGCACGAAAAGTGCCTTTCTGGAACGGTGTTGCCTTGCGGTGTCAGGAGGCTTCAGGGGTGGCGGCCGGGCGCAGCAGGCGCAGCCGCGGGGCGGCCGAGGCGCGGCCGCGGTGCGATACACCGCGGGCGGCGAGGTCTCCGGCGAGCTGGACGACGGTCACGATGACGATCAGCACGCCGATGGTGACGAGCATCAGGACGGTCTCGAAGCGCTGGTAGCCGTAGCGGATGGCGAGGTCGCCCAGGCCGCCGCCGGCGATGGTGCCGGCCATCGCCGAGTAGCCGATGAGCGCGATCACGGTGGTGGTGAGCCCCGCGATCAGGGAGGGCAGCGATTCGGGCAGCAGGGCTTTGCGGACGACGGTCCAGGTGCTGCCGCCCATGGCCTGCACGGCCTCGACGAGTCCGCCGTCGACCTCGCGCACCGAGGTCTCCACCAGCCGCGCGAAGAACGGGATGGCGCCGATGGACAGCGGGACGACCATGGCCTCGGCGCCGATGGTCGTACCGACCACCCAGCGGGTGAACGGCAGCACGGCGATCATCAGGATGAGGAAGGGCAGCGAGCGTCCCAGGTTCACGATCACGCCGACTGCCTTGTTGACCGTGGCGTTGCGCAGCAGGCCGCCGCAGTCGGTCAGCACCAGCAGGACGCCCAGCGGCAGACCGCCGGCCACCGCGATGAGGGTGGACCAGCCGACCATGACCAGGGTTTCCCAACAGGCCTGCGACAGCAGGGGCTGCATCTCGGACCAGGTCACTTCACGCCCTCCTTGACCGGCTCGTCGTCGGCGACCGGCGCGACGTCGACCTGCAGGCCCTTCTCGCGGAGAAAGCCGATCGGCACGACGTTGTCCTCGAAGGCGCCGGGGAGTTCGATCCGCATCCGGCCGACCTGGCGGCCGCCGATGGTCTCCAGCGCGGCGCCGAGCACCGAGATGTCGATGTTGTACGTGCGCGAGATCTGGGAGATGACGGGCTCGGTGGCGGCCTCGCCGTGGAAGGTGAGGTCGACGACGGTGCGGCCCTGACCGGACGGCTCGCCGCCGACCGGGAACAGTTCGTGGGCGAGTTCGGAGCCGGGCGTGGCGAGCAGGTCGGTGACCTTGCCGGATTCCACGATGCGGCCTCCCTTCATCAGCGCGGCGGAGTCGCAGATGGCCTTGACCACGTCCATCTCGTGGGTGATGAGCAGGATGGTCAGGCCGAGCTGCTGGTTGAGGTCGCGCAGCAGGCGCAGGATCGAGCGGGTGGTCTCCGGGTCGAGGGCCGAGGTGGCCTCGTCGGAGAGCAGCACCTTGGGGTCGCCGGCCAGGGCGCGGGCGATGCCGACGCGCTGCTTCTGGCCGCCGGACAGCTGCGCGGGGTAGGCGCGGGCCTTGTCGGCGAGGCCGACCACATCGAGCAGTTCGAGGGCCTTGCGGCCGCGCTCGCGTCCCGGGACGCCGAGGATCTCCAGCGGCAGCTCGACGTTCTCCCGGACGGTGCGCGAGGACAGCAGGTTGAAGTGCTGGAAGACCATGCCGATGCCGGTGCGGGCGGCCCGGAGGGCGGCGCCCGCGCGGTCGGACCGGCCGGCCAGCGCGGTCAGGTCCCGGCCGGCGACCTCGACGGTGCCCGACGTGGGTCGCTCCAGCAGGTTGACGCAGCGGATGAGCGTGCTCTTGCCGGCACCGCTGCGTCCGACGACGCCGTACACCTCACCCTCGCGGACGTGCAGATCGACGCCGTCGAGGGCCACCGTCTCCCGGTCGCGGGAACGGTAGACCTTGGTCAGGCCCGTTGTGGTGATCACTGGGAAATCCGTCACTGTCGAGTGCGCGGCGGACGAAAGCCGCACACGGGGGCGTATGTACCGCGGTCATGGCATGGCTCCGCCCCGGAGAGGGCGCGGACGGAAGTCAGCAGCGGATGCCGGGCGGCTGGGGGTCGCGCGCCGGCCGGCAGCGGCGAATGGCCTGCTGCAGCGATTCCGTTTTCATGCGGGGGTGCGGTTCGTGGCAGGAGGGGCGGGTCTCGCTTCGGGGCGCGAGACGCGGATGGCGTGGACCCTCAGCGTGCACACATTCGACACATACGACGAACACCGGGCGTCATCGCCTCGGTCGCGCGGCAGCGGCGGTTCGTCGTGGTCATGCGCACCAGTAAAGCAGACACCCGTGCGGCGTACCAATATCCGGTCCCCCAGTCCGGAATGTGGACAGCGAGGGGGCCGGGATCCGGTGGTTCCCGCCCGTAATAGAGTCGCGCCATGCTCGACGCGCTCACGATCGTGGTCTCGGCCGCGGCGCTGCTTCTCGCCGCCTGGTGCGGTTTCGCGGCCTTCCGGGACCAGCCGACCAAGGACTGGCACTTCATCGGCATGGCCGCGGTGGCGGTGCTGGCGCTCGTCCAGCTGGCCATAGCCGTAATCAAGCTCGCCGGCGGTGAGAAGCCGGTGGACGGCACGACGATCTTCGTCGCGTATCTGATCGGCGCGGCCTGCACCGTCCCGGCGGCGGGCTTCATGTCGCTGACCGAGCGCACCCGCTGGGGCTCGGCGATCGTGGCCGCGGGCGGGGTGATCCTGGCCGTGCTCGAGGTGCGGCTCTACGACATCTGGGGAGGCATCAGTGCCTGAGACCGCGAAGGGCACCACCCCGGCGGCCGCGCCGGAGCGCGGGATCGGCCGCGGACCGGGCCGGCTGCTGCTCTCCCTGTACGGGGTGTTCACCGTCGCCGCGCTCTCCCGCGCGATCGTCCAGATCGGCATGCAGTTCGACGAGGCGCCGCTGGCCTATCTGCTCTCCCTGCTGGCGGGCATCGTCTACGCGGTGATCACGGTGGCGCTGTGGCGGGGTGGCGAGGGCGCGCGGAAGGTGGCGCTGGTCAGCTGCACCCTGGAACTGGTCGGCGTGCTGACGGTGGGCACGCTGACGCTGGTGGACGCCGGGGCCTTCCCCGACCAGACGGTGTGGTCCGACTACGGCATGGGCTATCTGTTCCTGCCCGTCGTCGTGCCGGTGACCGGCCTGCTGTGGCTGCGCCGGCAGGCGCGGCCACAGCAGGACTCCTGACCCTGACGCGCGCTCAGGCGCTGGCGGCGTACGTCTCGGGCCGGGCGGCGGGCTTCTCCATGTGCACCAGGCTCAGCCGGCGGGTGACCGGCTCGACGTTGCCCACCTGCGCATAGCCCAGCTTGCGGTAGAGCCGCAGGTTGACCTCGCTGCGGTGGCCCGTGAAGAGCCGGTAGCGCTTGGCCTCGCTCTCCGCCGCCAGGCGCTCCTCGATCGCCCGCAGCAGGCGGCCGCCGAGTCCGTGCCGCTGCATCCGGGGGTGGACGATCAGCTTGGCGATCCGCGCGGTGCCGTCCTCGTCCACGGATCCGCGCACCGAGCCGACCACCTCCTCGCCGAGCCGGGCCACCAGCACGATCCCCGCCCCGAGTTCCGCCCGCAGTGCGTCGAGGGTCTGGGTGAGGGGTTCTATGCCGTAGTCCCCGTACAACGCGGCTTCGCTCTGGTAGCAGAGGTACTGCAGTTTGAGGATCTTCTCGGCGTCGTCGCCGGTCGCCTCAGAGATGGTCACGCTCATGCCCATGTGCGCTGGCCTCTCCTTCGAGTCCGCCCGGGCCGCGGGGGGTGAGGGTGCGGCGCGGGACGTTGCCCTGAATCGTTTCCGGAAGGCGGCGCGGCCGTGCACAAGCGTCCATACGCCGACTGTTTACGGTGCATTACCCCGTCGTACGGGTGATGCAACCCCGGTTCCGAGGATCGTACGCAGGCAACTCAGGCAGCGGGAACGCAAAGGTCCAAGGCTGCCCTGTGAGATACCCAACTCCCGGGAGATTTCCCGGTAAGTGGGGTCGGACCGGGAGATCAGGGCGGATACCAGCTCGGGGCAGCGCCCGGGCAGACGGTGCGCGGCGGCCAGCAGCGCGCGGCGCTGCTCGGCGGCGAGCACCTGCTGTTCGGCGCTGGGGAGGGCCGCGGCGACCGGGTGCCCGCCCGGGTCGTACGGCGTCTCGCGGCGGGCTTGCCGGACGGCTAGGCGCGCCTCGGCCCGCACCGCGCGGCGCAGCCAGCGGGCGGGGTCGGCGGGCGGCTCGGGGAGTTCCAGCAGCCGCAGCCACACGGACTGTTCGAGGTCGGCCGCCTCGACGCCGGCGGGGACGGACTCGGCCGCGGCCTCGGCGGCGAGCAGCGGGCGGATGGCGGTCAGTTCTTCGTGCCGTACGCGCGGGGTCATGCCCGCCGGGACACCCGCGCCGCGCCGGGTGGTTGCCCCGAGGCGGGGGAACCACCCGTGCGCGGGAGGGGGATCACTTCTTGTTGACGAAGTCCGCGCGGGCCAGGAGCGCGGTGTCGCAGTTGTCCGAGAAGATGCCGTCGATGCCCTGCTCGAAGTAGACCTTGAAGGCGCCGAAGGCGTCGCCGTAGGCGTTGGGGTCCGTGCCGACGCGGAAGTCGGCGGGCAGGAAGCTGTTCTCGTTGCGCATCGTGTAGGGGTGCAGGATCAGCCCGGCCTTGTGGGCGTCGCGCACCAGCGTGGTGGGCGTGCCGAGCTTGCCGGCCGCGTCGCGCGGGATGATCAGGTTGAGGGTGGGGCCGATGCCCTGCGCGAAGGCGGCGATCCACTTCAGGCCGGCCGGGGTGACCAGGTCGGCGACGGTGCGCGGGTCGCCGGCGACCACGAAGTCGTAGGGGCGGGTGGTCGCCGCGTCCATCAGGAAGACCTTGGGGTTGCGCAGGCCGAGGGCGCCGAGCCGCTGGAGGCTGCCGGGCTCGAACGACTGCAGGAACAGCGGGGAGTTCCGCTTGTCCCGGCCGTAGCGGCGCAGCAGCTCGGCCAGCCGCTCCTCCAGGCCGAGGCCGATGCCGCGGAAGTAGGTGGGGTGCTTGGTCTCGACGTGCAGCCACACCGCCTGGCCGCGCTCGCGGCCCTGCTCGTCGGCCCAGCGCAGCACCTCCTCGAAGGTGGGCACCTCCCAGTGGCCGTTGTAGAGGGTGTTGCGCTGCCGCTGTGCGGGCAGCCGCTCGACCGCGCGCAGCGTCTTGAGCTCGGCGAGGGTGAAGTCCTCGGTGAACCAGCCGGTGGTGGCGATCCCGTCGATGGTCTTGGTCGTCCTGCGGGAGGCGAACTCGGGGTGGTCGGCGACGTCCGTGGTGCCGCCGATCTCGGGCTCGTGGCGGCAGACGAGGTGGCCGTCCTTGGTGGGGACGACGTCCTGCTCGATGACATCGGCGCCGAGGTCCAGGGCGAGCTGGTACGAGCCCAGGGTGTGCTCGGGGCGGTAGCCGCTCGCGCCGCGGTGGCCGACGACGGTCGGAACGGGGAGCGGGCGGACCGGGACGTAGCCGTGCGAGGAGGTCCGCTCCCCGGCCACGGCGGTGCCCGCGCCGCCGAACACGGTCACGCCGGCGCCGAGCGCCGCGGCTCCGATCAGTGCCCGGCGTCCGGGTCCCCTGCCCTGCTCCCGGCCGCCCTGCTGCTCGTGCGTCATGTCCGCTCCGTAAGTTGTTAGGCGGCCGAACACGTGTCCGGTCCCTGCCAAGCGACGCGGGCATCGTAGGCGGGTGGGTGTTGCCTTCGAGAGGCATGGAACGGAACGTGGCGGAAACGCAGATCAACAATGCGTACCGGTCGTGTGAACCCGGTGTGCGTGTCGCGACGCGGCGGAAGTATCGTCCTCACCGGGGGAGGCGCACACTGGTGAGCGAACCCCGCGGAAGTCCCGGCCGGACTCCCGCCGACCACGACCGGAGGACCCGTTGTTCCGCATCATCCTCAAGGCACTGCTCGGAGTACTGATGCGCGTTCTGTTCCGCCCCAGGGTCGAGGGAGCGGAGCACATTCCGGGCAGCGGCCCGGTGATCCTCGCCGGCAATCACGTCACGTTCATCGACTCGATGTTCCTGTCGCTGGTCGTGAAGCGCCAGGTGTTCTTCATCGGCAAGGACGAGTACGTCACCACCCCCGGGATCAAGGGCCGGCTGATGGCGGCCTTCTTCACCTCCGTCGGCATGATCCCCGTGGACCGCGACGGCGGTCACGGCGGCGTCGCCGCGCTCATGACCGGCCGTCGCATCCTGGACGAGGGCAGGGTCTTCGGCATCTACCCCGAGGGCACCCGCTCCCCCGACGGCCGGCTGTACCGGGGCCGCACGGGCGTGTCGCGGCTCGCGCTGATGACCGGGGCGCCGGTCGTGCCGTTCGCGATGGTCGGCACCGACCGCATCCAGCCGGGCGGCGCGGGCGTCCCGCGGCTGCACCGCTTCACCGTCCGCTTCGGCGAGGCCCTGGAGTTCTCCCGCTACGAGGGCATGGACCGCGACCGCTACGTGCTGCGCGCCGTCACCGACGAGGTGATGAGCCACGTGATGCGGCTGTCCGGCCAGGAGTACGTGGACATCTACGCCACGAAGGCGAAGGCGGCCAAGGCCACTGACCACGCGAAGGCCGCGTAGCGCCGGGCCCGCTCACAGCCGCGGCATCCGCCCGACCGGGCCGTTGCCGGTCGGCATCCGGGCCGGGGTGAGGACGACCTCGCCGCGCGGGCCCCGCGAGATCTGGCCGATGCTCGCGGACAGATCCGCCTCCATGCCACCGGGCAGCTTCAGCCGGATGAGCACCGGCAGCAGGAAGCCGACCGCGATGAGCCCGGCCAGCACCGGGGTCAGGGTCGTCAGCATGACGGCGGTGACGTGGTGCTTCCACAGGAAGTCCACCCATGCCGCGGCGAGGACGGCGGTCGCCACCAGCACCAGCACGGCGCTGCTCAGCCGGCTCCCCCGCGCGGCCCGGGCGTCCTCCTCCAGCAGCCGCAGCGCCCGCTCCGCGTCCTGGTGCGCGGGGTCCAGACGGCGGCAGCGCTTCAGGAAGTGCTGGGCCCGGCGCCGGTGGAGCAGTTTCAGCCGGACGTCGACGGTCTGCGTGCCGAGGCGCTGCTCCACGACGCCCGCCACGAAGTGCGGTTCGGCCTCCCGCTCGGCGAGCCGGATCGCGGCGCGGGCCTCCTGGCCGGCGTCCCGGTAGCGGTCCGCGCTCTGCTCGGCGTCGCCGGCCTGCACCAGCAGCCGTGCGAGCGCGAGCCGCAGCTGCCACTGCGGCTGGTCCCGCACCCCGGGCCGGCCCAGCACGCGCCGCAGTTCCTCCTCGGCGCCGCCCAGGTCCCCCGCGCCCTCCGCCAGCGCCACGGCGAGCCCGAGGGCCGCACTGCCGCTGTCGGGGTCGACCGCGACGGCCCGGCGGAACTCGCCCGCCGCCTGCGCCGTCGTCCCGTCGCCCGCGCCCTCACGGGCCCGGTGCAGGGCGAGGCTGCCCAGCTCCACGTGGGCCTGTGCGTCGTACCAGTCCAGCTCGACGGCCCGGCGCAGCACGGCCTCGGCCTCCTCGTACCGTCCGAGCTGCACATAGAGGGAGCCCAGGTCGGTGTGGCAGCGGCCGTACGGGTCCAGTTCCACCGCCCGGGCGAAGTGCCGCTCGGCGGCGGCCGTCTCGCCGCGCCGGTGGGCGATCAGCCCGAGGCAGGTGTGGGCGGCGGCGTTGCGGGGGTCCTCGCGGCTGACGGCGCGGCAGTGGGCGGCGGCCTCGGTGAGACGGCTGTCGATTTCTCGAGCGGCATCCCCGAGCTCGGCTCGGCGAATCAGTGCCCATGCTTGGCCCAGCCGCGCCTCGTGGTCAGTCGGCCTGAGCCTCATCGCCTCATCGAACGAATCTGCGGCGTCGAGCGGGCGCCGGTCCAGCAGAGCCACCCAGCCGGTCGCAACAAGAACATCGGCCCGCTTGTGAGGGCCTGGTGCGGAGCGCCGCTGCTCGTCAAGGAGCGCCAGAGCCGTGCCGTAGTCACGGCGTTCGGCGTGCACATAGGCCAGTGCCACACGGGCGTAGGATAGATGAGGACGATTGCCGAGGAATTCCTCAAGGATGCCTTCTGCCTCGTCCAGGCTGCCCGATGCCCGCAGGGTGGTGGCCCACTGCGTGTGCGCGGCGGCGCTGCACGGGTCGTCCGCCACGGCCCGCTCGCACTGCGTCAGTGACTCGGCGAGCCGACGCTGCTCGCGCAGAGCGTACGCGAGCCGGCATCTCACCGAGACTGCACGCGGCGCCCGTCCGAGCAGCGCCTCGGCGGCGCGCTCAGCCTCCTCGAACCTGCCGAGCTCAACAAGGGTGTCGATCAGCAGTCGACAGGCCCACTCATGTTCTGGGTCCAATTGCAGAGCCCGCCTCAGGTGCGGCAGGGCGTCCTCGTGTCGGTGGCGTTCGGCCAGCACGTAGGCGGTAGCCACGTGTGCAGGCGGTTTCCCGGGGTGCTGACGGCGGGCCTTGAGGGCCGCCGCCTCTGCCTCGGGCCAGCGATGCAGCGTGCAGAGGATTTCGACATGGTAGGTCAAGACGCGCAGGCGATCCGGGTCGCAGGCCAGCGCCTGCTCAACACTGAGCAGGGCATCATCGAAGCGGTCCTGATCCGCCTGTAGGTAGGCCATTGCCATGTGCGCCTCGGCCTCCTCAGGATGTGCCTCGAGGTACTTACGAAGCACCTGTTCAGCCTCGTCCCACTCGCAGGACCTCCTCAGCAGTGCCACGAGCCATTCGACGCCGCTCCACGCGTCGTCCGTCAACTCCGCCGCTCGCAACGCGTACGGTCGGCCCCTGTCGGGGCGCTCCATGGTCCAGTAAAGCCAAGCTGCCCATACCAGCACAGTCGGGTCGTCCGGGCGGATATCAAGCGCCCGCTGCGCCCACCGCTCCGCCTCGTCATAGCGGCCCAGCCTACCCAGAATGGAAATTCCACTGCACAAGGACCCCCGAGAGGCGGGATCGCGCTCCAGGCCCCTTTGGAAGGCCTCCATCGCTTCCGTCAGACGGCCCTGCCGCTCCAGTGCCGATCCGATCCGGTTGTCACCGAAGGCCGAGTGCGGCCAGACCTCGATGAGACGCGCCGCCGCGCTTTTAGCGGCCTCCCAGTCCTCACGCTCCTCGTGGACATCACAGAGGACGCTCAGGGCCCATTTGCCGTCTGGTTCGAGTCGCAGAAGATCCTCAACGGCATCCAGTGCTGCTGGGTAGTCCTCTCGGGAGAGCAGCAGTTGCACGCGTTCCCGCATCAGCCACACCGGATCCCCGCCATGCCGACCCCCAGCCTGGAGAGCATCCTCCGCCTCGTCCCAACGCCGGGCATCCCGCAGGATCTGCGCGCGAACCGCGTAAGCCGCGCTCCACCAGGAGTGCACCGCCAGCGCCTGCTCCGCCGCATCAAGGGCTTCCTGAGTACGGTGCGCAGCATTCAGCACCCGGGCGAGTGCCACATGCGGTTCGGGGTTCGACGGCATGTCGGCTATCCAGCTACGCGCGGCCGACTCCGCCTCGTGCAGGCGTCCGAGGTTCTCCAGTGAGAGGAGACGGAGAATACGCGCCCGCTCCCGGCGGGGCTCCGCGTGCAATGCGTTCTCCGCGGCTACGAGTGCCTCGCGGTCGAACTCCCGGCCATTGAGAAGTTCGGCCTGCCGTTCCCACAGGAATCCCTCCCAGGAGCCACAGCGGTCCGTGGTGCGGGCCTCCGCGATGGTGGTCATGGCGGTGTTCCAGCATTGCATGGACTCAAGCACGTCCAGGAGCTGCCCGAAAATCTCCTTGTCCATGGGTGCTAGCGCACGAGCCCTGTGCAGCTGCTCCAAAGCCTCCTCGTTGCGCGCGAAACAGGCGAAAACCGCTGCCCGCATCGCCAAGATGTCCGCGTTGGCGGGAAAGACGCCTACAGCGTTCTCCGATTCCACCAGTGCCTGGTCATATCGGCTCCGTCGCAACAACAGCGATAGCCTGGCCTCTCTTGACCGGGCCGAGAAGGGGCGAATACGCAGCGCCTCGTCCACCAAGGCAAGAGCCTGCTCCTCCCGGGATTGCGTCAACTCTGCCCACGCAGTCTCGACTCGGATCCTCGACGAGTAGGGACACAGCTCCATGGCCTCTCGCCCGGTCGCGGTCGCCGTGTGGAGGTCTCCCCGCGAACGAAGCGCCCTCACCTTCAGTCGAAGCGCATCGGCCCAGCGGGGTTCGTAGCGAAGGGCTTCGTCGCACGCGGATATTGCCTCGTCCCAGTCCGAGGCATCCAGGAGGTCCACGGCGCGCTGCGCGTGCAAGTCGGGCCGTCGCGGTTGACGTTCCGAGGCACGACCGCCCGCCCGCAAAGCGCTTTCGACAGTGCCGAAGTGGCGCTCGAAGCGGATCTCCGCCCTGAGCAGGCGTCCGGAGCCGGAGTCAAGTGCGCGCGCGACGCTCAGATGGCGGCGGGCCTCGTCCTTCTCACCAGCGAGGCAATGCATTTTGGCCGCCGCGCAGCTGATCCTGACGGAATCGGGGAGGCGGTTCGCGGCGTCGGCGAGGCAGCGGATCGCTTCCTGTCGCTCACCGTTGTCCCAGAGCGCCCAGCCCAGTTCGGTCCAAGCAACATCCCATCGCGAGTCGGCCCGGGTAGCGGAACGCAAGACGTCACATGCCTGCTCCCACAGGGCGCAGCCGCGATGAAGCCGGCCGAGCGAGACCAGCAAATCTGCCGACTCGGGCAGGAGTGCGAGGGCCGCGGTCCCCTCCACCATCGCCTCGTCGAGGCGGCCCATGCGGTCGAGGGTGGCGACACGCCATCCCGCCGCTGGGCCGTATTCCGGTTCATGGCGCAGGGCGGCGGCGAACTCCTCCAGCGCGGAACCGTGTGCGTACTGCTGCAGCCGCAGTCGCCCGCGTGCGACATGCAGTCGGGCCATCCGCGCCGGATCACCGGCTGAGCGGGCGAGTTCGGCATCAATGAGGGTGTCGGCCTCGTCGTAACGGCAGTCGAGGCGGTGCGCCCGCAGGACGGCGAGGACGTTCGCGACCCCCGAGTCCTGTCCGGGCTGTGCGTCCGCGTCTGTGCTCACCGTGCTCCCTCCCCCGCGGCGGGTACCGGCAGCATACGGACAACACCGCATTCACGTCAGGGGAGTTGGTGTCAGTGCACACGGCCCTCCGCGAGCCGCTGCCCGCGCAGCAGGCGCCAGGCGGCGGCGGCCGCCAGCAGCAGGACGGCGCCGCCGACGCCGGAGGCGGCTCGCAGGCCGTCGGTGAAGGCGGCGGGGTCGGCCGAGGCCGGGCCCCCGGCGATGCCGGTGACGATGGAGCCGAGGAGCGCGATGCCGAGGGCGGCCCCGAGTTCGTACGCGGTCTCCGAGACGCCGGACGCGGCACCGGCCTGCTGCGGCGGCACGCTGGAGAGGATGACGTCGGCCGTGACCGTGAACGACAGTCCGGCACCGGCGCCGACCACCAGCAGGGCCGCTCCCAGGAAGAGGTAACCCGTGCCGGGCCGCAGCGCGACGAGCGCGAGCAGGGCCAGGCCGGTGGCGGCGAGGCCGCCCGCGACGGCGCCGGGGACCGACCAGCGGCGCGCGACGGCGCCGGCGACGAGCCCGGTGGCGGCGGCACCGAGGGTCGCGGGGAGTTCGCACAGGCCGGCCTGGAGCGGGGAGCGGCCCTGCACGAGCTGGAGGAACTGGGAGAGGAAGAAGACGCTGCCGGCGAGCCCGAGCACGGTGAGCAGGTCCGCCAGCACCGCACCGGAGAAGCCCCGGTGCCGGAAGAGCCGCATGTCCAGCAGCGGTCCGGGCAGCGCGAGTTGCCTGCGGACGAAGGCGAACAGGCAGGCCGCGCCGACGATCCCGGTGCCGAGGGCGACGGGACCGGGGCCGTGGACGGCGAGCTGCTTGACGGCGTAGACGACGCCGAACATGCCGATCAGCGAGAGCAGGACGCTCACCGGGTCCCACGGGCCGGGCGCGGGGTCGCGGGACTCGGGCAGCAGCCGGGCGCCGACGACGAGCAGCACGGCCATGACGGGCAGGTTGATGAGGAAGACCGAGCCCCACCAGAAGTGCTCGAGGAGGATCCCGCCGACGACGGGGCCGAGGGCGGCGCCCGCGGTCGAGATGGCGCCCCAGACGCCGATGGCGAAACTGCGCTCGCGCGGCTCGGGGAAGAGGGTGCGGATCAGGGCGAGCGTGGACGGCATGAGGGTGGCGCCCGCCACGCCCATGAGGGCGCGGGCGGTGATGAGCATGCCCGGTGTGGTGGCGTACGCGGCGAGCACGGAGAGCGCGCCGAAGGCGGCGGTGCCGGTGAGCAGCAGCCGCTTGCGGCCGACGCGGTCGCCGAGGCCGCCCATGGAGACGAGCAGGCCCGCGATGACGAAGGAGTAGACGTCGCCGATCCACAGCAGCTCGGTGGAGGTGGGCCGCAGGTCCTCGCTGAGGAAGGGCACGGCGAGGCCGAGCACGGTGGCGTCGACGGCGATGAGCAGCAGGGCGAGGGTGAGGACGCCGAGGGCGAGCCAGCGGGCGGGGTGGCCGCGGTGGTCCTGGCGCGGGGTCGTGACGGGCGCGGCGGTGGTCATGAGCTGCTCCCGGTGTCACGGGGCGCGCGCAGCATGCCGCCGAGCAGCAGCTCGGTGACCATGCGGGCGGAGTCGAGGCGGGCCATGCGGCCGTCCTGGACGGACCAGGCCGAGGCGGCGATGAGTGCGTAGAGCGCCTCGACGAGCCAGGCCGGGGTCAGGTCGTAGCGGAAGGCCCCGGCTTCCTGGCCGCGCCGGAAGAGCGCGGCGACGCGGGCGTCGATGCGGGCCCAGCCCTCGTTGATCTCGACGAAGTCGTAGAGCTGGTTCTCGCCGTAGAGAAAGGCAAGGAAGCCGGAGACGGGCACGGCCTCGGTGATCAGCCGGCGTACGGCCTCGACCGGGTCGCCCTCCTCGATGCGCGCGGCGTCCAGGCGCTCCTCGGTCTGCGCGATGCCGAGCACGCCGAGGGCGCGCACCAGCGCGTCCCGGCCGGGGAAGTGCCGGTGGAGGGTGGCGCGGCTGATGCCCGCGGCCTTGGCGATCTCGTCCATGGAGGCGGTGGCCCGCCGCGACAGCAGGTCGGCGGCGTCACGCAGGACCTGCTCACGATCCAAGCTCATGAGACAAGGCTAACCCGGATGAGACATTGATGTCTCACATGAGAGGACGGAGTAGCCCGGCCGAGGTCGACGACCCGGCCGGGTTCCCGGAGGACGAAGGGTCAGCCCCTGGCCTGCTTGGCCTGCGCCCACGCCAGCTGGACGACGAGGTCCCGCTTGACCTCGGCGAGCTGCACGACGACCGCCGACGGCGCGGTCCCGCCACGCCCGTCACGGGCCGCCAGCGCGCCGGGGACGTTGAGCACCGTGCGCACCTCGGGGGTGAGGTGGGGGGAGATCTTGGCGAACTGCTCGTCGCTCAGCTGGTCCAGCTCGATCCCCTCGGCCTCGCAGACCTTGACGCACTCGCCGGCGACCTCGTGCGCGACGCGGAAGGGGACACCCTGCTTCACCAGCCACTCGGCGATGTCCGTGGCGAGCGAGAAGCCGGCCGGGGCGAGCTCCTCCATCCGCTCCCGGTTGACCGTGAGGGTGGCCATCATGCCGGTGAAGGCGGGCAGCAGGACCTCCAGAGTGTCGCAGGAGTCGAAGACCGGCTCCTTGTCCTCCTGCAGGTCGCGGTTGTACGCCAGCGGCAGCGCCTTCAGCGTGGCGAGCAGCCCGGTCAGATTGCCGATGAGGCGCCCGGACTTGCCGCGGGCGAGCTCCGCGATGTCCGGGTTCTTCTTCTGCGGCATGATCGACGAACCGGTCGAGAAGGCGTCGTGGAGCGTGACGAAGGAGAACTCCTTCGTGTTCCAGATGATGACCTCCTCGGCGATCCGCGAGAGGTCGACGCCGATCATGGCGGTGATGAAGGCGAACTCGGCGGCGAAGTCCCTGGAGGCCGTGCCGTCGATGGAGTTGCCCACCGAGCCGTGCTCGAACCCCAGGTCCCGGGCGACGGCCTCCGGGTCCAGCCCCAGCGAGGAGCCGGCCAGGGCGCCGGAACCGTACGGGGACACCGCGGTGCGCTCGTCCCACTGCCGCAGCCGCTCGGCGTCCCGGGACAGCGCCTGGACGTGGGCGAGCACGTGGTGGGCGAAGAGCACCGGCTGGGCGTGCTGCAGATGGGTGCGGCCGGGCATGGCGACGTCGATGTGCGCCTCGGCGAGGCGGACCAGGGCCTGCTGCAGCTCGGCGACGAGCCCGCCGATGATCCGGGCGTGGTCGCGCAGGTACATCCGGAAGAGCGTGGCGACCTGGTCGTTGCGGGACCGGCCGGCCCGCAGCTTGCCGCCGAGGTCGGGGCCGAGCCGCTCCAGCAGGCCGCGCTCCAGGGCGGTGTGGACGTCCTCGTCCGCGATGGTCCCGGTGAAGGAGCCGTCGGCGACGTCGGCCTCCAGCTGGTCGAGGCCGGCGAGCATGCGGGTCAGCTCGATGTCGCTGAGCAGGCCCGCCTTGTGGAGCGCGCGCGCGTGGGCGCGGGAGCCGGCGATGTCGTACGGCGCGAGCCGCCAGTCGAAGTGGACGGACGCGGAGAGTTTGGCCAGCGCCTCCGCGGGACCGTCGGCGAAACGGCCGCCCCAGAGCCGGACGTCGCCACTGTTGGTGCTCACTGCTCTGCTCGCTTCCCTCGGGGGTCGATGTGCGGCCGCCTCCCCGCCGTGGAGGGGCGGGGAGGCGGGCTGCCGTGGTCGAGGCTACTGACTAGGCAAGGTCGCGCTTGGCGGCGATCTTCGACGACATGCCGAAGATCTCGATGAAGCCCTTGGAGAGGGACTGGTCGAACGTGTCACCGGTGTCGTAGGTCGCCAGGTTGAAGTCGTACAGCGACTGGGCCGACCTGCGGCCGGTGACGACGGCGCGGCCGCCGTGCAGGGTCATCCGGATGTCGCCGGAGACGTGCTGGTTGGCCTCGTTGATGAAGCCGTCCAAAGCCCGCTTGAGCGGGGAGAACCACAGGCCGTCGTAGACCAGCTCGCCCCAGCGCTGCTCGACCTGCCGCTTGTAGCGGGCCAGTTCGCGCTCGACGGTGACGTTCTCCAGCTCCTGGTGGGCGGTGATCAGGGCGATGGCGCCCGGGGCCTCGTACACCTCGCGGGACTTGATGCCGACGAGGCGGTCCTCGACCATGTCGATCCGGCCGACGCCCTGGGCGCCCGCGCGCTCGTTGAGCTGCTGGACGGCCTGCAGGACGGTGACCGGCTTGCCGTCGATGGCGACCGGGACGCCCTGCTCGAAGGTGATGATCACCTCGTCGGCCTCGCGGGGCGTGGCCGGGTTCTGGGTGTACTCGTAGACGTCCTCGATCGGGGCGTTCCAGATGTCCTCGAGGAAGCCGGTCTCGACGGCGCGGCCGAAGACGTTCTGGTCGATCGAGTAGGGGGACTTCTTGGTGGTGGCGATCGGGAGGTTCTTCTCCTCGCAGAAGGCGATCGCCTTGTCCCGGGTCATCGCGTAGTCGCGGACCGGGGCGATGCAGGTCAGCTCGGGGGCGAGCGAGGAGATGCCGGCCTCGAAGCGGACCTGGTCGTTGCCCTTGCCGGTGCAGCCGTGGGCGACGATCGAGGCGCCGTGCTTCTTGGCGGCGGCCACCAGGTGCTTGACGATGGTCGGCCGGGAGAGCGCGGAGACCAGCGGGTAGCGGTCCATGTAGAGGGCGTTGGCCTTGATCGCCGGGAGGCAGTACTCGTCGGCGAACTCGTCCTTGGCGTCCGCGACCTCGGCCTCGACGGCGCCGCAGGCCAGCGCCCGCTTGCGGATGACGTCGAGGTCCTCGCCGCCCTGGCCGACGTCCACGGCCACGGCGATGACCTCGGCGCCGGTCTCCTCGGCGATCCATCCGATGGCGACGGAGGTGTCCAGTCCGCCCGAGTAGGCGAGTACGACGCGCTCGGTCACGGGTCTCTCCTTTGGTGCGCGAGGTCGAGTGCGTATGGCGGGGGCTGATGATGCATACGCTGTTGGGTATAAGTATGCACTGCTCTGCATGCTTCGTCAATCGGCCGTGTCGCCGCAGGTCAGAGGGGGCGCGTGGGTCAGGCCGCCGCGGTGCGCGGCAGCCGCACCGTGAACTCGGTCGCTCCCGGCCGGCTCTCCGCCGCGACCGTGCCGCCGTGCGCCGCGACGACGGCGGCGACGATCGACAGCCCGAGGCCGGCCCCGCCGCCCGCCCCGGGACGGCGGCGGTCGGCGCGCGTGAAGCGCTCGAACAGCGTGTCGCGGAGGTCGCCCGGGATGCCCGGGCCGTCGTCGGCGACGGTCAGCACCGCGTCCGCGCCCCACTGCTCCAGCCGTACGGTGACCTTCGTGCCGTCCGGGGTGTGCAGCCGGGCGTTGGCCAGAAGGTTCGCGATGACCTGGTGGAGCCGGTGGGCGTCACCGGTCACGGTGACCGGGTCCTCGGGCAGGTCGAGCAGCCAGCGGTGACCGGGCCCCGCGGCCCGGGCGTCGTCGACCCCGTCCAGCACGAGCCGCGTCAGGTCCACCGTGTCGCTCTCCAGGGGACGCCCCGCATCGAGCCGGGCGAGGAGCAGCAGGTCGTCGACCATCTCGCCCATGCGCCCCGACTCCGCCGCCACCCGCTCCAGCGCCCGGGTCACCTCGGCCGGTACCGGACCGGGGTGGCGCAGCGCCAGCTCGGCGTGGCCGCGGATCGAGGCGACCGGGGTGCGCAGTTCGTGGCTGGCGTCGGCGGCGAAGCGGCGCAGCCGCTCCTGGCTGGTGTGCCGCCGGGACAGGGCGTCCTCGACATGGCCCAGCATGCGGTTGAGGGCGGTGGCGACCCGGCCCACCTCGCTGCGCGGGTCGGCGTCCGGGGCGCGGGCGGGCAGCGCGACCTCGCCGCTGGCGAGCGGCAGTTCCGTGACGGCGGCCGCGGTGGCCGCCACCCGGCTCAGCGGCCGCAGCGACCAGCGCACCCACAGCGCCCCGGCGACCCCGGCCACGGCCAGGGCCCCGCTGAAGACGGCCGCCCCCACCAGTTCCAGGCGGTGCACGGCCTGGTCCACCCCGTCCAGCGGCAGCCCGGTCACCAGGATGTCGCCGTCGTCTCCGTGGCTCGCGTAGACCCGGTAGTCGCCGAGCTCCGACAGCTCGGCGTCATGGGCCCGCCCGTCGACGGGCAGGGCCAACAGTGCCGCCCGGTCGCCGGCGCTGAGCCGCACCGAGGTGTCGGTGCCCGAGCGCACCACCGCCGCGTCGGTGACCCGCGCGCCCAACAGGCGGGCGCCGAAGGTCCCGGGCGCCTGGCGCCGGGTGTCGGCGTGCTCGTCCCCGTCGGGCCTGATCTCGTCTGCCCGGTGCTCCAGGCTCGCCGGGAAGCGTCCGCCCGCCTCCACCAGCTGCTGGTCGAGCCGTTCGGTGAGGACGCCGCGCAGCGCCAGCACAGCCGCCACCCCGACCGCCGCGCAGCTGATCGCCAGCAGCACCACCAGGCCCCAGGTGAGCCGGGAGCGCAGCGTGTGCGGCCGCAGACGTCCGGCGACCCGGCGCAGGGCGGCGGTGGCGCGGTTCACGGGGAGGCCGGTTTGAGGACGTAGCCGGCGCCGCGCACGGTGTGGATCATCGGTGGGCGGCCGGCGTCGATCTTCTTGCGCAGGTAGGAGATGTAGAGCTCCACCACATGGGCCTGCCCGCCGAAGTCGTAGCTCCAGACCCGGTCCAGGATCTGCGCCTTGCTGAGCACGCGGCGCGGGTTGCGCATGAGGAAGCGGAGCAGCTCGAACTCGGTCGGGGACAGCTCCACTGCCGTGCCGTCGCGGGTGACCTCGTGCGCCTCCTCGTCCATGACCAGGTCGCCGACGGTGAGCAGGGTGTCCTCGGCGCGCTCGCGGCTCATCCCCGCGCGCCGCAGCAGCCCGCGCAGCCGGGCCAGCACCTCCTCGAGGCTGAAAGGCTTGGTGACGTAGTCGTCGCCGCCCGCCGTGATGCCGGCGACGCGGTCCTCTACGGAGTCGCGCGCGGTGAGGAACAGCACGCAGACGTCCGGCCGCTCCGCGCGCAGGCCCCGCAGTACGGAGAGCCCGTCGGTGTCCGGGAGCATGATGTCGAGGACGACCGCGTCCGGCTGGAACACGCGGGCCTCGGCCAGCGCGGAGGCGCCGTCACCGGCCGCGCGCACCTGCCAGCCCTCGTAGCGCAGGACACCGCAGAGCACCTCGGCGAGGTCGGGCTCGTCGTCGACGACGAGCACCCGCACCGGGCTGCCGTCCGGGCGGGTCAGTACCGGCAGGGGGCGGGCCGGTGCCGCTCGTCGTGACTCCATGACGTTTCCAGCATCTCTCCACTTCCTCTGAATTCTCTCTGAGTCCTGCGCGGGGACGGGCGGCTCAGAGCGCCCTCACAGGTACGCCGCGCACAGTGGGCCTCCCCCGACCCGGAGGTCCTGACCGTGACGACCGTCCACCGCTCCGCCGGCCCCCGCCACGGCGCCGCGGCGCCGGGCGCCGCGCGGCGCTCGCCCGCACCGTACGTGCTCGCGGCCCTCTGGGCCGGCGCGGCGGGCGTCCTGGCGCTGTGGTGGCGGGACACGCCCTCGGTCGTCGGCGCCGCGGGCTGGCTGACCGGCGCGGGCCGCATCACGGGGCTGCTGTGCGGCTACGCGTGCGCGGTGCTGGTCGCCCTGATGGCGCGCGTCCCCCTGCTGGAGCGAGGGGTGGGCAGCGACCGGGTGGCCCGGTGGCACGCCGTCGCCGGCCGCTGGACGCTCAGCCTGCTCGTCGCGCACGTCGTGTGCACGGTCTGGGGCTACGCCGCCCAGGACGGCGCCCCGGTGCTGCGCGAGGCGGCGGGCATCGTGCTGGACTACCCCGAGATGCTCAAGGCGACCGCGGGCACGGTGACCCTGTGCACCGTGGGCGTCGTCTCCGTCCGCGCGGTGCGGCGCCGGGTCCGCTACGAGACCTGGTACCACATCCACCTGCTCACCTACGCCGCGGTCTTCCTCGCCTTCGGCCATCAGCTCGCCCTCGGCGCGGACTTCGCCGGGAACGGCCCGGCCCGGGCCGCCTGGTACGCCCTGTACCTGGGAGCGGCGGGGCTCGTGCTGTGGTTCCGCGTGCTGGTCCCCGTCCGCCTGAACCTGCGGCACCGCCTCCACGTCGTGGGCACGGTACGGGAGGCGCCGGGGGTGCACTCGGTGCTGCTGGGCGGCCGCCGGCTGGACGAGCTCGGGGCCGAACCCGGGCAGTTCCTGCGCTGGCGGTTCCTCGCGCCGGGCATGTGGTGGACCGCCACCCCGTACTCGCTGTCCGCGCCGCCCTCACCGCGGGGACTGCGGATCACCGTCAAGTCGCTGGGCGACCACAGCGCCGCGGTGGCCGCGCTCCGGCCCGGGACCCGCGTGTGGGCCGAGGGACCGTACGGGGCGCTGACGGCGGGCCGCCGCCGGGCGGCCAAGGTCCTGCTCGTCGCGGGCGGGACCGGCATCACGCCACTGCGGGCGCTCTTCGAGACGCTGCCCGCGCGCCCCGGCGACCTGACGCTGCTGTACCGGGCCCACCGGCCCGAGGACCTGGCGCTGCGCGGCGAGCTGGAGGCCATCGCCGCCGCCCGCGGCGCGCGGCTGTTCTACGCGCTCAACTCCCCCGACGGCACCCGGGCCCGGATCACCGCGGACGGGCTGCGCGCGGTCGTGCCGGACCTGAGGCGCCACGACGTCTACCTGTGCGGGCCGCCCGGCATGGCGCTCGCCTGCCACGACGCACTGCGCGCGGCCGGTGTGCCCGCCTCCCGCATCCACCATGAGTCCTTCGAACTGTGAGAGCCGTGAGAACGCATCCGCTGCGGCGCACCGCCGTGACCGCCGCAGCCACCGTGTCCGGGATCGTCCTGCTGCCGGCGCTGAAACCGCACACCCCGGCGGTCCCGCTCGCGGTGGCCCCCACTCGCGTCTCCTCGTCCTCCTCGTCCTCCTCCGCGCCGTCGGCGGCGCCGTCCGGCCCGGCGGCCGCGGGGGCGCGCACCGCCGACGGCGAGACCGCGCAGACCCGCTACGGGCCGGTGCAGGTACGGGTCACCGTCCAGGACGGCCGGCTCACCGCGGTGACGGCGCTGCAGGTGCCTTCGGACAACCCGCGCGACCAGCAGATCAACGGCTACGCGGTCCCCGTGCTGACGCAGGAGGCCCTGGACGCGCAGAGCGCGGGCATCGACGCCGTCTCCGGCGCCACCTACACCAGCGAGGGCTATATCACATCGCTGCAGAGCGCGTTGGACAAAGCGGGGCTTTGAGCGCCGCAGCAGAACCGCCCGTACAGATGCGCATGGCGGCCACGACCACGATGATCCACAACAGCAGGGCGGGCAGGCGGCAGTCCATGCGCCGGATCCGGCCCCGCCGTTCCCCAGCGATCCCCCTGCTCCTCCTCGCCTGGGCGGGCGCCGCCTGGGTCGTCTGGCTGTGGTGGGGCAACACGCCCTACATCCAGCCGACCACGGCCCGCTGGCTCACCGCGGCCGGCCGGATCACCGGTCTGCTCGGCGGCTACACCATCGCCCTGGTCGTCCTCCAGATGGCCCGCGTCCCCGCGCTGGAGCGCCGGGTCGGCAGCGACCGGGTGGCCCGCTGGCACGCGATGAGCGGCCGCTACGCGATCTCCCTGGTCGTCGTGCACGTGGCGCTGATCCTGTGGGGCTACTCCGAGCAGTCGGGGCAGCCGATCGTCCAGCAGTCGGTGTCCGTCGTCCTGGACTACCCGCGGATGATCGAGGCGACGGCCGGCACCGCGCTGCTCCTCGTCATCGGCTTCGTCTCGGCGGGCGCGCTGCGCCGCCGGCTGCGCTACGAGACCTGGTACTACATCCACCTGCTCACCTACGCCGCGGTCTATCTGACCTTCTGGCACCAGCTCGCCACCGGGGCCGAGTTCGCGGGCAGCGCCACCGCGCGCGGCATCTGGTACGCCCTGTACGGGGCGGTGACGGGGCTGGTGCTCTGGTACCGGGTGCTCGTCCCGGTCCGGCTGAACATGAAGCACCGCATGCGGGTCGCGGAGACCGTGGAGGAGGCGCCCGGTGTCGTCTCGGTCCTGATCAAGGGGCGCCGGCTGCACCGGCTGGGCGCCGAGCCCGGCCACTTCTTCCGCTGGCGTTTCCTCGCCAAGGGCCTGCGCTGGAGCGCCAATCCGTACTCCCTGTCGGCGCCCCCGCGGCCCGACCTGCTGCGGATCACCGTCAAGGCCGTGGGCGGTCACAGCTCGGCGCTGGCTTCGCTCCAGCCCGGCACGCGGGTGTGGGCCGAGGGCCCGTACGGGGCGATGACGGCCTCCCGCCGCCGTGGCGGCAAGGTGCTGCTGCTGGCGGGCGGGGCCGGGATCACCCCGCTGCGGGCGCTGTTCGAGACGCTGCCGGCCGCCCCCGGCGACCTCACGCTGCTGTACCGGGCCCGCAGCAGGCAGGACCTCGCGCTGTGGGCCGAACTGGAGGAGATCGCGGCGGACCGCGGCGCGCGCCTGGTGTACGCCGTGAACGGCCCGGACGGCGCCCGCCCGGAGATCACCGCGCACGGGCTGCGGCGGATGCTGCCGGACATCGACCAGCACGATGTGTACCTGTGCGGCCCTCCGGGGCTCGCCGAGGAGTCGTACTCCGCGCTGCGCGAGGCCGGAGTGCCGGAACGCCGTATCCACCACGAGTCCTTCGAGCTGTGAGGTCCCCGTGAAGAAGAAGCACCCGCTGCGCCGGATCCTCCTGAGCAGCGTGACGACCGTCTCCGGCGTCGTGCTGCTGCTCGCCCTGAAGCCGACGACGTCGCCCTTCACCTCGCAGGCGGGCGCCCCGGCACAGCAGCTGCCGCCGGTCTCCGCGGCCCCGTCGGCCGCCGGCCCGGACCCGTCGGTGCCGGTGGCGTCGGCCCCCGCGGGCGGGCGGGGCTCCGGCGGGGCGAAGTCCCCGGGGAACGGGAACCAGGGCGGCGCCCCCGCGCGGAAGACCGTCACCGGCGACGTGGCGCAGACCAGCTACGGCCCGGTCCAGGTCAGGATCACGGTGGAGAACGGACGGATCACGTCGGCCGCCGCCGTCCAGGCCCCCCGCGGCACCCCCACCAGCGACCAGCTCACCGCCACCGCCGTCCCGAAGCTCGACCAGGCCGCGGTCACCGCCCAGAGCGCGCAGATCGACACCGTCTCCGGGGCCTCCTTCACCAGCGAGGGCTACCGGAAGTCGCTGCAGAGCGCGCTGGACAAGGCCGGTGCCTGACGATGTCCGACAACCCCCCGCGACTGCGGCACGTCGAGCACTGCATGGGAACGGTGTTCTCCTTCGACGTGCGCGGCGCCCGCGATCCACGCGTCCGGGCCGCGCTGGAGGCGGCCGTGGCCTCCCTGCACCAGGTCGACGAGGTGTTCTCCACCTTCCGCCCGGACAGTGAGATCAGCCGTCTGGGCCGGGGGGAGCTCGCCCTCGCCGACTGCTCCCCCGAGGTGCGCGAGGTGCTGGCACTGTGCGAGGACGCCGAGCACCGCACCGACGGCTGGTTCACCCTGCGCTACGCGGGCGCGGACACCCCGCCCGACCCCACGGGCCTGGTCAAGGGCTGGGCCGTGGAACGGGCCGTACGGACGATCGCGGTGGCCGGGGCGGAGAAGGTCTGCCTCAACGGCGGCGGTGACGTCCAGTTGGCCGGCGGCCCCTGGCGGGTCGGCATCGCCGATCCGCTGCGGCCCGGCGGGCTGGCCACCGTCGTCGAGGCGGACGGCGAACTGGCCGTCGCCACCTCGGGTCCCGCCGAGCGCGGCTGCCACATCCTCGACCCGTACACGGGTGCGCCGCCGTCCGCCGGGCTCGCGTCCCTCACCGTGGTCTGCCCCTCCCTCGTCGAGGCGGACTCCTGGGCGACGGCCGGTTACGCCATGGGCGGCCGGGCCCGGGAGTGGCTGGAAGAGCTCCCCGATGTGGAGGCCTTCGCCGTCGCTCCCGACGGCACCACCTGGCACACCTCGGGATTCGGGCGATTCGTAGCCAAATTGAGCGCTTGACGATCAGCTGTTCCAGGTGGCAAGAATTCGTCACATGGATCTGCAACTGAACGACAAGGTCGTGCTGGTGACCGGAGGGTCCGACGGACTCGGCGCGGCCCTTGTCCGGCGGCTGGCCGCCGAGGGCGCCAAGGTGGCGCTGTGCGGACGTGACCCCGAGCGCATAGAGCACGTGGTGAAGGAACTGGGCGCCACGGGCGCCGATGTGGTGGGCGTGCCCGCGGACGTCACCCGTCCCGAGGACCTCGAGCGCTTCGTCGCCGCCGCCGACGGACGCTGGGGACGGATCGACGCCGTGGTCAACAACGCCGGCCGCAGCGCGGCCGGGTTCTTCGAGCGCCAGGACGACGCGGTGTGGGAGGAGGACCTGCAGCTGAAGCTGCACGCAGCCGTACGGCTGACCCGGCTGGCCCTCCCCCATCTGCGTGCCGCGGGGGGCGGCGGCGTCGTCAACACCCTCGCCGTGTCGGCCAAGGCCCCCGGCGCGGGCAGCACCCCGACCTCGGTCTCCCGCGCCGCGGGCCTCGCCCTGACCAAGGCGCTGTCCAAGGAGCTCGGGCCGGACAACATCCGGGTCAACGCCGTCCTGGTCGGCCTGGTCGAGAGCGGCCAGTGGACGCGGCAGGCCGAGGAGCGCGGCGTGGCCGTGGAGGAGCTGTACGCCACCATGGGCCGCGAGTCCGGCATCCCGCTGGGCCGGGTGGGCCGCGCGGAGGAGTTCGCGGACCTGGTGGCCTTCCTGCTGTCCGGACGGGCCGCCTATGTGACCGGCACCGGCATCAACTTCGACGGCGGCCTCAGCCCCGTCGTCTGATCCGGCCGGCGCCGGGCCCGCTCTACGCGCCGCCCCCGGCCAGGCGCAGCAGGTGGTCGGCGACCGCCTGCCCGCCTGCCGGGTCGCGGCTGATCAGCATGACCGTGTCGTCGCCGGCGATCGTGCCGAGGATGTCGTACACCTCGGCCTGGTCGATCGCGGACGCGAAGAACTGGGCCGCGCCCGGGGGCGTGCGGACGACGACGAGGTTGGCGGAGGCCTCGGCGGAGATGAGCAGCTCGCCGGCGAGACGGCGCATCCGCTCCTCCTTCACGGACTCCCCCAGCGGCGCCATGGGCGTGCGGAAACCGCCCTCGCTGGGCACGGCGTAGATGAGTTCGCCGTTGTTGGTGCGGATCTTGACCGCGCCCAGCTCGTCGAGGTCGCGGGAGAGCGTCGCCTGGGTGACGTTCAGCCCGTCGTCGGCGAGCAGCTTGGCGAGCTGGCTCTGGGACCGCACCGGCTGCCGGTTCAGGATGTCCACGATCCGCCGGTGGCGTGCCATCCGGGTCTGCGGTACGGCCGCGGTTCCACCGCCGTTGTGCTGCTGCGCCTCACTCATCGTCGTGTCATTCTCCGGATCGCGATTCCTCTACGGCGTGTACGGCGTCGAGGACGCCCGGCAGCGCCCCGAGGAACGCTTCCACCTCGGCGTCACCGAGGATCAGCGGCGGGGCGAGCCGCACCGTGTCGGGTACGGCCGCGTTCACCAGGAGTCCGGCGTCCTGAGCCGCCGTCTGCACCTGGGCGGAGAGCGGCTCGGTGAGCACGATACCCAGCAGGAGGCCCGCACCGCGCACGTGATCGACCAGAGGATGGCCGAGCGCCTCGACGCCCTCGCGCAGTTTCTCGCCCTGGCGCTTGACGTTCTCCAGCACGCCCTCGTGCTCGATGGTGTCCAGGACGGCGAGCGCGGCGGCGCAGGCCACCGGGTTGCCGCCGAAGGTGGTGCCGTGCTGACCGGGGGTCAGCAGGTCGGCGGCGGGGCCGAAGGCGAGGGCTGCGCCGATGGGCAGGCCGCCGCCGAGGGCCTTGGCGAGGGTGACGACATCCGGCTCGATGCCCTGGGCCTGGTGCTCGAACCAGTGGCCGGTGCGGCCGATGCCGGTCTGCACCTCGTCCAGGACGAGCAGGGTGCCGGTCGCGCGGGTGATCTCCCGCGCGGCCGCCAGGTAGCCGGCCGGGGGCACGACGACGCCGTTCTCGCCCTGGATGGGCTCGATGACGACGAGCGCGGTCTCCTCGGTGACGGCGGCACGCAGCGCCTCCGTGTCGCCGTACGGCACATGGGTGACGTCGCCGGGCAGCGGGCGGAAGGACTCCCGCTTCTTGGGCTGCCCGGTGAGCGCGAGGGCTCCCATGGTGCGGCCGTGGAAGCCGCCGTCGGTGGCCACCATGTGGGTGCGGCCCGTCAGCCGGCCGATCTTGAAGGCGGCTTCGTTGGCCTCGGCGCCCGAGTTGCAGAACAGCACCCGGCCGGGGCGGCCGGAGAGCTGGAGCAGCCGCTCGGCGAGGGCGACGGTGGGTTCGGCGATGAAGAGGTTGGAGACGTGGCCGAGGGTCGCGATCTGGTCGGAGACCGCGCGGACGACCGCGGGGTGGGCGGTGCCGAGCGCGTTGACGGCGATGCCGCCGAGGAAGTCCAGGTACTCCTTGCCGTCGGCGTCCCAGAACCTCGCGCCCTCGCCGCGGACCAGGGGCAGCCGCGGGGTGCCGTAGTTGTCCATCAGCGAGCCCTGCCAGCGCCGGGTGAGCCCCTGGTTCCCCTGGCCGCCCTGGTCGCCGGTTCCGGTGCCGGTCATGCCCGTCCCCCTTCGTTCGCGGATGCGCCCGCCGAAGCGTTCGCGGCGTCGGGCACGACCATCGTGCCGATGCCCTCGTCGGTGAAGATCTCCAGCAGGATCGAGTGCTGGACCCGCCCGTCGATCACGCGGGCGGTGTGGACGCCGTTGCGCACGGCGTACAGGCAGCCCTCCATCTTGGGCACCATGCCGCTGGACAGCTCGGGCAGCAGCTTCTCCAGCTCGCTCGCGGTGAGCCGGCTGATCACCTCGTCGCTGTTCGGCCAGTCCTCGTACAGGCCCTCGACGTCCGTGAGGACCATCAGCGTCTCGGCGCCGAGCGCCGCGGCCAGGGCCGCGGCGACGGTGTCGGCGTTGACGTTGTAGACGTGGCCGTCGTCGGCGCTGCGGGCGATGGAGGAGACGACCGGGATGCGTCCGTTCTCCAGCAGGGCCTCGATGGCGCCGGTGTCGATGTCGGTGATCTGGCCGACCCGGCCGATGTCGACGGCCTCGCCGTCGATCAGCGGGCGGTGCTGGGTCGCGGTGATGGTGTGGGCGTCCTCGCCGGTGAGGCCGACGGCGAGAGGGCCGTGCTCGTTGAGCAGGTTGACCAGCTCGCGCTGCACCTGACCGGCGAGCACCATGCGGACGACGTCCATGGCCTCGGGCGTGGTGACCCGCAGCCCGGCCTTGAACTCGCTGACCAGCCCCTGCTTGTCGAGCTGGGCGCTGATCTGCGGGCCGCCGCCGTGCACGACGACGGGCTTGAGGCCTGCGTGCCGCAGGAAGACGACGTCCTGTGCGAAGGCGGACTTCAGCTCCTCGTCGACCATGGCGTTCCCGCCGAACTTGATGACGACGGTCCTGCCGTGGTGGCGGGTGAGCCAGGGCAGCGCCTCGATGAGGGTCTGCGCCTTGGGCAGGGCGGTGTGCTTGCGGGTGCTCATGAGCTGTAGGCGCTGTTCTCGTGGACGTACTCGGCGGTCAGGTCGTTGGTCCAGATGGTCGCCGTCTCGGTGCCGGCGGCGAGGTCGGCGGTGACGTGGACCTCGCGGTAGCGCATGTCCACCAGTTCGCGGTCCTCTCCGACGGAGCCGGACTTGCAGACCCAGACGCCGTTGATGGCGACATTGAGGCGGTCGGGCTCGAAGGCGGCGGAGGTGGTGCCGATCGCCGACAGCACCCGGCCCCAGTTGGGGTCCTCGCCGTGGATGGCGCACTTGAGCAGGTTGTTGCGGGCGATGGAGCGGCCCACCTCGACGGCGTCGTCCTCGGTGGCCGCGTTGATCACGTCGATCCTGATGTCCTTGGACGCGCCCTCGGCATCGCGGATCAGCTGGCGGGCGAGGTCCGAGCAGACCTGCTCGACGGCGGCGGCGAAGGACTCGTACGCGGGGGTGACGCCGGAGGCGCCGGAGGCGAGCAGCAGCACGGTGTCGTTGGTCGACATGCAGCCGTCGGAGTCGGCCCGGTCGAAGGTGGTGCGGGTGGCGCCGCGCAGGGCCCCGTCGAGCGTGGCGGAGTCCAGGTCGGCGTCGGTGGTGAGGACCACCAGCATGGTGGCCAGGCCCGGCGCGAGCATGCCCGCGCCCTTGGCCATACCGCCCACCGTCCAGCCGGCTCCCTCGAACACGGCGGTCTTGTGGACGGTGTCGGTGGTCTTGATGGCGATGGCGGCCTTCTCGCCGCCGTGCGCGGAGAGTTCGCCCGCGGCCTTCCCGATGCCCGGCAGCAGCTTGTCCATGGGCAGCCGGACCCCGATCAGCCCGGTGGAGCAGACGGCCACCTCGCCCGCGCTGTGCCCGAGGGCGTCGGCGACCGCCTCGGCGGTGGCGTGGGTGTCCTGGAAGCCCAGCGGGCCCGTGCAGGCGTTGGCGCCGCCGGAGTTGAGGACGACGGCGGAGACCTGCCCGCCCTTGAGGACCTGCTCCGACCACAGGACGGGGGCGGCCTTGACGCGGTTGGAGGTGAAGACGCCGGCCGCGGCGAGGCGTGGACCGTTGTTCACCACGAGGGCCAGGTCCGGGTTGCCGTTCTCCTTGATCCCGGCGGCGATGCCCGCCGCCGTGAATCCCTGTGCTGCCGTGACGCTCACTGTGCCGTCTCCTTGTCCGCTTCTGCGCCGGCCCACCGCAGGGGCGCGGCCTTCGCCGTGATGTCCGTGTGCCGTCCGGCCGCCGGGGCCGTCCCCCGCGCCTCGGCGCCCGTGTCGCAGGGCGTCGCCCGGGTGAGCAGGACGGCGACGGCGCGGCGGGCGCGTGCGGCGGGGCGGGGGGTCATGGCGCGACCCCCGCGGTGGTCAGGCCCAGCCCCTCGGGAAAGCCCAGGGCGATGTTCATGCTCTGCACGGCGCCGCCCGCGGTGCCCTTGGTGAGGTTGTCGATGGCGCTGACGACGACGACACGGCCGGCGGCCTCGTCGTACGCCACCTGGATCAGCGCGGCGTTCGACCCGTACACGGCGGCGGTGGCGGGCCACTGGCCCTCCGGCAGCAGGTGCGCGAACGGCTCGTCGGCGAGCGCCTTCTCGTACGCGGTCCGTACGGCCTCCGCGGTGACGCCGGGCCTGGCCTTGGCGCTGCACGTGGCGAGGATGCCGCGCGGCATCGGCGCGAGGGTCGGGGTGAAGGAGACCGAGACCCGCTCCCCGGCCACCGCCGAGAGGTTCTGGATCATCTCCGGGGTGTGCCGGTGCGTGCCGCCCACCCCGTACGGGCTCATGTTGCCCATGACCTCGCTGCCGAGCAGATGCGGCTTGGCCGCCTTGCCCGCGCCCGAGGTGCCGGACGCGGCGACGATCACGGCCTCGGGCTCCACCAGGCCCGCCGCGTACGCGGGGAACAGCGCGAGCGAGACCGCGGTGGGGTAGCAACCGGGGACCGCGATGCGCTTGGACCCCTCCAGCGCGGCGCGGGCACCCGGCAGTTCCGGAAGACCGTACGGCCACGAGCCGGCGTGCGGGGAGCCGTAGAACCGCTCCCAGTCGGCGGCGTCCTCCAGTCGGAAGTCGGCACCGCAGTCGACGACGAGCGCCGTGTCGCCCAGTTGCTCGGCGACGGCGGCCGACGCCCCGTGCGGCAGGGCGAGGAAGACCACGTCGTGCCCGGCGAGCGCCTCCGCGCCGGTGGCCTCCAGCACGCGGTCCGCCAGCGGCAGCAGATGCGGCTGCAGGCCGCCGAGGCGCTGCCCGGCGTTGGTGTTCCCGGTGAGCGTGCCGATCTCGATCTCGGGGTGGTTCAGCAGCAGGCGCAGCACCTCTCCGCCCGCGTACCCGCTCGCTCCCGCCACCGCTGCCCGGAATGCCATGGACCCTCCTCCTCGATGGCATGACTATACGGCGTCCGGAACTTTTATGCAAAGCTTTCCGGCCCACCGGCCCGGGCCGCTGCGACGGCGGCCGATGGCGGTCCCCCGACCCGGCGAGCCGAACCTACGCCGCAGACCGATCACGGTAAGTGGCGATCTCCGACGAAGATATGTACACACCGTGTACATCATGGTGCTCTCCCGGCGGGGTGAACGCACCGGCGGAGGGCTCGCCTGCAGCGAGCCCTCCGCCGTGGCGCGGGTACGGGATCGACCGAGATGGGAACCGGTTCTCAGCGCTTGGTGGTGCCGTTGAACAGCGAGCGCGACCAGACGTAGCCCACCAGGGCGATGCCGGCGCACCAGGCGAGCGAGATCCAGCCGTTGTCGCCGATCGCCGAGCCGGAGAGCAGTCCGCGCAGCGTCTCGGTCATCGGCGTGAACGGCTGGTTCCCGGCGAACCAGCGCAGTCCCGGCGACATCGAGTCGGCCGGCACGAACGCGGAGCCGAGGAACGGCAGGAACTGGACCAGCAGCGGCTTGTTGCTCGCGGACTCGACGGTCTTGGAGATCAGGCCGAGCGCCGCCGACAGCCAGGTCACCGCGAACGCGATGGCCGCGAGGAGTCCGGCGGCGGCAAGCCATTCGAGCGGGCTCGCGTCCGACCGGAAGCCGACGGCGAGTGCGACGCCGACGACCAGGACCATGCACGCCATCGTCTGGACGACGCTACCGATGACATGCCCCGTCATGAACGACGAACGTGTGATGTTCATGGTGCGGAAGCGGTTGATGATGCCCTCGGTCATGTCGGAGCAGACCGCGATCGAGGTCGACATCGAGCCGGCGGCCACCCCCATGATGATGACGCCGGGCGTCAGATACTCCAGGTAGGCGTCCCGGCCGCCGCCCATTCCGGCGCCGATCGACTCCCCGAAGGCGTACACGAACAGCAGCAGCATCAGGATCGGCGTCATGGCGCTGCCGAACCCCACGGCCGGATAGCGGATCGCGTGCTTGAGGTTGCGCCGCAGCATCGTCGTCGAGTCGTGCACGGCGTGGGCGAGGGTGCTCATCACAGGGTCTCCTTGGCGTGAAGCGGGGCGCCTGCGCCGGTTCCGGTGGCGTCGCGGCCGGTCAGGGCGAGGAACACGTCGTCGAGGTCGGGGGTGTGCACGGAGAAGTCGGCGGCCCTGATGCCGGCCGCGTCGAGCCGGTCGAGCAGGGCGCGCAGCGCGTCGAGGCCGCCGTCGCCCGCCACGCGCAGGGCGAGGTTCTCGTCGTCCCGGGCCGCGCCGGGGAAGGCGGCGGCCGCGCGCTCGTACTCGGCGGAGCCGGTGAACCGCAGCCGTACGTGGCTGCCGGGGATCTGCGCCTTGAGCTCGTCGGCGGTGCCCTCGGCGACGATCCGGCCGCCGTCGAGCACGGCGATCCGGTCGGCCAGCTGGTCGGCCTCCTCCAGGTACTGGGTGGTGAGGAAGACGGTGGTGCCCCCCGCGACCAGCGAGCGCACCGTGTCCCACATGGTGCGGCGGCTGCGTGGATCGAGTCCGGTCGTCGGCTCGTCGAGGAAGATCACCCGGGGGTCGCCGACCAGCGTCATGGCCAGGTCGAGCCGACGGCGCATACCGCCGGAGAAGGCCGCGGCCCGCTGGTGCGCGACGTCCGCGATGCCGAACCGCTCAAGCAACTCCCCGGCACGGGAGCGCCCCTCACGCTTGCCCAGGCGCAGCAGGTCGGCCATGAGGAGCAGGTTCTCCTCGGCGGTGAGCAGGTCGTCGAGCGCGGCGAACTGCCCGGTCACACCGATCGCGGCGCGCACCCCGTCCGGTGACGTGGCGACATCGTGGCCCGCGACCTGGGCCTGCCCGCCGTCGGCGGCGATGAGCGTGGACAGGATCTGCACGGTGGTGGTCTTGCCGGCGCCGTTGGGCCCGAGGAGCGCGAACACGGACCCGGCCGGGATGCGCAGATCGATGCCGTCGAGCACCGTCTTGTCGCCGTACGACTTGCGCAGACCGACGGCGGAGACGGCGGCGGGCGGCTGCGAACCGCCCCATCTTGGAGTGGGCATGACAGATGAAGGCATGGAGCCCTCCCGTTCGAAGACTGAAGTGACTGGGGTGGGTGGGCGAGTGGGCGGATCCGGCGCTCAGGCCCGGGCGCGGCGCACGTCGATGTTGCCCCAGCGGGTCCGGGCGCGGACCGTGACGGCGTCCTCCGTCTCCTCCGGGGGGCCGGAGGCGGCGAGCGTGTTGCGCACCTGCCCGCGCTCGGAGCTGACGTCGAGCCAGGCGGCGGTACCCTCGCGGATGCCGACCTCGATGGCGCCGTAGGAGGTCTCCAGCTGGACGGTGCCGCGGGCGACCTCGGCGACGCGCAGGTTGCCGTGGGCGACGGTGGCCGTGACCGAGCTCTCGGCGCGCTCGACGTCGATGTTGCCGTGGGCGCCGCTCACCCGCAGGTCGCCGGTCACGGCGCCGACGGTCGTGGTGCCGTGCGAGTTCTTCAGGACGGCGGGGCCGTCGACGGTGCCGACGCGCAGGCTGCCGGAGCTGGTGACGATCTCGGCCATGCCCTCGATCCGGTCGACGGTGATCGAGCCGTGGGAGGCGGTCAGCTGAAGCGGGCCGGTCGTGTCGAGGCGGACGTCATTGGACGAGGTCTTCACCCGTACCTCGCCGAGCCGGCCCTCGCCGAGCACCTGGGTCCAGGAGCCGGTCACGTCGACGCGCGAGCCCGTGGGCAGGTCGACCGTCACGTCGACGGCGCCGGAGGGCCCGACAAGGAAGCGCTCCTTCGTCCTGACGGTCAGGACGCCGCTCGCGTACGCGACCTCGGTCTGGTCGGCGGCCCGCACGTCCTTGTCCCGCTTCGGGTCGCGGGGGCGCACCTCGACGGCGGTGTCGCGGCGGTCGCCCGCGGTGAACCGGATGGAACCGGCGCCCACGTGGGCGGTGACCGAGATCGGTTCGGGAGTGTCGAAAGAAGGCATGGCTGTACCGTCCTCGTGAGTCCTCGGGTCGTCCCCGCTGGTGGGACGTGGTGTGGGTGATGCGGGGCGGGCGCGGGCGCGGCTAGCGCACCCAGCCCGTGAAGCTCTGTCCGATGGTGCGGGCCTTCTCCGTCGTACGCGGCGGCCGGGTGCCGCCGTCGACCGCGGCCGACACGGCCCGCACCAGCCACGCGTTGACCGACAGGCCCTCGCGGCTCGCGGCCTCCTCGGCGCGCGCCTTGAGGTGGGCCGGCAGACGCAGGTTGACGCGGGCGGTGCCGCCCTCGTCGCCCTCGGCGGGCGCCTGCGCCCGGAGCGGTTCGACGGGCGCGGCGGCCGCTTCCGCGGCGCCGCTGTCGGCGGGCGGCGGCGTCACGACGAAGTCGGGGTCCAGCCCGCGCAGCCGTACGTCGACCGAGCCGGGGGCGAGTTCGCGGGTGATCTCGTCCATCGCGGCGGAGAGCACATTGAGCATGGTCAGACGGGTCGCCGACTCCAGAGGAGCGGTGAGCCGCTCGGCCAGCTCGCGGGCGTCTTCCCCGCCGGCTTCGGCGGCCACCGCGAGTTCGCGGCGCAGGCTGTCGACATACGGAGTGAGGTCCATGACGTCATGGTGGCACCACTATGGCACCACACGCAAGCCCGAATGGCACCTCGCCGTGGGCGGGTTTGAGAATGACCGCCCTGACCTGGCGAAAGACGGAGGGAAGGACCAGAGCCATGGTGGCGCCATGCATGCTCGTGCGCCTTCGGGAAGCCGAGATTGGCACCACGTGGCACCATGTGGTGCCACGCGACGCCACAAGGGGCCGGCCCGTCCGGCGACCCGCCCAGGTGCGGGCCGAACGGCGCCACCGGGAGCCCCGCACGTTCAGCGGACCTGCCGGGCGGCGCGCACAGCGCGGACCGCCATGAGGGGACGTGCTCCGGGGCGGCCGCCCGGTTACGAACGGCGGCGCGGCTTGCCG
Source organism: Streptomyces sp. NPDC001070 (assembly GCF_053598835.1). NCBI lineage: Bacteria > Bacillati > Actinomycetota > Actinomycetes > Kitasatosporales > Streptomycetaceae > Streptomyces > Streptomyces sp. NPDC001070. The sequence goes on from NZ_JBSFLB010000001.1 coordinate 181,319, forward strand.
CGCTTCGCGGGGCGGGGGGTCTTCGCGGACGCCCGGCCGGCGGACCTGCCCGTGGCGGCCTTGCCTCCGGCCGGCTTGCGCCGCGCTGCGCCCTCGTCGGGGCGCTGCTTCTTCTGCTGCGCCGGTGCCGGGGCCTGCGCGCGGCCGCGCGTGCTGTTGACGGTACGACCGCGCACGATGCCGATGAAGTCCTCGACCATGTCGGTCGTCGTGTCCTCGCGCCACGACAGCGCCACCCGCGACTGGGGGGCGTCGACAACCGGCCGGTAGGTGAGGTCCCGGCGGTGGTGCAGACGGGCCAGCGACTGCGGGACGACGAGCAGCCCCACGCCCGCCGCCACGAGCTCGACGGCGTCCGCCGTCGTGGCCGGGCGCTCGATCGCGGGCCGCCCCGGGCGCTCCTGCCACTCGAGCGTGTCGTCGAGAGGGTGGAATACCACGTCGTCGGCGAGATCCTGCACGGACACCTCGTCGGCGGCGGACACCAGGTGGTCCTTGGGGACGACGACCACCGTCGTCTCGGTGTAGAGCGGGATGGCGCTGAGGTCCGTCCGGTCGATCGGCAGCCGCACGAAGCCCGCGTCCGCGTCGAGGCCGCGGAGCATGCCGGGCGCCTCGGCGGCGGACACCATGACGAGGTCCAGGGGGATGTCCGGCAGCCGCTCCTGCCAGATCCGCACCCACTTGGCGGGGGTCACGCCCGGTACGTAGGCGAGGCGGAACGAGGGGGGAGCATCCTTGCCGGTCATCCGGCCAGGCTACCCGGCAGTGGTCGGGGGCAGCGCACGCGCTCTATATCCTTGGGGCATGACGTCGCACCACTCCGCCCAGACCATGAAGCCCGCGACAGCGGCGAAGAAGCTGGGTGTGTACCTCGAGGCCACCCCCGCCGAGTTCCGGGAGGGCGTCGTCTCGCGCGACGAGCTGAACGCGCTGCAGTCCGACCCTCCCGAGTGGCTTCGGGAGCTGCGCCGCAACGGCCCGCACCCGCGTCCGGTGGTCGCGGCGAAGCTGGGCGTCTCCATCTCGGGCCTCGCCCGCGGCGGGATCACCGAGGCCCTCACCACGGAGCAGATCGAGGCCCTGAAGCAGGAAGCCCCCGAGTGGCTGGAGAAGGAGCGCGCCACCCAGGCCGAGGTGCGGAAGGAAGCGGTCCGCATCAAGGAGAAGAACGCCGAGCGGTCGCGCCGCACCGAGTCCTGACCCGCGCGGGCACCGGGCCCGCGCCCTTGGTCACACGGCGCCCGGCGGCCGCGATCACCGCCCGCTCCGGCGGGCGGACCGGCCGCGTTTCGGCGGCCCTTCGGCGGTCCTCGCCATGCGGTCGCCTTCGTTCCGCTGCGCTCACCGGCCCATCGGGGATAGGCGCCCGCGCGGTGTCCCGGTCCGTTGACAGAGCAGTGGGGACGTCGCAGACTCAGTGCTCAAACGTTCAATGAATGATAGTTCACTGTGCGAACAGGGTCGTTCGCGTCAGAACAGGGGCTGCCATGACCATCACCCGCGAACTGCTGATCGGCGGCAAGGACGTCCCGGCCGCCTCCGGACGTACGGCCGAGGACCTGAATCCCTTCACGGGCGGGGTGTACGCGACCGTCGCCGCCGGGGGCGTCGAGGACATCACCCGGGCGGTGGACGCGGCCGAGGCCGCCTTCCCGGAGTGGGCCGCGCTCAGCCCCTTCGCGCGCCGCAAGATCTTCCTGGACGCGGCCGACCTGCTGGACGCGCGCGGTGAGCAGGCCGCCGAGATCATGGCGCACGAGGCCGGCGGCACCCGCCCCTGGGCGTACTTCAACGTGGGGCTCGCCGCCAATATGCTCCGCGAGGCCGCCGCCGCCATCACCGCGCCGCGCGGCGAGGTGCTCAGCGCCCAGGAGGAGGGCGTCCTCGGCATGGCGGTGCGCGAGCCGGTCGGCGTCGTCGCCGCCTTCGCGCCGTGGAACGCGCCGATCATCCTCGGCGTCCGCGCGGTCGCCGCGCCGCTGGCGGCGGGCAACACGGTCGTGGTGAAGCCGAGCGAGGACGCGCCGGTGGCCTGCGGCCTCTTCGTCGCCGATGTCCTGCGCGAGGCGGGGCTCCCGGACGGTGTGCTGAACGTGGTCACCAACGCCCGCGAGGACGCCGCCGAGGTCGCCGAGGCCCTGATCTCCGACCCCCGGGTCCGCATCGTCAACTTCACCGGCTCGACCGAGGTCGGGCGGATCATCGGCACCCACGCGGCGCGCCGGCTCAAGCCCGCGGTGCTGGAGCTCGGCGGCAAGAACGCGATCATCGTGCTCGACGACGCCGACGTGGACTACGCCGTCGACGCCGCGGTCTTCGGCGTCTTCATGAACTCCGGGCAGATCTGCATGTCCGGCGACCGGATCCTCGTCCACGACAGCCTCGCCGAGGAGTTCACGGCCAAGTTCACCGCCAAGGTCGCCTCGCTGCCCTCGGGCGACCCCTCCCACCCGCACACCGTCGTCGGCCCGCTGGTGAGCGAGGGCTCGGCGCGGCGCGTCGCGGCGCTGGTGAAGGACGCGGTCGCCAAGGGCGCCACCGTCCTGACCGGGGGCGGCGAGCCCGACGGCGCGGTCCACCCGGCGACCGTGCTCCGCGACGTCCCCAAGGACGCGGAGATCTACTACGGCGAGGCCTTCGGCCCGGTCGTGACCGTTGCCGCCTTCGCCGACGACGACGAGGCCGTGGCCCTGGCCAACGACACCGACCACGGCCTGACCGCGGGCGTCATCACCGAGAACGGCACCCACGGGCTCGCCGTCGCCCGCCGGCTGCGCACCGGGATCGTGCACGTCAACGACCAATCGGTGGCCGACGAGCCGCAGGCGCCCTTCGGCGGTTTCAAGTCCTCAGGCTACGGCCGCTTCGGCGGCCGCTGGGGCCTGGAGGCCTTCTCCAACACCCGCTGGGTCACCCTGGCCACGCAGCAGGCGCACTACCCGTTCTGAACCGCGGGAGGACGGCCGGGGCGCCACCGAAAGGGTCGCCCCCGGTCACGGCGGCCCCGTAGGGTCCGCACATGGATGATCCGATCGGTGCGGCCCGCGGCCTGCTGACAGAACGCTTCCCCGACGCCCTCGGCGGCTTCCTCGGCGGGTCCACCGCCCGCGGCGAGGGGACAGCGACGTCCGACCTGGACGTGGTCGTCGTCCTCGACCCGCCCGCCGGGTGCCACGCCGAATCGCTCACGTGGGGCTCCTGGCCGGTCGAGCTCTTCGTGCACACCCCGCAGTCGGCGCGGGCCTTCATGGAGCACGACCGCGACCGCGGCACCGGCACCATGGCCTTCATGTGCGCGCGGGGGGTCGTCATCCTCGACCGCGACGGCACCGCCGCCCGGCTCCGCGACACCGCGGAGCGGATCCTCGACGCCGGCCCGCCGGCGGTCCCCGCCCCCGTCGTCGACCACCAGCGGTACGTCGTCACGGACCTGCGCGACGACCTCCTCGGCGCCCGCGACGAGGAGGAACTGCTCGCCGTCGCCGCCGCCCTGCTGGACCGTGCCGCCGAGCTGCTGCTCGGGGCCCGCAACCACTGGCGCGGCGGCGGCAAATGGCTGCCCCGCCGGCTGCGCGAGGCGGACCCGGAGCTGGCCGTCCTCCTCCTCGGCGGCTACCGCGACCTCGTCCGCGGCGGCCCGCGCGAGCCCTTCGCCGAGGCGGTCGACGCCGTGCTCCACGCCTGCGGCGGCCCCCTGTGGGCGGGCTACCGGCGCACGCCGGGCCCGCGCATGCTCGCGGAACTCGGCCTGCGGCCGGACTGAGCCCTGATCGCGGCCCGCACAACCTGGTTGACGACGGTCCGGCCGGCCCCGGAGCTGCTGGAGGACACCGCCCTCGTCCACGCGACGTCACCTGTTCCCCAAAGGGTGCGGACGCGGCGGCCGAACCTAGACTGGAGGGGCAAGGCTGCGGACCGCCGAGTTCTCAGGAGGTCTCCGATGCACGCGAACAAGGGTGACCGGGTCAGGCAGCACGGGCGGGTCGTCGGCCAGCACGACAAGGTCGCCGAGATCGTCGAGGTCATGGGGCAGGGTGGCGAGCCGCCGTACCGCGTCCGGTACGACGACGGACATGAGTGCATCCTGTCCCCCGGACCGGACTCAACGGTGGAGCACGGGCGGGGCGCGACCCCCTCCCGCTGAGCCGTTCAGCACGGCATCGTGCCGGACCGCGGCCGCCGCACCACGCGGCCGCGGTCCGTCGCACGCCCCGCGGCCGGTCACGTCCAGCGCGGGGTGCGGACCCGCGTCGTGTAGTGGTCGGCGACGACCCGGGCCATCGCGCCGATGGGGTCGGCCGCGACCTCCTTGGCGGAGAAGAAGACGTTGCCGAGCACCTGGGGATGGTTCCGGTCGAGGTCGAGGTGGCGGGAGAGCTCTGCCGGGTCCTGCCAGGCCGCCGCCTCGCCGGAGCCGCCCGCGCGGTACAGGGCCTCCCCGATGTAGAGCTGCACCCGGGTGCCGTCGACGACGTCGGCCCACCAGGGGACCAGCGCGGCGTAGTCGGCGACGTCGAAGCCGATGTGCCAGTAGACCTGCGGCACGATGTAGTCGATCCAGCCCTCGCGGACCCAGCCGCGGGTGTCGGCGTAGAGGTCGTCGTACGTCTGGACCCCGCCGCGGGTGTCGGAGCCGCGCGGGTCCGTGCTGCGGTTGCGCCAGACGGCGAAGGGGCTGACGCCGAAGCGGGTGGTGGGCCGCAGGGACCTGATGCGGGCGGCCGTCTCGCTGACGAGCAGGTCGATGTTGTCGCGCCGCCAGGAGGCGAGGTCGTCGAAGCCCTCCCCGTAGCGGGCGAAGGCATCTTCGTCGTCGAAGACCCGGCCGGCCACGGGATAGGGGTAGAAGTAGTCGTCCCAGTGCACCCCGTCGACCGGGTAGCGGCGGACGGCGTCGAGCATGGCGTCCTGCACGAAGCGGCGGACCCGGGGCAGTCCGGGGTTGTAGTAGAGCTTGCCGCCGTAGGGGACCACCCAGTCCGGGTTCATACGGGCGGGGTGGTCCGGGGACAGGCGTTCCGGGTCCTCGTGGTTGGCGACGCGGAACGGGTTGAACCAGGCGTGCAGCTCCAGTCCGCGCGCGTGGGCCTCCGCCACGGCGGTGCCCAGCGGGTCCCAGCCAGGGTCCCGGCCCTGCACGCCGGTCAGGTACTCGGACCATGGCTCGTACGGGGACGGCCACAGCGCGTCGGCGGTCGGACGCACCTGCATCACGACCGCGTTGAGCCGTCGTGCGACGGCGAGGTCGAGGAAGTCCAGCAGTTCGTCCCGCTGCTGACGGGCCGGCAGCCCCTGGGCGGAGGGCCAGTCGCGGTTGGCGACCGTCGCCAGCCACATACCGCGGAACTGCACCGGTACGCCGGGCCCGCCCGCCGCCGCCCCGGCCGGAGCCGCCGCCGCGGCGGCCTCGCCGGCGGCGAGGACCGTGCCCAGCGCCCCGGCCGCGCCCGCGGCGAAGGCCCTGCGTGAGAGTCGGCGCATGACTGCCCCCTGATCGCCTGTCATATTCCGCCGATAATGGGTCGAATCGACCCAACGGGCAACCTCACCCGGCTCCGGCGTGTCACCGGGCGCCGTCGCACCCCACACGCCCCGTACGGTGCGAACGCCCCCCGGGCCCGTCCGCCACGACGACGCCCGCGGGCATCCCGGGGCGCCCGCGTCCTGCCCGGTCACGGAGCAGGACCCGTCCGGCGGGGGCCCGCGCACCGGCACCGGACCGGTACGCCACCCGGGTGTAATGTCGAGCGGGCTGGTCCGGACCGCACAACGGTCCGGGTCTTCATCTCGCGATCAGGGAGAGGCTGGGCGTTGAACGACGACATCCGTTATGTCGGTGTGGTGGGCTGTGGCCAGATGGGCGCGGGTATCGCCGAGGTGTGCGCCCGGGCCGGACTGGACGTCCGGGTGGCGGAGACCACCGGCGAGGCGCTGGAGCTGGGCCGTACCCGGCTGACGAACTCGCTCCGCAAGGCGGCGGAACGCGGCAAGATCACCGAGGAGGAGCGCGACGCGACGCTCGAGCGCCTCACCTTCACCACCGACCTCGGCGACTTCGCCGACCGCGACCTCGTCATCGAGGCCGTCGTCGAGAACGAGCAGGTCAAGACCGAGATCTTCCAGGTGCTCGACCAGGTGGTGACCCGCCGGGACGCGATCCTGGCCTCGAACACCTCCTCCATCCCGCTGGTGAAGCTCGCCGTCGCGACCTCCCGCCCGGAGCAGGTGCTCGGCATCCACTTCTTCAACCCGGCGCCGGTGCAGAAGCTCGTCGAGCTGATCCCCGCTCTGACCACGGACGGCCAGACGCTGGTACGCGCCGAGAAGCTCGTCACCGACGTGCTGGGCAAGCACCCGATCCGGGCCCAGGACCGCGCGGGCTTCGTGGTGAACGCGCTGCTCATCCCGTACCTGCTGTCCTCGATCCGGATGTTCGAGACGGGCATCGCCAGCCGCGAGGACATCGACAACGGCATGGAGATGGGCTGCGCCCACCCGATGGGCCCGCTCAAGCTCTCGGACCTCATCGGCCTCGACACCGTCGCCTCGGTCGCCGACTCCATGTACGAGGAGTTCAAGGAGCCGCTGTACGCCGCTCCCCCGCTGCTCCAGCGCATGGTGGACGCGGGCCGGCTGGGCCGGAAGTCCGGCCACGGCTTCTACGACTACGTGTAGTCCGGCGGCACGCGGTCCCCGCCCGGGCTGCGCGTGGCCCGGCTACGCGTAGTCCGGCGTCCGCGCCGGCGACTCCCACCGCGCGTCGAGCCGGGCCAGCTCCGCGCGGGCCCGGGCCTCGACCGGGGCAGCGCCGACCGCCGAGCTGATCTCCAGGGCCTCGATCAGGGCGCTCCGGGCCGCCGCCGCCCGGCGAGGGCGGCGCTCGGCGGCGCCCAGCACGATCAGCGTGCGGGCGAGGTCGATGGGGAGCGAACGGCCGCGCAGCCGGTCGGCGGCGGCCTGGATGCGGGCGATGCCCCGCTTGGAACGGCCCAGCAGGCACTCGCGCAGCCCCTCGGCGCGGTCCAGCGCGGAGAGCACGCTGACGGAGGGCCGCGCCCCGGCACGGCGGCGCGCGGCGCGCAGGATCTCGGCCGCGGAGTCCGTGTCGCCCAGGATGACCGTCGCCTCGGCGAGGTCCCCGTACCAGCGCAGCATCACCGGGTCGGCGATGCCCATCGTCTCGCCCAGCCTGCGCACCTGGCGCAGGGTCTCGACGGCGGCCGCGGTGTTCTCGCGCCCTCCCGCCAGCAGTTGCGCGCGGCCGCGGACGCCCAGTGCCCGCAGCAGGAAGAGTTGGTCCCCGTCGGTCATGCAGGCCCGGATGGTGCGGTCGGCGAGCTCCAGCGCGCGGTCCAGGCGTCCGCCGGCGGTCTCGGCGAGCGCGGCGGCGTAGAGCACGGGCGGTGAGTCGTTGCCGGCCCGGACGGGGAGCACGGCGCAACGGGCAACGTTGTCCAGGGCCTCGCGGCAGCGTCCGGACCGCACTTGGATGCGGATCAGCGCCACCAGGGTGGCGGCGGTCTCCTCGACGGAGACGTACTCACCGGTCCTGCCGAGAAGGCCCGCCATCTCACGTTCGGCCTCGGTGATGCGGTCGGCGTCGGCGCCCAGGATCGCCCGGGTGCGGACCAGTTCGCGGGCGCCGGGACCGTCGGGCGGCATCGGGAGGCCGAGCGCCTCGCCGAGCGCCGCCTCGGCGGACTCCGCCTCGCCGTGCAGCGCGTGCAGCCGGGCGAGCAGCGCCAGGGCGGCCACCCGGGTGTCCACGGCGTCCGTTCCCTCGCCGCCGGCGAGCAGCGCCATGTCGGCGGCACGGCGCGCGTGGGCGGCGGCCTGGGCGGGGCGCCCGCCGATGAGGTGGCGTACGGCGGCCCACTGGTGCAGCCGGGCCTCGAGCGCGGGGTGTCCCTCGGCCTCCACCAGTCCGTCCGCTATGAGGCGGCCCGCTCCGCCGAGCGCCTGTCCGGCGTTGCCGAGCATGATCAGCCGGGCCAGCACGCGCTGCCGGGGGGAGCCGGCCTCGGCGAGTACGGTCTCCGCGGCCCGTTCGGCGTCGCCCCGCAGCCCGGCGTCGCTGGCGTACTCGGCGGCGGCGAGCAGCCGGTCGGCGCGGTCCGCCGGGCGGTCCGCAGGGGTACGGCGGGCCGCCAGGGCGGCGAGTTCGGCGGCGGTGGCGGGGGCGCCGCGACGGCGCGCGGACTCGGCGGCGGCGCTGAGCGTGGCCGCGGTGGTCTCGTCCGCGTGCGGATGGGCCAGGGCCAGGTGGCGGGCCTGCTCGACCGGTTCGGGAACGACGCGGGCGAGGAGTTTGTGGGCGGCGCGCCGGCCGTGCTCGGGGGTGTCGGCGTAGACGGCTGCGCGGATCAGCGGGTGCTGGAAGCGGATCGTTCCCTCGGCGTCGGCCACGGCGACCCCGAGTGCCTCGGCGGTGGCCAGATCGCCCTCCGGGTCCGGTACCCCGGCGGCGCCGAGCAGTGCCAGCGTGGGACGGGCCGAGGCACTGGCCACCAGGAGGGTCTGCCGGGCGGAGGCGGGCAGCAGCCGTACCCGGTCCAGCAGCAGATCGCGCAGCCGGGGCGGCACGGACAGGGTGTCGCCGGCCTCGAAGGGCGTGCCGTCGCGCAGCGCGGCGCGGCCGAGTTCCAGGGCGTACAGCGGATTGCCCGCGGCGGTGTCCTGGATGGCCCGGACGGCGGGCTCGGGCAGCCGCGCCCCGGTGTCGTCCAGCAGCAGTTCGGCCACGTCCCCGTCGGACAGCGGCGGCACGGCGAGCGCCGTGGTGCCCGGCGGGCAGCACCGCAGCCCGGGCGGCTCCTCACCCTCCATGACGCGCTCGGCGGCCAGGAAGCGCACGGCCTCACCGGGCGGCAGCCGCCGCAGGGCCAGCGAGAGAACCTCGGCACTGGGCATGTCGAGCCACTGCAGGTCGTCCACGACGATCAGCACGGGGCCGGCCGCCGCGAGGGCCCTCAGCAGTTCGACCGCCGCATCGCGCACCGCCAGCCGGCTCTGCGTCGCGACAGGCTCGTGGCCGCGCAGCAGCGCGGCGCGCAGAGCCGCGCGGGGCCCCTCCGACAGCCCGTCGACGTACTCCTCCGGCACCCGGGCGAAGAGGTCCATCAGGGCCACGAAGGGCAGCTTCGCGTCCTCCTCGGCGGGCACGCAGCGCAGCACGAAGCCGCCCGACGGGACCTCGTCGGTCAGCGCTGCGAGCAGCGCCGACTTGCCGATGCCCGCCGCTCCATGGAGCAGGACGCCCGGACCGGCGGTCAGCTGTGTCCGGGCATGGTCGAGGATCTCCCGACGCCCGATCAGGGACGGCATATGCTCATGACAACGTTTGCCCAACTGCCTTGTCAATGGCCGCAGTCAGCCTTCCACGGAGGCGTCGGTCACGCCAGCCCCTTCCGGGGCACCCCGCGTCGCCACGTGCACGCGGTGCGTGGTGGGGCTTCTCCCGGAAACCCCAACCCCAACCACACACGGCCCGCACACGGCGACACGGGGTCAGGCAACCCCATCGGGATGCGGCAACAGCACCACACGATGCGCCCCCGCATCCGCCGCCAGCGCGCTGTCACACGCCGCGACGACGGTGATCCCCGCGGCCGCGACCCGGCGCAGTTCGCTCCACGCGCCGCGGCTGATGACGGTCGTAGTCACGGAGGGACCACGGCTCCAGGGCGCGCTGTTAAGGGCGAGCTGCATCGCGGAGCGCTGCGGGCCGGGCGGGCCGACCACGGCGATCAGCTCTCCCGTGGGCGCGGACAGATCGGCTCCGGTGACGGTCGGGGTTGCCATGCCTGCCCCTCTCCTCGTTCTGGCCGGTATACGAGCAATGGGCGTTTTGCTCGGAGGTCGACCCAGGTTTACCAAGGATTGGGCCCGATCAGAGGCGCGGCACTCCGGGAACTCCGGTTGCGGTACGGGCACCGGCCGCCTGTGCGGGCACGCGTGGGGCGTCCCGGTGGATCACCAGCAGGGCCGCGTCGTCGGTCAGCCGTCCCCGCGTGTGGCGCAGGAAGGCGGCGCGCACCGCGTCGACCAGGACCGGCGCGCACAACGCACCGCCGCGAGCCGCCGACTGGGCGGCCCATTCAAGCACCGGCAGCAGCGGGAAGAACTCCCCGGCCGTGTCCCGGGCGTCCACCGCGCCGTCGGTGTGCAGGAACAGCGCCTGGCCGGGGAGGAGTTCGCCGCAGGACACGGCCTTCACGTCCGGCCCCGGGTCGAACAGGCCGAGCGGCGGGCACGGATCGCCGGCCTCCAGCGGGCAGGCGCGGAACCGTCCGGGCCGGTCGGGGCAGAGCCGGTACGGCTGCGGGTGGCCGCAGTTGACGACCTGGACGCCGCAGTCCTCGCCGACTTCCAGCAGCATCAGGGTCACGAACTCCTCGGCGGCGTGCGCACGCCCCCGCAGGTGCCGGTGGAACGCCCTGTCCAGCCGCCGGAGCACGCCCCCGAGCTCAGGCTCGTCGTGCGCGGCCTCGCGGAAGCTGCCGAGCAGCGCGGCGACCGTGCCGATGGCCTCCAGGCCGTGGCCGCGTACGTCACCGATGACCGCGCGCACCCCGTAGGGCGTCGCGAGCACCTCGTACAGGTCACCGCCGACCCGGGCACCCCGGCTGGCCGAGAGGTAGTCGCCCGCCACCGCCAGGTCGTTCACCCGTTGCGGCAGCGGGCGCAGCAGCACCTGCTGGGCGGCGACGGCGATCTCCCGCGTACGGTCCAGCTCGGCGGCGAGCCGGGCCCTGCGGTCCACGAGCCAGAAGCAGAGGGCGAGGACGGCGAGGACCGCGACCTCCGTGCCGAGGCGCTGCCCGGTGTCCGGCACCGCCACGGCCACGGCCACCACGGCGAGACCGCCGCCGGCCAGGACGCAGCGGCGCCGGCCCGTCCCCGCGCACGCGATCACCGGCGCCGCCACCACGGCGGGGACCCACTGGACTCCCCCGGGCAGCGCGTACACCATGCCCAGCACCGCGGCCACCCAGAGCCCCGGCAATGACAGGATCGCCAACCCCCGTGCCCTTCGTCCGCGTTCGCCGCTGACTGCCCTGGGTCGGATCATGCCTCGGGGCTCCCCCTGAAGCCGTTGACGCGGCCGACGACGACACAGCCCCCGCGTCGAGTGGGCCCTGGTTCCGACCGATTGTGGCGACTCGGCGCGACGAAGCGGATACCCAGCGGAATCATTTCACCCGATCGGGCTACGTGACCGGGGAGAACGCCGATGGGGCGCCCCCGGCGGACCGGGGCGCCCCACGCGGACGCGATCGAGCGGACGGGCGCCGCGGGCGGCGTCAGGCGCCGCGCAGCGTCGCTCCCGTGCGCTCCGCGGCGGCGGCGACCGCCGCGTCACGGGCCGCGGAGGCCTCGTCGGCGGTGAGCGTACGGTCGGGGGCGCGGAAGCGCAGGCTGTAGGCGAGCGACTTCCTCCCCCCGCCGATCTGCTCACCGGTGAAGATGTCGAACAGCCTCAGCGATTCGAGCAGTTCGCCGGCGCCGGAGCGGAGAGCGGTCTCCACCTCGGCGGCCGGGACGGAGGCGTCCACGACCAGGGCGACGTCCTGGGTGGCCACCGGGAAGGTGGACACGCGCGGCGCGACGACCGGACCACCGGCGGCACGCTCCAGGCGGTCGAGGTCGATCTCCATGGCGGAGGTGCGCTCCGGCAGGTGCAGCGCCTTGATCACCCGGGGGTGCAGCTCGCCGGCATTGCCGACCAGCACCTCCTCGCCGTCGACCACCGCGAGGAGCGCGGCGCAGCGGCCCGGGTGGAAGGGCGCCTGCTGGTCCTGGCGGACGATCAGCTCGACCCCGGCCTCGCGGGCGACGATCCGGCCCGCCTCGATGGCGTCCGCCGCCCCGGTGGGACGGCCCTGGCCCCACCAGCCGGCCTGCTCACGGGCACCGGCCAGGACGACGGCGACCCGCCGCGGCTGCCGCGGCAGGGCGGCGTTGAGCGCGGCGATCTCGGCATCGGTCGGGCGCCGGTCGACCGGCAGCCGCGGCGGCGCGGGCTCCTCGCCGCTGGGGCGGAAGACCAGGCCCGTCTCGAAGAGGGCGAGGTCGTGCGCGCCGCGCCCGACGTTGCGGCGCAGGGCGCCGAGCAGCCCGGCCAGCATGGTCGTGCGGAGCGCGGGCTCCTCGTCCGACAGCGGGTTGGCCAGCTTGACCGTGATGCGGCGCGGGTCGTCCGCGTCGAGGCCGAGCTGGTCGAAGACCGCCTCGCCGACGAACGGGTAGTTCTGCACCTCGACGTAGCCCGCCCCGGCCAGCGCCCGGCCGACCCGGCGGCGCAGCTTCTGCGACTCGGTCAGACCGCGGCCCGAGGGCAGCTTCGGCAGGGTGGAGGGCAGGTTCTCGTAGCCCTCCAGCCGGATGACCTCCTCGGCGAGGTCGTTGGGGTCGCGCAGGTCGGGGCGCCACGACGGCACGGTGACGATCAGCTCGTCGGCGCCGTAGACGTCGCAGCCGACCTGCTGCAGCCGGCGGACCACGGTCTCACGGCCGTACGCCATGCCCGCCACCTTGTCCGGGTGGTCGGCGGGGATGGTGATGGTGTGCGGCGCCGAGGGCGCGATGACCTCGGTGACGCCGGCCTCTGCGGTACCGCCCGCGAGCAGCACCAGCAGGTCCACGGTGCGCTGCGCGGCGGCGGCCGCGGCCTGCGGGTCCACGCCGCGCTCGAAGCGCTTGGAGGCCTCCGAGGACAGCTTGTGCCGGCGCGCGGTGCGGGCGATGGCGACCGGGTCGAAGTGGGCCGCCTCGATGACGACGTCCGTCGTCGTGGCACCCGTCTCGTCGATCTCGGTGTTGGCGCCGCCCATGACACCGGCCAGGCCGATCGGCCCGCGGTTGTCGGTGATCACCAGGTCCTCGGGGTCGAGGACGCGCACCTGGCCGTCGAGCGTGGTCAGCTTCTCGCCCGGGTGTGCCCGGCGCACGCCGATGGCGCCCTCGATGCGGTGGCGGTCGTACGCGTGCAGGGGCTGGCCCAGCTCCAGCATCACGTAGTTGGTGACGTCCACGGCGAGCGAGATCGGCCGCATGCCGGCCTTCTGCAGCCGGCGCTGCAGCCAGATCGGCGAACCGGCCTCCGGGTCCAGCCCGGTGACGGTGCGCGCGGTGAAGCGGTCGCAGCCGACCGGGTCGGCGACGCGCACCTCGTAGCCGTAGGAGTTGGGGCCGGGCACGTCCAGCAGCGCGGGGTCGCGCAGTGGCAGGCCGTAGGCGATGGCGGCCTCACGGGCGACACCGCGCATCGACAGGCAGTAGCCGCGGTCGGGGGTGACCGCGATGTCCAGCACCTCGTCGAGGAGCTCCAGCAGCTCGATCGCGTCGGTGCCGGCCTCGTGCTCCGGCGGCAGGACGATGATGCCGTCGTGGTCGTCGCCCATGCCGAGCTCACGCGCGGAGCAGATCATGCCGTGCGAGTTGCGCCCGTAGGTCTTGCGCGCGGAGATCTCGAAGTTGCCGGGCAGGACACCGCCGGGGAGGATCACGACGACCTTGTCGCCGACGGCGAAGTTGGTCGCGCCGCAGACGATCTCCTGCGGCTCGCCCGTCCCGTTGGCGGTGCCGACGTCGACGGTGCAGAAGCGGATCGGCTTCTTGAAGCCGGTCAGCTCCTCGATGGTGAGCACCTTGCCGACCACCAGCGGGCCCTTGAGGCCGGCGCCGAGCTGCTCGACGGTCTCGACCTCGAGGCCGGCGGAAATGAGCTTGGCCTGGACGTCGCGGCCGGACTCGCCGGCGGGCAGGTCGACGTACTCCCGCAGCCAAGAAAGCGGGACCCGCATCAGATCTCCATCCCGAACGGAAGGGTGAAGCGCACGTCACCCTCGACGATGTCTCGCATGTCCTCGACGTTGTGACGGAACATCAGCATGCGCTCGATGCCGAAGCCGAAGGCGAAGCCGCTGTACTTCTCCGGGTCGACGCCGCAGGCGGTGAGCACCCGGGGGTTGACCATGCCGCAGCCGCCGAGCTCGATCCAGCCCTCGCTGCCGCAGGTACGGCAGGGACGGTCCGGGTTGCCGACGGACTCGCCGCGGCAGACGTAGCAGACCATGTCCATCTCGGCGGACGGCTCGGTGAACGGGAAGTAGTTCGGGCGGAGCCGGGTCGTGATGTCCTCACCGAACAGCGACTGGACCATGTGGTCCAGCGTGCCCTTCAGGTCGGCCATGGTCAGGCCCTCGTCGACCGCGAGCAGCTCGACCTGGTTGAAGACCGGGGTGTGGGTGGCGTCCAGCTCGTCGGAGCGGTAGACCCGGCCGGGGCAGATCACGTAGACCGGCGGCTCGCGGTCGAGCAGGGAGCGGATCTGCACCGGGGAGGTGTGCGTGCGCAGCACGACGCCGCTCTCCTCGGGACCGGCGCCGGCGGGCTTGTCGCCCTCGACGAAGAACGTGTCCTGCATGGTGCGCGCGGGGTGGTCCGCCCAGATGTTGAGGGCGTCGAAGTTGAACCACTCGGCCTCGACCTCGGGGCCCTCGGCCACCTCGTAGCCCATGGCCACGAAGACGTCCTCGATGCGCTCGGAGAGGGTGGTCAGCGGGTGCCGGGCACCGCGCGGGACGCGGTCGTAGGGCAGGGTGACGTCCACCGCCTCCTCGACCAGCACGCGCTCGTCGCGCTCGTTCTCCAGCACCTCCTGCCGGGCCTTGAGCGCCTGGTTGACCGCGCCGCGGGCCTGGCCGACGCGCTTGCCGGCGTCCGCCTTGGCGTGCGGCGGGAGTGCGCCGATCTCGCGGTTGGCCAGGGCGAGCGGCGAGCGGTCCCCGGTGTGGGCCACCTTGACCTCGCGCAGCGCGTCGAGGTCGGCTGCTTCGGCGATCGCGGCGAGCGCCTCGTCGCGCCGGCGCTCGATCTCTTCCGGTTTCAGTGCCTCGACCTCGACAGGGTCGTACGACTTGTTCGGTGCCGACATTTCTTCCCGTTCCGATGTGGGTGATGGCGTGGCCGACCTGCCTGCCCGACCGCTGAATGCCAAGGGTCGAGTCTATCGGGGCCACGGGGAAAGGCTGGTCACGCCCGTCGGGGCCGGTGGATCACCACGCGATTCGCTCAGGCCGTGAAGGCCGGCGCCCCGACGGGCAGAATAAATCGGAACTGGGCGCCCTTCCCGGGCGCGCGACCCACAGTGATCGTACCGCCGTGGGCCTCGACGATGCCCTTGACGATGTACAGACCCAGGCCCGTGCCACCGCGTTTGCTACCCCGCCAGAAGCGGGTGAAGACGCGGTTCATGGACTCCTCCGGGATTCCTGGCCCCTCGTCGCTCACGGTCACTGCCGTGCCGGACCATCCCGGCTCGCGCGGGGAGACCGCCGACGCGGGTGCAGCTGCCACCTCAATGGTGACAGTTCCCTCCCCGTGACGCACGGCGTTTTCCAGCAGGTTCCCCAGGATCTGGTCGACCTTGTCGGGGTCGGCCCACAGCGACGGCAGCGACTCCGCCACCCGCACGGCGAAACGGTCCGCGGGCTGCCCGGCCGCGACGAGGGCGTCCACGTGGCGCCGCACCGCGGCGGCGATGTCGACGAGCTGCCGGCGCACCTCCAGGCGGCCGGAGTCGATCCGGGAGATGTCGAGCAGCTCCGCGATCAGCCGTGTGACACGGTTGGCGTCGGCGTGGACGGTCTCCAGCATGAGCTTCTTCTGGTCCTCGGTGAAGCGTTCCCACTTCGCCAGGAGGGTGGCGGTGAAGCCCTTGACCGAGGTGAGCGGGGAGCGCAGCTCGTGCGCGACGGTGGCGATCAGCTCGGCGTGGCTGCGCTCGGTGCGCCGCCGCGCCTCGGTGCCGCGCAGCGCGACGACCAGCCGGCGCACCGGGCCGGTCGGCCGGTCGCGGACGTACTTGGCGGAGACCAGGACCTCGCGGCCTCCGGGGAGCAGCAGGTTGCGCTCGGGTTGCCCGCTGCGGGTGGCCAGGCCCCCGTACGGGTCGGTGAGCTGCCACCAGCGGCGTCCGTCCAGGTCCTCCAGGGGCAGCGCCTGCTCGATGGGGCGGCCGACGACCTCGGCGGGGTCGAGCGCGGTGATCCGGGCGGCGGCCGCGTTGAAGCAGAGGACGAGGCCGTGCTCGTCGGCGACGACGAGGCCGTCCGGGAGTTCGTCGGGCGTGACGCCGAGTTCGGTCAGGACAGTCGGCCAGCCCTGCAGCGCGCACGGCGGCGTGCCGCCGTTCGTCCTGACGTCCATCCCCGTAACCCCCTCTCCAGGGCGGTCCCCGAGGGCGTCACACTACTAGCTCATTGTCACGGTGCGGCACCCTCCGGGAGCACGCTGCGCGCGGGCGGAGGCGTAGAGGCACACGGCGGCGGCCGTGGCGAGGTTGAGGCTCTCGGCCCGTCCGTGGATGGGGACGCGCACCACCTGGTCCGCGAGTGCGCGGGTCTCCGCCGGCAGGCCCCAGGCCTCGTTGCCGAAGATCCACGCGGTGGGGCCGCCCATCGTGCCCTCGTCCAGTTCGGCGTCCAGGTCGCGGTCCCCCGCGCCGTCGGCGGCGAGCAGCCGTACGCCGGCCCCGCGCAGGCCGCCCACCACGGTGTCCATGGGGACGCCGACGGCGACGGGCAGGTGGAAGAGGCTGCCGACCGAGGCCCGTACGGCCTTGGGGTTGTACAGGTCGACGGAGGCGTCGGTGAGGACGACGGCCTCGGCACCCGCGGCGTCGGCGCAGCGGAGCACGGTGCCGGCGTTGCCGGGGTCGCGCACGTGCGCCAGCACGGCGACGAGCTTCGGCCGGCCGCGCAGGATCTCCTCGAACGGGGTGTCCAGGAAGCGGCACAGGCCGATGATCCCCTGCGGGGTGACGGTGTCCGACATCTCCGCGACGACCTCGTCGGTGGCGGTGAGCACGGGCACCCGGGCGGCGTGGGCCGCGGCGACGATGTCGGCGTGCCGGGCGGCGGCCTCGGGGGTGACGTAGACCTCGATCAGATGGGCCATGGCCTCGCGGACGGCCTGCGGGCCCTCGGCGAGGAAGCGGCGCTCCTTGCCGCGGAAGCTGCGCTTGGCCAGGCGGCGCGCGGCGACGACGCGAGGGGATCGCAGGGATGTCAGCTCGGGGCCGGCCATGGGGGTGCACTCACTTCGGTCGGGGTCTGGCCGGGGCGCGCGGCGCGGCGCCCCGGAACACAGCACGGACCCGCAGGCACACGGCCTGCGGGTCCGGAAGAGCGGTGGGTCAGGCCGCCTTCGGGGCGTTGACGTCGCTCGGCAGGGCCTTCTGGGCCACCTCGACCAGCGCGGCGAACGCGTTGGCGTCGTTCACGGCCAGCTCGGCGAGGATCTTGCGGTCCACCTCGACGTTGGCGGCCTTCAGACCCTGGATGAAGCGGTTGTAGGTGATGCCGTTGGCGCGGGCAGCGGCGTTGATGCGCTGGATCCACAGCTGACGGAAGTCGCCCTTGCGCTTCTTGCGGTCGTTGTAGTTGTAGACGAGGGAGTGGGTGACCTGCTCCTTCGCCTTGCGGTACAGGCGGGAACGCTGGCCGCGGTAACCGCTGGCCTGCTCGAGGATCGCCCGGCGCTTCTTCTGGGCGTTGACTGCCCGCTTGACGCGTGCCACTTGAGTAACTCCTTCTAGGGGGCCGTGGGGTTCTCACGCGGCCCGAAAGCGAATGGGTCCCGGTTCACGATCGCGCCCCCTGTCGGAAGGGGGCGGCGCCGTCACTTGCCGAGAAGCTTCTTGATCTTCTTGGCGTCGGCCGGGGCCAGCACGACGGTGCCGGACATGGCACGGGTCTTCGTCGACGGCTTGTGCTCAAGGTAGTGGCGGATGCCGGCGCGCTCGCGGACCACCTTACCGGAGCCGGTGATCTTGAATCGCTTGCTCGCACCGCTGTGGGTCTTGTTCTTCGGCATGCGCCGTAGTCTCCTCGTCGCTGGCCCTCCCGTCCGCCCTGGGGCGGACGGAGAGCGTCAGTCCTTCATTGCGTTACCCGGAGCGGAACTCCGGGTCCTGGCAACGCCGTCAGACGGCGTCAGCTGGCGTCGGCGGGAGCGTCCTGCTGCTGCTCCTGCTCCTGCTCATCGGGGTCCTTCGGCAGGCGACCGGCCTTGCGGGCGGCCTGCGCCTCGCGGGCCTCGGCCATCGCCTCGGTCTTCTTCTTGTGCGGACCGAGGACCATGATCATGTTGCGGCCGTCCTGCTTCGGCGAGGACTCCACGAAGCCCAGCTCCTGGACGTCGTCGGCGAGCCGCTGCAGCAGTCGGAAGCCCAGTTCCGGGCGCGACTGCTCACGACCGCGGAACATGATCGTGATCTTGACCTTGTCGCCCTGCTTGAGGAACCGGACGACATGACCCTTCTTGGTGTCATAGTCGTGCGGATCGATCTTCGGCCGGAGCTTCATCTCCTTGATGACCGTGTGCGCCTGGTTCTTGCGCGCTTCACGGGCCTTCATGGCCGACTCGTACTTGAACTTGCCGTAGTCCATGAGCTTGCAGACCGGCGGGCGTGCGTTCGCCGCCACCTCGACCAGGTCGAGGTCGTACTCCTGCGCAAGCTCCAGTGCCTTGGCAAGCGGCACGATGCCGACCTGCTCGCCACTGGGACCGACGAGTCGCACCTCGGGGACGCGAATCCGGTCGTTGATGCGGGGCTCGGCGCTGATGGGGCCTCCTCGGTAGCACCACGCGACTGACTGGCTCGACAGCCGCGTAACGTCTGAAACTTGGTCCGGCCCGTGAGGAGGCGTGAAAAAACGCCCCATACGGGTCACAGGCGAATGCTCCTCACAACCGGGAGCACCGCCGCGATATTCCGCGGGGCGCATCGGGTACCGCGTCCTCGTCCGGGGACACGGCGCCTGACCGGTGACCCGCCGCCCTGGAAGGGGCGGCAAGGTGGGAGATCGGAGCCTCCACTTGTGGGCTGGAGCGCTCCGTTTCCGTGACGTCCACGGGGTGTCCAGCCGGTCGATCGTCAAGCATACCAGCGTCCGGCCGCAGACCGTAATCGGTCGGCGTGGCCCTATCGTGTGAGGCATGAGTGACGCCAGCCCCCAGCACGAGTCCCCCTCCGCCGACCGTCCCGACTTCGACACGCTGACCCGCGACATCGCGGACGTCCCGGCGGTCGAGGTGATCACCACGGTCGCGGTGCACCTGATGAGCGCGGCGGCGGTGAACCTCGGCCTCGCGGAGGACGGCGAGCAGCACAAGGACCTCGACGAGGCACGCAAGCTGATCACCGCGCTGGCCGGCCTGGTCACCGCCGGCGCGCCCGAGATCGGCTCCTACCACGCCGCGCCGCTGCGGGACGGCCTGAAGTCGCTGCAGCTCGCCTTCCGCGAGGAGTCCGTCATCCCCGACGCGCCGGGTGAGGGCCCGGGCGAGAAGTTCACCGGCCCCGTCCACGGCTAGAGCCGCCTGCACCGCCTCCCCATTCCAGCGCTCGAGACGGCGCCGTCCCCGACGGGGCGGCGCCGTCAGCGCGTGAAGAGCGGTTCGCCGGGCAGCTTCGTGTCCGCGGGCAGCAGTGCCAGGTCGATCCCGCGCACGAGCGCGCCGCGCAGCACGTCGTCCGCGGCGAGCGTCGCCGAGACGCGCTGCGCGACCTGGCGTACGTCGGCGGCCGGGTCCAGGACCAGCCCCAGCGTGCCGTCGGAGCCGGCGGACGGGACGAGATGGGCGCGGACCACCTCCGGCGCCGCCTCCACCGCGGCCCGCAGGGCCTCGCGGACGGCGGGGTCGGCCAGCGGATCCGCCGTGGCGCGGCCCGAGGCGACGGCGCGCAGCGCGGCGCCGGTCAGGGCGTACGGCACGGGCCCGGCCATGTCGATCAGCAGGGTGTCGGCCTTCTCGTGCGCGAGCGCCTGCAGCGCCTGTCCCAGCGGTACGGCCACCGGCCGCGCGTCCGGCCGCCAGCGTGCGAGGGCCTCGGTCGAGGTGAACGCCGGCAGCGCCCGGCGCCCGTCGGCGGCCTGGATGGTGGGCACCGCCATGTCGCTGGTCTTCTCGCGGCGCAGCCCGCCGGGGCCCTCCTCGACCTCCCCCAGCAGCGCCACCACCGGCACGAGGAAACGCGCCCCCGGGAGGGCGGCGAGCACCTCGGGTTCGGCCGACCGGTCGGCGTCGTAGGCGGCGAGCGCCGCCGCGAGCCGGGGGTCGGCGGAGCCGTCGTCGTCGGAGAAACCGGGGTCGGGGATGTTCTTGAGAGCCACGCCCCGAGGGTATCCGGGGTGCGGGGCGGGGATTTCTTACGGCCCCTTAATACGCCTCTCACGGGTCGCGCAGGTTCCGTCCCTAGGTTCCCAGGGCATGGCTTCCGAGAACCCCGCCGCACGGCGCCGCTGCCGTGCGGGCCGTCGCAGCTGTGCCCGCGCCCCCCGCACCCCGTCCGGCTCCGCCGCACCGCGCGGCATCGTGCGCGCGGTGGTGGCCACCGCCGTCCTGGCGTGCGCGGCGCTCGGCGCCGCGACATACGTGTCCGCGTCGCCGTCGCGCACCGCGGCGGCGGTGACCACCGCGCCGTCCGGGGTGACGGCGAACGTGGCGATCGGGAAGGCGGGCATGGAGCCCCAAGTGGTGTGGAGCGAGGTGCTGGAGAAGGCGCTGCGGGGGGTGTCGGGGGACCCGCGGGCGCGTTACTCGGTCGCGGTCCTGGACACCGCGTCGGGCGCCCGGGCGGTGCGCGGGGACGGGCTGTACGACACGGCGAGCATCGTCAAGGTCGACATCCTGGCGGCGCTGCTGCTCCAGGTCCAGGACGCGGGACGGCAACTGACGGCGCAGGAGAAGGCCCGGGCCGAGGTCATGATCGAGAACAGCGACAACACGGCGGCCACCGCGCTGTGGCGGGCGATAGGCCGGGGCCCCGGCCTCGACGCCGCCAACCGCCGCCTCGGGCTCACCTCGACGACGGCGGGCAGCGGGCTGCTGTGGGGGCTCACCCGGACCACCGCGGCCGATCAGCTCACCCTGCTGCAGCGGGTGTTCGGCTCGGACGGCGTGCTCGACCCGGCGTCACGCGCGTACGTGCGGCGGTTGATGGGGCAGGTGTCGGCCGCGCAGGTCTGGGGCGTACCGAGCGCCGCCGACGGCTCCTACGAGGTCAAGAACGGCTGGCTGCAACGGAGTTCGACCGGGCTGTGGGACATCAACAGCATCGGGCGGGTCCGGGCCGGCGGCCGCACCTACCTCGTCGCCGTGGTCTCCCGCGGAAGTGCCACGCAGGCCGCGGGCGTCTCCCTGGTGGAGCGGGCGGCGCGGGCGGCCGTGGAGGCGTTCAGCCGTGCCGCTGACCGTTCCGGCGCGTCGTGAACCCCGGGCGCAGCCACAGCAGGACCGCCGCGGCGACCAGCCCCGTGCCCGCGACCGCGAAGGCCGCCGCGATGCCGTCACCCAGCGCGTCCCCGTCCGCGGCGGCGGCCGCCTTCGCGGCGTCCGGGCCGGAACCGAAGTACTTGCGCGCATAGGGGACCGCGCTCGGCACGGTGCCCTCCGGCTCGAGCTTGGCCGCCGCCTTCAGCGCGGCCGCCGGGTCCACCAGTCCGTGGCCGACGGCGTCGTCGCGGCCGCCGGGCGGGGTGTCGCGGGCCGTGTCCTCCAGCAGCCGCTTGACCTGGGCGGGGCTCAGCCGGGGGTAGGCGGAGCGGATCAGCGCGGCCGTGCCGGAGACGTAGGCGGAGGCGGTGCTGGTGCCCCAGCCCTCGTAGTAGCGGCGGTTGGGATCGGCGATCACGACGTCGACGCCGGGCGCGGCGACGGTCGCGTACCAGCGGCGGGTGGAGAACGAGGCGCGGGTGCCGTAGCGGTCGACGGCGGCCACCGCGACGACGCCCGGGTACGCCGCGGGGTAGGAGGCCCGGTTGCCCTGTTCGCCGCCGTTGCCGGCGGACGCGACGACGACCACGCCCTTGCGGAGCGCGTACTGGATCGCGTCGTCCTCCTGGGCCTCGGGGTGGGCGGTGCTGCTGTCGTCGCCGAGCGAGAGGTTGATGACGTCGGCGCCGTGGTCGGCGGCCCAGCGGATGCCGTCGGCGAGCGCGCCGCCGCGGGTGGTGCGGGCCTTCTTGCGCTGCGGGTCCTTGTCCTCCAGGATCACCCGCACCGGAAGGATCCTGGCCTCCGGCGCGATGCCCAGCACCCCTTCCGAGTCGCCGGGGCCGTGCCCGTGGCCGGCGATGATCCCGGCCATGCCGGTGCCGTGCCGGGCCCACGCGGTGTCGCCGCGGCGGGCCCCGAAGCCGACCATGTCCTTGCCCTCCAGGACCTGCCCGGTCAGGTCCGGGTGGGTGCCGTCGACGCCCGTGTCGAGCACGGCGACGGTGACGCCGTCGCCCTTGGTCGTCCGCCACGCCTCCTGGGCGTGCAGCGCGTCCAGCGCCCAGTCCGCGTCCCGTACGGCGTCGGCGTGGGCCGGGACGACGGGCAGCAGGGCGAGGGCGGCGGCGGCCAGAGCGGTGGCCAGTCGCCTCATCCGGAGCCTCCCGTCGGGGTGACCGTCAGCGAGTGCGCGGCGCGGCGGGCCCGGGTGTCGACGGCGTCGGCCAGGGCCTCGGCCTCCTGGCCCAGCCCGGCCTGGGCGGGCGCGGCCGTGGCGCCCGCGGTGACGGCGGAGGCGGCCGGCTGCGGGACGCCGATGTCGCGGCCGTCGGCGAAGCCGCTCACGGCGTAGACGACCACGGGGAGGTCTGCCGCCACCGTGACCGTCCAGCTGGCGCGCTGGCGGTCGCCGAAACCGGCCGAGACCGTACCGGGGAAGGCGACCGGGCGGGGCATCAGATCGCCCCGGGAGCCGAGGCGTTCGGTGATCCAGCGGTTGCGCAGCTTGCGCATCGCGGGGGCGTCCGCCTTGGTGACGAGCAGCCCGACCGTGGTCACGGCGCTCGACGTGGCGTCGGTGTAGGTGGCGCGCAGCAGCTTGGCGCAGCCGGCGGGGCGCAGCACCTTCGCCAGCAGCGGGTCGAAGGCCTCCCGGCAGTCCCCTGCGGGGGCCACGCCGATCCGCGTCCAGGTGCGCTCCGCGCCGCCCGGGCCCAGCCCCTGGCCGTGCAGGGTGGGCGGGAAGAGCGTGTCGACGGGCGTGCTGTGCCACAGGCCGCGGGCGAGAGCGAAGTCGCGTCTGCTCGCCTCCGCCGCCGTGGGCGTGGGCGCGGCCGGGTCGTGGTTGATCCACACACCGGCTCCGGCCCCGCCGAGCAGCCCGAGGCCCAGCACCAGGCACAGGGCGGCGGCCGCCGTCCGGGGCCGCGCCTGGGCGGCGTGGGCGGGGGCGTGCGTGGGCCGGGGCGGGTACGGCGGGGGTGCCGCGGGCGGTACGGGCGACGGCCAGGCCGCGGCCGGGGCGTGGGCGGGCGCGGGCGGCACGGGTCCGGCCGCCGGACAGGCCGCCCCGACGGGGCCCCCGGCGCCGGCGGGGCGCGGGTGCGGCGGCGCCGGCGCGGGGGCCGTTCCGCACATCTCCTGGGACAGCCCGTCCTCGGGCTCGCCAGCGGCGGCGGGGCCGGCGGCCGCCCAGGGGGCGGAGGGGGTCCGGCCGGGGGCCGCGGCGGCGGCCCAGTGGGCCGGCGCGGAGGTGTGCGGGGCGGCGCCCGGAGGCGGCGGTATCGGGCGCGGAGGGGACCAGCTCGGCCGGGGGGTCACTCCCCCGTTGTCGAAACCGGTGCTCACCCGGTGCCCCCTCACGGCCGCACGGCGGTCGGCCCGTTCACGCAATGGACTGCGGCGTCACTCTACTGGTCGCGGCGACGTCACGACGCGTCAGTACGGATCACTTGCCCCTACCGCTCGGTAGGGGCATTCTGGCAAGCTTCGCGCATGCCTGATCGCGGAGCTGATCGCACCCGGTACGACCGGGCCACCGCCCACCTCGACGCGCCCGTGGCGATCGTGGACCTGGAGGCGTTCGACGCCAACGCGGACGACCTGGTCCGCAGGGCGGGCGGCAAGCCGATCCGGGTGGCGTCCAAGTCGGTGCGGTGCCGCGCGCTCCTGGAACGCGTCCTGGAACGGGACGGCTTCGAGGGGATCATGTCGTTCACCCTCGCCGAGTCGTTGTGGCTGGCGCGCTCTGGCTTCGACGACGTCCTGCTGGCGTACCCGTCGGCGGACCGGTCCGGCTACGCGGAGCTGGCGGCGGACCCGAAGCTGGCCGCCGCGGTGACCGTCATGGTCGACGACGTGGCGCAGCTCGACCTGGTCGACTCCTCGCGCGCGGGCGGCTCGGAGATCGTCCGCGTCTGCCTGGAGCTCGACACCTCCCTGAGGATGCTGGGGGGCCGGCTCCGCATCGGGGCGCTGCGCTCCCCGCTGCACCGGCCCGCGCAGATGGCGGCGCTGGCCAGGGAGGTGTCCCGGCGGCCCGGCTTCAAGCTGGTGGGGATCATGGCGTACGAGGGCCATGTGGCCGGGGTCGGCGACTCGATCGCCGGCCGGCCGCTGCGTTCGCGCGCGGTACGGCTGATGCAGGCGGCGGCGCGCCGGGAGCTCGCGGCGCGCCGGGCGGAGGCCGTGGCGGCGGTGCGGGCCGTGGCGCCCGGACTGGAGTTCGTGAACGGCGGCGGGACGGGCAGCGTGCAGAGCACGGCCGCCGAGGAGGCCGTGACGGAGATCGCGGCCGGGTCGGGGCTGTACGTGCCGCGGCTGTTCGACAACTACACGTCCTTCCGGGGCCGCCCAGCGGCGCTGTTCGCGCAGCCCGTCGTGCGGCGCCCGGGCGTCGGCGTCGTCACCGTCCTCGGTGGCGGCTACCCGGCCTCGGGTGCGGCGGGCCGGGACCGGCTGCCGGTGCCGTACCTGCCGGAGGGGCTGCGCTACGACCCCCAGGAGGGGCCGGGCGAGGTGCAGACGCCGCTGATCGGGGCGGCCGCCGACGATCTGCTGATCGGTGACAAGGTGTGGTTCCGGCACGCCAAGGCGGGTGAGCTGTGCGAGCGGTTCGACACGCTCCACCTGGTCGAGGGTGACCGGGTGGTGCGAACCGCGCCGACCTACCGCGGCGAAGGCAAAACGTTCCTCTGACGTACGGACGCCCCGGCCGGACGGACCCGGCCGGGGCGCTGCTGCGCGGGGGCGGCGGTCAGACGCCGGTGCCGCCGGATCCCGAGGTCTTGATGCCCTTGGTGATCTCGTCCATCACGGCGAGACCGGGCGCCTCGGCGTTGATGTCGAAGCCGTAGCGGACCAGCACGAGCTTGTCGTGGTTCTTGGGGGACGGGAAGACGAGCGACTGCACATAGCCGTCGTCGCCGTTCTTCGTCACGACCTTCCAGCGGACGTAGTAGCCCTTCTGGCCGGCGACGGTGACCGCGCCCGAGCCGGTCACCTGGTGCGAGGTGATGGCTCCGTAGATGTCGTCGCCGTAGGACTCAGCGGCGTTCTTCGCGACGTCCTCGGTGGCGGCGGCCTTCGGGGTGGCCGCCTTGACGCCGGCGGCGTAGGCGGGCTCCGTGGTGACGCCGCCGCGCACGCAGGTGCGGGAGGAGTCGCCGGGGCAGGCGTAGGGGCCGACGGTCAGGGCGGCGCGGCCGTAGCGGTCCGTCGTGCCCTGCCAGCCGTCCGGCACCGGGACGCTGATGCCGTCGAGCACGTCCACGGCGAAGCCCGGCTCGCTGTCGGGGGCCGTCGACGGCCCGCCGCCGGGGCCGCCGTCCAGCCCGCCGTCGCCGGAGTCGGGGTGGGGCGCGGACGCCGAGGGGGCCGGGGCCGCCGCGGGGGCGTCGCCGCCGCGGCCCAGCGCGACGACGCCGCCGATCACCGCGCCCGCCACCACGAGGGCGGCGACGACGGCTATCGCGATCACACCGCCGCGCCTGCCGCCGCCCCCGCCGGACAGGACCTCGGCGGGGTACGGCGGATGGCCCGGCGTGCCGGGCGCCGCTCCGAAGGCCGGCGCGGGGGGCGTGGCGCTGCGTGTGTACTCGGTCCACTCGGTCCCGTCCCACCAGCGCTCCAGAGCGGGCCCGTTACCTGTCTGCCCGGGTTCTGGGTACCAGCCGGGCGGGGTCGTCATGGTCACGGCGTCACCCTAAGGCCCGGGCCTTAAGATTCCCGTCAGTCGGCCGGTCACAGAGGGGTCACGTACGCCCCCGCGATACCGCCGTCGACCAGGAACTCCGCACCGGTGATGAAGGACGCGTCGTCGCTGGCGAGGAAGGCCACCGCGGCGGCGATCTCCTCCGCCTCCGCGAAACGCCCCACCGGGATGTGCACCAGACGGCGGGCCGCCCGCTCGGGATCCTTGGCGAACAACTCCCGCAGCAGTGGAGTGTTGACCGGCCCCGGGCACAGCGCGTTGACGCGGATCCCCTCCCGGGCGAACTGCACGCCCAGTTCGCGGGACATCGCCAGCACGCCGCCCTTGGAGGCGGTGTACGAGATCTGCGAGGTCGCCGCGCCCATGACGGCGACGAAGCTCGCGGTGTTGATGATCGAGCCCTTGCCCTGCCGCTGCATGTACGGCAGCGCCGCCTTGCAGCACAGGTACACCGACGTGAGGTTGACCTCCTGGACGCGGCGCCAGGCGTCGATGCCCGTGGTGAGGATCGAGTCGTCGTCCGGGGGCGAGATCCCCGCGTTGTTGAAGGCGACGTCGACCGAGCCGTAGGTGTCGTACGCGGTCTTGAACAGCGCCTCCACCTGTTCGGCGTCGGTCACGTCGACCTTGACGAACAGCCCGCCGGCCTCCTCGGCGGCCGCCTTGCCCGCCGCCTCGTCGATGTCGCCGCACACGACGTGCGCGCCCTCGGAGGCGAGCCGGCGCGCCGCGGCCAGGCCGATGCCGCTGCCCGCCCCGGTGACCACCGCCGTCCGGCCCACCAGGCGGCGGCACACCACTGCTTCTGCTTCCGTCATTGCCGGGATCACTCCTCCGTGCTGATGAAGACGTTCTTGGTCTCGGTGAAGGCGGCCAGCGCGTCCGGGCCGAGCTCACGCCCGATCCCCGACTGCTTGAAGCCGCCGAACGGTGTCCAGTAGCGCACCGAGCTGTGGGAGTTGACCGACAGGTTGCCGGCGGCGGTGCCCCGGGCCAGCCGCAGGGCGCGGCCGACGTCCCGGGTCCAGATCGAGCCCGACAGGCCGTACGGGGTGGCGTTGGCGAGCCGCAGCGCGTCGGCCTCGTCCTCGAAGGGCAGGACGACGGCGACCGGACCGAAGACCTCCTCCACCGCGACGCGCTCCCCCGGATCGGTGGGGGCCAGTACGGTCGGCGGGTACCAGAACCCCTTGCCCTCCGGGGCCGTACCGCGGATCGCGACCGGCGTGCCGGGGTCCACGTACGCGCGGACGCGGTCGCGCTGCGCCGCCGAGATGAGCGGGCCCATGTCGGTGGCCGGGTCGGCCGGGTCGCCGACGCCGACCGCGTGGACGGCGGGCTCCAGCAGTTCCAGGAAGCGGTCGTACACCTGCCGCTGGACGAGGATGCGGGTGCGGGCGCAGCAGTCCTGGCCCGCGTTGTCGAGGAAGGCCATCGGAGCCGTCCCCGCCGCTCGCTCCAGGTCCGCGTCCGCGAAGACGATGTTGGGGGACTTGCCGCCGAGTTCGAGGGTGACCCGCTTGAGGGTGTCGGCGCACTTGGCCATGATCTGCTTGCCGACGCGGGTCGACCCGGTGAAGACGATCTTGGCCACACCGGGGTGCTCGACCAGGGCCGCGCCCGCGACGGGGCCTTCACCGGGCAGCGCCTGGAGGAGATGCTCCGGCAGCCCGGCCTCCAGGGCCAGGTCGGCCAGGCGCAGCGCGGTCAGCGGGGTGGTCTCGGCGGGCTTGAGGACGACCGCGTTGCCCGCCGCGAGTGCCGGGGCGGTGCCCCAGGCGGCGATGGGCATCGGGAAGTTCCAGGGCGCGATGACGCCGACGACGCCGAGCGGTTCGAGGAAGGTGATGTCGATACCGCCGGGCACCGGGATCTGCCGTCCGCTGAGCCGTTCCACCCCGCCCGCCGCGTAGTCGAGCAGGTCGCGTACGTTGCCGGCCTCCCAGCGGGCGTTGCCCGCGGTGTGGCCGGCCTCGCGCACCTCCAGGGCGGCCAGTTCGTCGGCGTGGGCGTCGACCACGGACGCGAAGCGGCGCAGCAGCCGCGCCCGGTCGGCCGGGGCCAGGGCCGCCCAGGCGGTCTGGGCGCGGGCCGCGCGGGCGACGGCGGCGTCGACGTCCTCCCGGCGTGCCGCGGGGACGGTGGCGATCACCTCTTCGGTGGCCGGGTTGAGCACGTCCAGCGCTTCGAGCGGTTCGGGTGCTTCGGGCACTCACTGCCTCACATGCGTTCGAAGGAGCGGTAGCGCTCCCAGTCGGTCACGGCGGTGTCGTACGCGTCCTGTTCGACGCGGGCCATGTTCAGGTAGTGCTCGACGACCTCGTCGCCGAAGGCCGCCCGGGCGATCGGGCTGGCCTCCCACAGCTCGGCCGCCTCGCGCAGCGTGGCGGGCACGTGCGCCACGCCGTCGCTGACGTAGGCGTTGCCCGTGACGGGTTCGGGGAGGGTGAGCTTCTGCTCGACGCCGTGCAGGCCTGCGGCGATCATCCCGGCGACGGCCAGGTAGGGATTGACGTCTCCGCCCGGCACGCGGTTCTCCAGGCGCAGCGCGGACGGGGAGTGCCCGACCACGCGCAGCGCGCAGGTGCGGTTGTCGGGGCCCCAGGCGACGGCCGTCGGGGCGAAGGAGCCGGGCCGGAAGCGCTTGTAGGAGTTGATGTTGGGGGCGTACAGCAGCGAGAAGTCGCGCAGCGCGGCGAGCTGCCCGGCCAGGAAGTGCCGCATCGTCTCCGACATCCCGCCCGGCTCGTCGCCCGCGAAGACCGGCTGCCCGTCCTCGTCGCGCAGCGAGAGGTGGATGTGGCAGGAGTTGCCCTCGCGCTCGTTGTACTTCGCCATGAAGGTCAGCGAGTAGCCCTCCTGCGCGGCGATCGACTTGGCGCCGGTCTTGTAGACGCTGTGCTGGTCACAGGTGACCAGGGCCTCGTCGTAGCGGAAGGCGATCTCGTGCTGGCCGAGGTTGCACTCCCCCTTGGCGGACTCCACGCGCATCCCGGCGGCGCCCATCTCGTTGCGGATGCGGCGCAGCAGCGGCTCGATGCGGCCCGTGCCCAGCAGGGAGTAGTCGACGTTGTACTGGTTGGCCGGGGTCAGGTCGCGGTACCCGCCCGTCCAGGCCTGCTCGTAGGTGTCCTTGAAGACGATGAACTCCAGTTCGGTGCCCGCGTACGCGGTCCAGCCGCGTTCGGCGAGCCGCTCGGTCTGGCGGCGCAGGATCTGCCGGGGCGAGGGGGCGACCGGCGCCGAACCGTGGTCCAGGAGGCGCAGGTCGGCGATGACGAGCGCGGTCGCGGCGTCCCATGGGGTGATCCGGAGGGTGCCGAGGTCCGGGTGCATGGCGAAGTCGCCGTAGCCGCGCTCCCAGGAGGACAGGGCGTAACCGTCGACGGTGTTCATGTCGGCGTCCACGGCGAGCAGGTAGTTGCAGCCCTCGGTGCCGTGCTCCAGGACGTCGTCGAGGAAGTGGCGCGCGGCGAAACGCTTCCCCTGGAGCCGCCCCTGCATGTCGGTGAAGGCGACGACCACCGTGTCGATCTCCCCGGAGTCGACACGCCGTCGCAGGTCGTCGGTGCTGAGCGGGGCTGTTGGGTGCACCACGGGTGATCACCTCTCCTACCGGCCGACAGGTGATCCAAAAGTACGGGCAGACGGCCCAGTTGGGTACGGTGCAAAGAGAAATCCGCGCGTCGCAGGGAGGCTCCCGTGGCCCGTCCGCTGATCGGTGTCAGCACGTACTGGGTCGACTCGGCCCGCTGGGGCGGCTGGGAGCTGCCCGCCGCCCTGCTGCCGGCCGGCTATCCGCTGCTCGTACGGCGCTCCGGCGGTCTCGCGGCACTGCTGCCGCCGGACGATCCCGCGCACGCCGCGGACGCCGTGGCCCGGCTGGACGGCCTGGTGATCTCCGGCGGCCCGGACGTCGAGCCCGCACGGTACGGGGCCGAGCCCGACCCGCGCACCGACCCGCCCGGGAAGGAGCGCGACGCCTGGGAGCTCGCCCTCGTCGAGGCCGCCCTCGCCGGCGGCGTGCCCCTGCTCGGCATCTGCCGGGGCATGCAACTGCTCAACGTCGCCCTCGGCGGCACCCTCGCGCAGCACATCGACGGTCACCGCGGCCCGGCGACCGGCGTCTTCGGCGGCCACACCGTCAAGCCGGTCCCCGGCACGCGCTACGCGGACGCGGTGCCGGAGGCGGTGGAGGTGCCCACCTACCACCACCAGGCGGTCGACGCCCTCGGCCGCGGACTGGTGGTCGGCGCCCACGCCGAGGACGGCACGCCGGAGGCCGTCGAGCTGCCCGGCGGCCATTTCGTGCTGGGAGTGCAGTGGCATCCGGAGATGGACGAGGACGAGCGGGTGATGCGGGCGCTGATCGCAGCCGCAGCGATCAGAGCCGCAGCTTGAACCCGACGTGCGAGGCGGTGAAGCCGAGCCGCTCGTAGAAGCGGTGCGCGTCGGTGCGGGCCCGGTCCGAGGTGAGCTGCACCAAGGTGCACCCCAGCCGGCGGGACTCCTCGACCGCCCACTCGATCATCTGCGTGCCCAGGCCACCGCCGCGGGCGTCACGGTGCACCCGTACCGCCTCGATCACCGACCGGGTCGTGCCGCGCCGCGACAGCCCGGGGATCACCGACAACTGCAGCACCCCGACGAGCGCCCCGTCCCGTTCCGCGACGACCACGTGCTGCCCGGGATCGGCTGCCACCCGTTCGTACGCCGCGTAGTACGGCTCCAGGTCGTCCGGGGTCTCGCGGCCCCGCCCGAGACCGTCGTCGGCGAACATCGCCACGACCTCGGGGATGTCCTCGCGGGTCACGGGGCGGAAGTGGAGATCGCTCATGCCCGCAGCCTAGGGCGCAGCCTGGCACGCAGCCACGACAGGGCCGCCTCGCCCTGCGCCCGCTGGAAGGCGCGCAGCGTCGGCAGCCCCGGCGGGGCGGGACGGCGCGCGTGGCCGAGGAACATCCCGGTCAGCGCGGCCAGCGCCGCGTCCACGGCCGCCGGGTCCGCGTCCCGGGCCACCGGGTGGGCGGCGAAGAGGTCCTCCGGCTCGGGGCCGCCCTGCATGGCGACGCTGGGCAGCATGCAGAGCAGGTCGAACCACGGCGTGGACGTGCAGGCCCACGGCCAGTCCACGAACACGACCCGGCCCGCCGGGCCGTCGCCGGTGAGCAGGACGTTGTCGGCCCGCAGGTCGCTGTGGGCCAGTGTGCTTCCGGTCAGCGCCTGCGGCCAGCCCGACTCCAGGGCGGCGAGCTCGTCCAGATGCGCCGCCGCCCACGGGTCGAGGCCGCGCAGGTCGTCCGTCCCCGCGTCCCGGCCGGCGGCCAGCTCCGCCCAGCAGCCGAAGCTCGCCGCGAGGCGTTCGGCGGCCGGGGGCGCCGCGACCGGGCTCGGGGTCAGGCGGGCGGCCAGATCGGCCAGCGCGTCCATGACGCGGCGCAGTTCCTCCGTGTCCCAGGGGTCGGCCGGGGTGCGGCCGGGCACGTCCTCGAAGGCCAGCACGACCCAGTCGTCCTGCTCGAAGGAGTGCAGCAGACGCGGTGCCGGGACGTCCTCGGGCAGGTCGGCGGCGATCCGGGCCTCGGCCCGGTGGATGTGCGGGGAGTCCGGGTTCTGCGCCGGGCTCACGGCCTTCACGAAGGCGCGGCGGCCGTCGGTGAGGGTGAGGCGGGCCGCCACGCCCGGGGAGAAGCCGCCCCGCTGGTCGTCGGCGGCGGCCACGGGGGCGCCCAGGCGGGCCTCCACAGCGGCGGCGAGGTCACGGGGCAGGGCCGCCCAGGGCAGACGGGTGCGGGGCGCGGGTGTCATCCCCCGAGCATCGCGGGCTTCGCCCGCGGGGCCCAAGTGCTTTTTGTGCGGCGCCGTTGTGGTTGCGGTGGGGGGTCCGGCGCGGTCAGTTGCCGCCTCGCTGCGTACGTGGGGGGTCGGTGCCGCGCCGGGGTGCTGCCCCAGCCTTCGGCCGGGGGAGGGTGGGCGTTCTGGACGCTGACGCATATGTGTGTGCGGCATCCGGGACAGATCGAGGTCGTGCCGGCATGCACGTGAATACGCGGTCCGGAATGGCCGGCCCCGAAGGCCCCGACCCCGGCCCACCGCGAACAGCGGGCAAGACGGCGACTGACCGCGCCGGGACGCCCCACGCCAACAGAAGCCCCAACGCACCCGCACCCGACAACGGGCGGCAAGGCGCACCCCACCAACGGTCAGTGGCCGCGCCGGGCGGGGGCGGGGGCGGGGTCGGTGGGGGCCGGCGGGGGGAGGGCGGCGGCGAGGACGGCCGGCGCCTCCGCCAGGGAGGGGCCGTACCAGGTGAGGTGACGCCCGCTCACCAGGGCCGCCGGTATGTCCGGGAACGCCTCGGGTCCGTCGTCCGCCGCGAAACGGTAGGGCTCGTCAGGGAGCACGACCAGCTCCGCGCCGCTCCCGTTCAGCTCCTTGATCGGCACGCGGGGATACCGCTCCTCGTGGTCGCCGTAAACGTTCTCGACGCCAAGCCGGGCCAGCAGATCGCCGGCGAAGGTGTCGCGGCCGAGCACCATCCAGGGGCGCCGCCAGACGGGGACGACGGCCTTGCGGGGGCGCGGGAGGGGCCGCAGGGAGCCCCAGGTCTTCTCCGCGGCGTCGAGCCAGGCGGGGCGCGGGAGGCCGCAGGCCTCGACGACCACGCGGTGCAGTTCCCGGAAGGCCTGCGGGAGGCTGCGTACTTCGGTGACGAGGACCGTCAGCCCCGCGGCGCGCAGCGTCGCGAG
This sequence comes from Streptomyces sp. NPDC001070, assembly GCF_053598835.1. Classification (NCBI taxonomy): domain Bacteria; kingdom Bacillati; phylum Actinomycetota; class Actinomycetes; order Kitasatosporales; family Streptomycetaceae; genus Streptomyces; species Streptomyces sp. NPDC001070. The sequence continues at coordinate 214,070 of NZ_JBSFLB010000001.1, forward strand.
ATCCGGCTCGCGGTTCTCCTCCTCGTTCGCGATCACCAGGTCCGGCGCCAGCCGGACGATCGCCTCGATGTCGGGGTTCTTCGTGCCCCGCACCCGCGTGACGCGCAGGTCGGCCGGCTGGTTGCACCAGTCGGTCGCGCCCACGAGCAGGGCGGGCGCGGTGGTCGCCACCGCCTCGGTGAGCGAGGGGACGAGGGAGACCACACGCCGTGCGGGGCCGGAGTCGCGACGGGTCATCCCCCCACCGTATCCATCCCCACGGGGTGGGGACGGCCGGACGGCGCGGCTCCGGCGTCCGAGGGAGGGGGAGAGCCGGGTGCCGCGCCGTCCGGGTCATGGGGACGGGTCGAAAGGGACGGGGGAAGGGGGCCGGGTGACCGGGTCAGGTCACCGCGCGCCCACCGGGGCGAGCCGGTCGGCGAGACCGGGGTGACCGGCGAGCCAGTCGCGCACGCCGTCTTGCTCGTGGCCCTGTCCGGCCTTGTGCACGGCGTCCTCCAGCCCGGTGAGCTCCTTCTCGCTCAGCCGGAAGTCCTTCAGCCACTTCGCGACCCTCGGCTCGTCGCCCGCGAAGCCGTTGCGGGCGAGGGTGTGGATGCCGTCGCCCTTGCCCCAGGCGCCGAACGGGTCCTTGAGCTTCTTCAGGCTGTGCTCGCTGTAGGCCCGGTGCGGGGACCACAGGGTGACGACGACGGGCTCCTTCGCCTTGATGGAGCGGTCGAGCTGGGCGAGCATGCTCGCGGTCGAGCCGGTGGTGACCTTGTACTCGCCCTCCAGGCCGTACTTCTTCAGGACCGTGTCGTTGAGCATCTTCATCATCCCGGCGCCGGGCTCGATGCCGATGATCCGGCCGCCGAACTGCTTGCCCTCGCCCTTGAGATCGGCCAGGGAGTCGATGCCCTTGACGTAGGAAGGCACCGTCAGTTCGAGCGAGGTGGGGCCGTACCAGGAGCCGTAGTCGTCCAGCTCGTTCTTGTACTTCTCCCAGTACGACTGATGCGTGACGGGCAGCCAGGAGTCGGTCTCGAAGTCGATCCGCCCGGCGGACATGCCCGTGTACAGGGCGCCGACGTCGTACTGGGTGACCTCCGGCTTGTACCCGCGCCGCTCGAGCAGTTCCTTCCAGAGGTAGGTCGAGGCGATGCCCTCGTCCCAGGGGATGTAGCCGATGTAGACCTGGCGGCCCCTGCCGACGTTCTCGGCGCCGCTGACGGCCGGCTCGTCGTCGGCGGTGCCGAGGACGTTCACCCCGCCGGCGACCAGCGCCAGGGCGACGATGCCGACGACGGCGACGGAGGTCTGCGGGCGGTACTTCCACAGCCGGGAGCCGCGCGGGGCGGCCGCCGCGGCCAGGGCGCGCCGGCCCAGCGGGGAGACGCGGGTGCCGAGGGCGCCGGTGACGCGGTCGAGGTACATGGCGAGGATGACCACGGACAGGCCCGCCTCGAAGCCGAGGCCGATGTCGACCTGGCTGATGGCGGTGAAGACGGAGGCGCCGAGGCCGCCGCCGCCGACCATGCCGGAGATGACGACCATGGACAGCGCCAGCATGATCACCTGGTTGACACCCGCCATGATCGTGGGAAGCGCGAGCGGCAGCTGCACCCGCAGCAGGGTGCTGCGCGGGGCGGTGCCGAAGGCCTCCGCGGCCTCGACGAGTTCGTCGTCGACCTGCCGGATGCCGAGCTCGGTCATCCGCACGCCCGGGGGCAGCGAGAAGACGATCGTGGCGATGATGCCGGGCACCTGGCCGACGCCGAAGAAGAAGATGCCGGGGATCAGGTAGACGAAGGCGGGCATCGTCTGCATGAAGTCCAGCACCGGCCGCAGGGCGGCGGAGACGGTGCGGTTGCGCGCCGACCAGATGCCGAGCGGCACCGCGAGCACGATGGTGATAGCGGTGGCGACGAGCACCAGGGACAGGGTGTCCATGGCCTCGTCCCACTGCTGGACGGAGACGACGACGGCCAGGCCCGCGAAGGCGAGCACGCCCGCGGTCAGGCCGCGCAGCCACAGCGCCAGGACGGCGAGGATGCCGGCGAGCAGCAGTGGCGCGGGGGCCTGCAGGACGGCGTCCAGGCCGTCGTACATGCCGGAGACGACGGCGCTGACGACGTCGAAGAGCGGCCCGAAGTGGTCGCGCAGGTAGGTGACGGCGCTGTCGGTCCAGTCGCCGAGAGGCAGCCTAGGCACGCGCCGCCTCCTTGCGCCGCCGGGCCGGCACCCCGGGCCCGGCGTCGTCCTCGCGCGCGGCGCCGTCCGCTCGCGCCGGCTCGTGCGTGCACGCCGTGTCGTCCGTGCACGGGGCGGCCGGTCCGTCGTAGTCGCCGAGCGCGGCCAGCAGCCGCTCCTGGGCGATCACACCGACCACGTCCCCGGCCTTGTCGCGGACGGCGACCGGGTGCGGGACGCGGGCGCTGACGGGCAGGACGTCGGCGAGGGCGGTGTGCGGGGTGACCGTCTCGCAGCGGCAGTCGCCCGCGTCGGGGCGCCGCGGCGGCTCCATGACGGTCCCGGCGGTCAGCACGCGGGAGCGGTCCACGTCGTGCACGAAGGAGCTCACGTAGTCGTCCGCGGGGCGCAGCAGGACGTCCTCGGGGGTGCCGACCTGGACGATGCGGCCGTCGCGCATGACGGCGACGCGGTCGCCGAGGCGCATGGCCTCGTTGAGGTCGTGGGTGATGAAGACGATGGTCTTCTTCAGGCTGCGCTGGAGCTCCAGCAGCTGGTCCTGCATGTCGCGTCGGATCAGCGGGTCGAGCGCGCTGAAGGACTCGTCCATGAGCAGCACGTCGGCGTCGGTGGCGAGCGCGCGGGCCAGGCCCACGCGCTGCTGCATGCCGCCGGAGAGCTCGTCGGGCCAGGAGTCGCCCCAGCCGGACAGGCCGGTGAGCTCCAGGGCCTGCGCGGCGCGCGCCTCGCGCTCCCTGCGGCCGACGCCCTGCACCTCCAGGCCGTACGCGGCGTTCTGGAGCACGCTGCGGTGCGGGAAGAGCGCGAAGTGCTGGAAGACCATGCTGATGCCGTGCGAGCGCACGCGGCGCAGTTCGCGGGCGCTGAGTGCGGTGAGGTCGCGGCCGTCGAAGAGCACCCGCCCCGCGGTGGGGGGATTGAGCCCGTTGAGCGTGCGCAGCAATGTGGACTTGCCCGACCCGGACAAGCCCATGACGACGAAGATCTCGCCCTCGCGGACGTCGAAGCTCGCGTCGATCACCGCGGCGGTCGTACCGCTCTCGCGCAGCTCGTCGCGTCCGGCTCCGGCCTCCAGACGGCGCACGCCGTCCTCGGGGTCGGCACCGAACACCTTGTACAGATGCTCTGCTTGCAGCCTGTACACATACACCTCACGTGTCGTGGGGAGGACGACCGGCCGCCCCCGCACGCTGGTCGCGGAGCGCTCCTGTCCCGCTCCGGCCCGGCGGCTGCCCCGACACAAGCGGAGCAAACCGTTCCGTGACACAGGTCACGGTGTCGGCGGCGTGCGGCATCATCGGCGTGTGACTCGACGCCTGATGCTCCTGGACACCGCCAGCCTCTACTTCCGCGCGTACTTCGGGGTGCCCGATTCGGTGCGCGCCCCGGACGGCACGCCGGTCAACGCCGTGCGCGGGCTGCTGGACTTCATCGCCCGCCTGGTCGCCGACCACTCCCCGGACGATCTGGTGGCCTGCATGGACGCGGACTGGCGGCCGCAGTGGCGGGTCGACCTGATCCCCTCGTACAAGGCGCACCGGGTCGCCGAGGAGGTTCCCGGCGGCTCGGACGTGGAGGAGGTGCCGGACACCCTGTCGCCGCAGGTGCCGGTGATCGAGGCGGTGCTGGACGCGCTCGGCATCGCCCGGATCGGTGTCGCGGGGTACGAGGCGGACGACGTGATCGGCACCCTGACGGGCCTGGCGCCCGGCCCGGTGGACATCGTGACGGGCGACCGGGACCTGTTCCAGCTGGTCGACGACGCCCGCGGGGTGCGGGTGCTGTACCCGGTCAAGGGCGTCGGCGCGCTCGACGTGGTGGACGAGGCGTGGCTGCGCGGCAAGTACGGCGTGGACGGCCCCGGTTACGCGGATCTGGCGCTGCTGCGCGGCGACCCGAGCGACGGCCTGCCGGGCGTGCCCGGCATCGGCGAGAAGACCGCGGCCAAGCTGCTGGACGCGTACGGCGACCTCGCCGGGATCATGACCGCCGCCCATGACCCCGCCTCGAAGATCACCCCGGCGCAGCGCAAGCGGCTGCAGGAGGCGCGGGACTATGTGGCGGTCGCGCCGAAGGTGGTACGGGTGGCCTCCGACGTGCCGCTGCCGGAGTTCGTTCCGGAGCTGCCGCGCGAGCCGCGCCATCCGCAGGAGCTGGCCGCGCTGGCCGGGCGCTGGGGCCTGGGCGGCTCGCTGCAGCGGCTGCTCAGCGTGCTGGGGCCGGAACGGGCCGGGTGACGGCGAGGACGTCCCGGTCGGGCTGGAGGGTGAGGCCGACGGTGGGGCGGATCTCCTCGTCGCTGGTGTCCAGGTGGAAGCGGCTGCCGAGGGTGGCCAGCACGATCACCGCCTCGACCATGGCGAAGCGCGCGCCGAGGCAGGCCCGGGTGCCCCCGCCGAAGGGGAACCAGCTGTGGTCGGTGACCGGGTCGGGCGCGCCGTCCAGCCAGCGCTCGGGGCGGAACTCCTCCGGCTCCGGCCACCAGCGCGGGTCGCGGTGGGTGGCCCAGGGGCTGATCCAGACCTGGGTGCCCGCCGGGACGGGCTCGCCGCCCAGCGCGGCGCCCTCCCCGGCGACGGCGAAGTTGAGCCAGACCGTGGGCCGCACGCGCAGGGTCTCCTTCACGACGGCCTCGGTCCAGCGCAGTTCGGCGTAGTCCTCGAAACCGGGTGTGCGGCCGCCGAGCACGCGCTCCAGTTCCGCGGTCAGGGCCTCGCGCGCCTTCGGGTTGCGGGACAGCAGGTACCAGGCCCAGGTCAGGGTGGTGGCGGTGGTCTCGTGGCCGGCGTTGTAGAGGGTGACGGTCTCGTCCCGGATCTCCTTGTCGGTGAGCGGGACTCCTTCTTCGTCGACGGCGGCCAGCAGCCGGCTGAGCAGGTCGTCGCGTTCGCCGCCGGCCTCGCGGCGGACGGCGACGATCCGGGCGACCTCGGCGTCGAGGGTGTCGACGGCGGCCTTGAAGCGGATCCGCCCCGGGGTGCGCACCCAGTCGGGCAGCATCGCGCCGAGTCCGCGGAACTCGGCGCCCATCTGCTGCTGGGCGATGTCCATGCAGCGGCCGATGACCTCCTCGCGGACGGCGGCGTCGGTGCCGAACACCGTACGCACCGCGATGCGCTGGGTGAGGCCGGTCATCTCGCGGCGGATGTCGATCCGTTCGCCGCCGGTCCAGCGGTCGCCGAGCTCGCGTGCGCAGTCGGCCATCGTCGCCGCGTACGCGCGCACCTGCTTGGGCCGTACCGACGGCTGGACGAGGGACCTCTTGCGCCGCCAGTCGGCGCCCTTGGCCACCACCACGCCCTCGCCCATCAGATAGCGGAAGGACCAGCCGAGATCGGGCAGGGAGAAGGACGACTCGCGGGCGGAGAGCAGTTCCCCGATGAGGGCGGGATCATTGAGGAAGCGCGCGGGGGTGCGGCCCATGGCCCAGGTGACCTGCCCGGCCCCGTACTCGCGCAGCGCGGTGAAGAAGGCGAGCGGGTCCTTGGCGAACTGCGGGAGGTTTCCCAGCAGCGGCACCCCGCGCGGTCCTGCGGTGATCGCGGTGGCGGTGTCGGACCCCATCTGCAGTGGCCTCCCGGGTAGCGTCTGGTCGCATCGGTCCCATCAAAAACGCAGAACGGCGGATCGGAACCGGCGTTCGAAGATCTCGTGATCTTTCCGAGACCGGGCTGCGCCCGGTGGGCCAGATGAGTTAGGCTTGCCTAACTAATTGCGAGGAGTGCTCATGGCAGACCGTCCGGTGCGCAGGAAGCCGCAGCTCAACCGCGCGCGGGTGCAGCACGTGGAACGGCTGACCCCGCACATGATCCGCGTGGTGCTCGGCGGCGAGGGACTGTCGGGCTTTCCCGTGGGGGACTACAGCGACCACTACATCAAGCTGCTCTTCCCGGCCGAGGGCGTGCGCTACCCGGAGCCGTTCGACATCCAGCGGATCCGCGCCGAGTTCCCCCGCGAGCAGTGGCCGCGCACCCGGACGTACACCGTGCGCCGGTGGAACGCGCAGGCGCGCGAGCTGACCGTGGACTTCGTGTACCACGGCGACGAGGGCCTGGCGGGCCCGTGGGCCGCGCGCGTGGAGCCCGGCGAGGAGATCCTCTTCCTGGGGCCCGGGGGCGCCTACATGCCCGACGCCCGGGCGGACTGGCATCTGCTCGCGGGCGACGAGAGCGCGCTGCCGGCGATCGCCGCCTCGCTGGAGCGGCTGCCGGAGGGCGCCCGCGCCCGTGTGTTCGTGGAGGTGGCGGGCCCGGAGGAGGAGCAGAAGCTCCCCACGCCCGGCGACGCCGAGGTCACCTGGCTGCACCGCGGCTCCGGCCGGGTGGGCGAGGCCCTGGTGCGCGCGGTGTCCGAGCTGGAGTTCCCGCCGGGTGACGTGCAGGCCTTCGTCCACGGCGAGGCGGGCTTCGTCAAGCAGCTGCGCCGGCTGCTCCGCGTCGACCACGGCGTGCCGCGCGAGCGCCTGTCGATCTCGGGCTACTGGCGCACCGGCCACGACGAGGACGGCTGGCAGGCCTCGAAGCCCGAGTGGAACCGCCGCGTCGAGGAGGAGCAGGAGGCTCCCCGGGCGCTGGCGTCCTGACTGCGCGTACGCACGAGGCGTGACCCCGCGGTGGGGTCACGCCTCGTCGTCGTTCCGGCGCCGTTCCGGACTCAGACGGACTTCTGGTACGAGCGGAAGGTGCGGGTCGACAGCCAGACCGCGGCGACCGCGACCGCCAGCAGCGCGCCGCCGCGGGTGAGCACGTCGCCCCAGTCGGGGCTGTCGGCCATCGCCGAACGGCCGGCGACCAGCGCCCAGTTCATCGGGTTGAAGTCCGCGATGTGCCGCATCCAGGACGGCATCAGCGCGGGCGCCATGAAGGCGGAGGACAGGAAGGTCAGCGGCAGCAGCAGGAAGGTGTTGATGCCGATGATGCTCTCGCGCTGCCGCACCAGCATGCCCATGGCGTTGGAGAACGCCCCGACCAGCGTGCCGAGCAGCACCGACGCCACGACGAGCACCAGCAGTCCCACGACCCCGCCGGGGTAGTCGGCGCCGCCGAGCTTGCCGAGGGCCACGATGATGACCGACTGCAGCGCGGTGCTGAGCCCCTGGGAGACGACGTTGCCGTTGATGAGGGCGGCGCGGCTCACCGGGGTGGTGAGGAAGCGGTTGAGGGTGCCGCGCTCGATCTCCTCCAACGTGCCCATGCCGGCCCACATGCTGGAGGACAGCGCGCTCATCACGACCACGCCCGGGACGAGGTAGTCCAGGTACGAGCCGCCGCCGAAGCCCGGCAGCTCCACCACGCGGCGGAAGAGCGCGCCGAAGAGGAAGAGCCAGATCACCGGCTGCACCAGGGTGATGAGCATGTACGCGGGCTGCCGCCAGAACGTCATGAGCTGACGCTGCGTCATGTACCAGGTCTGGGTGAGGGCCGTGCTCATCGCGCACCTCCGGCGGTCGCGGGGAGGGTCGCGGCCCCGGCCGCGGCGGAACCGGCGTCGGCGTCGGCGAACCGGCGGCCCGCGTACCGGAGGTAGACGTCGTCCAGGGAAGGACGGGCGACGGTGACGGAGGCGACGGCGGCGCCCTCGCGCTCCAGGACGGCGAGCACGTGCGGCACGGCCGCGGCGCCGTCGTCGGCGCGGGCGCTGAGCCGGCGCCCGTCCAGCCGGGCCTCGCGGACGCCCGCGAACCCGCCGAGCGCCGTCTCCAGCAGGTGGGCGTCGACCGGGCCGACCGGCTCGCGAAGCTCCACGTGCACGGCGTCGCCGCGCAGTTCGCCCTTGAGCCCGTCGGGACTGCCCTCGGCGACGACCCGGCCGCGGTCGACGATCGCGACGCGCTCGGCGAGCCGGTCGGCCTCCTCCAGGTAGTGGGTCGTCAGCAGGATGGTGAGCCCGTCGTCACCCGCGAGGCGGGCGATCTCCTCCCACATCGCGGTGCGGGCCTCCGGGTCGAGCCCGGTGGTCGGCTCGTCGAGGAAGAGCACCTCGGGACGGTGGACCAGGCCGAGCGCGACGTCCAGGCGCCGCTGCATGCCGCCGGAGTAGGTCTTCACCGGCCGCTTGGCGGCGTCGGCGAGGTCGAATCGGGCGAGGAGCTCGTCGACGCGCCGGGAGAGCGCGGCGCCGCGCAGCCCGTACAGCCGCCCCTGCAGCTGGAGGTTCTCCGCGCCCGTGGCGACGGGATCGGCGCCGGACTTCTGGGCGACGACGCCGATGGCGCGGCGCACCCGGTCGGGGTGGCGCAGCGCGTCGTGGCCGGCGACGACGGCGGAACCGGAGTCGGGCCGGGCCAGGGTGGTCAGGATCTTCACCGTGGTGGACTTTCCGGCGCCGTTGGGGCCGAGCAGCCCGAAGACGGTGCCCGGTTCCACGGTGACGCCCATCCCGTCGAGGGCCCGTACGTCCCCGGGATAGGTCTTGACGAGATCGTGCGCCACGATCGCGGGCGCGGGTGTGCTCATGACAGATTCCTCCGCCTGTCCATGGGGCCGGCCGTGCGCGCACGGCCTGGCGATCGGTCTGGTGACGGGCCGCGCGGCGGACCCGTGGCGGGTCCTGCGCGGGGCCCCGTACGAACGGCCGGACCGATCAACGGGAGGAATGCCGGGCTATCCTGGGTGTGCCGCACCTCGATCGCCCGACGACTGTTCCCGCAGTGGTCCGGTCCGGGGTCACCGCCCCCGGCGCCCGCTGTTCCCGCAGCGCGCGCCGGGGGCGTTTCTCATGTCGGTGTCACGTCGGGGTCGGCCAACCTCCCCAACTCCTCCCTGAAATGCCGTGCGGTGGCGGACTGGCCGCCCCTCTCCTCGATCTCCGTCCAGGCCTCGGGGACCTCCCCCGTCTCCTGCCAGCGGCGCCACTCGGCGGCCCCGGAGACGGTGCCCTTCTCCAACTCGTCGAGGAAGCCGCGGATCCACTCCGCCTCGGCCTCGATCATGTGGACCTGGTACTCGGTCTCGATCAGGAACATCCTGGGCAGGTCGTGCCTGAGCCTGGTGAGCGCGCCGTGGACGGCGGCCGCCTGCACCTCCAGCTTCGCCACCCGCTCGGTCAGCAGCCCGACCACCTCGTCGGCCGGCAGCACGAGCAGCAGCGACAGCGCCGCCTCGAAGGACGGGTACTCGCGGACGGGCACGGCGACCAGGTCGGCGAGCCAGTCGTGCAGCTCCTCGCGGCCGGCCCCGGTGAGCCCGTACAGGGTGCGCTCGGGGCGGTTGCCCTGCCGCTGGACGCCGGTGACCTCGACGAAGCCGTGCTTCTCCAGGTTCTGCACGACGGTGTAGAGCGAGCCGTAATTGATCTTGATGCTCTGCTCCTTGCCCCGTTGCCGGAGCACCTGGGCGATCTCGTACGGATGCATGGGGCGTTCGCCCAGCGTCGCCATCACGGCGAGCGCCAGCGGGTTGCCGAGCTTGCGCCGCTTCGCCATCCCCGCACACCTCCTCGCATCCGTATATCCGTGGCCGAACATATCGCGAGTCACCCTCGCTGACAAGCGCGATACATCGCGAATTGCGAGGGGTTCCCGCGGTGAGCACTTCGGAGCATCGCCGACATGGACGCGACACGTGCACGAAATGGACCGCCCCTAATTTCTGTCACCCGACAGGAATCCAGCGACAGGGGTCCGCCATGACCACCACCGCACCGTCCGCGTCCTCCGCGCCCTCCCCGCCTCCACCCGCCGCAGACGACGGCACCACCCTCGCCGGCTTCGGCTACCGCCAGGAACTCCACCGCAGCATGGGGCGCTACGCCTCCTTCGCCGCGGGCTTCTCCTTCATCTCCGTCCTGACGACGGTCTTCCAGTTCTTCGCCTTCGGCTACTCCTTCGGCGGCGCCGCCTTCTTCTGGACCTGGCCCGCCGTGCTGATCGGGCAGTTGCTGGTCGCCGCCTGCTTCGCCGAACTCGCCGCCCGGTACCCGATCTCCGGGGCGATCTACCAGTGGGCGACCCGGCTCAGCACTCCGTCGTGGGGCTGGTTCGCCGGATGGATCATGGTGATCGGGCAGGTGGTGGTCGTGGCGGCGGCCGCGCTCGCGCTGCAGGTCGTGCTCCCCGCCATCTGGTCGGGATTCCAGCTCGTCGGCGGCGACCCGGCGCCGATCACCCCGACGGGCGCGGCCAACGCGGCACTGCTCGGCGTGGTGCTGCTGGCGCTGACCACCGTCGTCAACACCCTTGACAACCGCGTCTTGTCGGCCGTCAACCGCGTCGGCGTCACCGCGGAGATCATCAGCGCCGCCCTGATCGTCGTCCTGCTGTTCACGCACGCCGAGCGCGGGCCCGGCGTCACCCTCCACACCGGCGGCCGGGGCGGGGCCATCGGCGCGCTGCTCGTCGGCTCCTTCACCGCCGCGTACGTCCTGATCGGCTTCGACAGCGCGGGCGAGATGAGCGAGGAGACCCGCTCACCGCGCCGCACCGCGCCACGCACCATCCTCACCGCCCTCGCCGCGGCCGGCGTCCTCGGCGGACTGCTGCTCCTCGGCGGACTGCTCGCCGCCCCCGGCCTCACCGACGGGCGGCTCGCGACGGAGGGGCTGAGCTACGTCCTCACCAGCAGTCTCGGCACGGGAGTCGGCAAGGCCCTGCTCGTCGACGTCACCGTCGCCATCGCCGTCGCCACCCTCGCCATCCAGACCGCCGGCACCCGCATGCTCTTCTCCATGGCCCGCGACGGCGTCCTCCCCTTCTCCGCCCGCCTGTCCCGGGTCTCGCCGCGCACCGGCATGCCCGCCGCGCCCGCCCTGGTCGTCGGCGTCGCCGCGGCCGCGCTCTGCCTGCTCAACCTCCTCTCCCCGGACGCCTTCCTGGCCATCGGCACCACCTGCATCGCCATGCTGTACCTGGCCTACGCCATGGTCACCGGGCCGATGCTGCTGCGCCGCCTGCGGGGTGAGCGCTTCGGCGCCGGCGGGACGGACGAGCGGGGCCGCCCGCTGTTCTCCCTCGGCCGCTGGGGGCTGCCCGTCAACGCGCTGGCCCTCCTCTACGGGCTGGTCATGACGGTCAACCTCGCCTGGCCGCGGGCCGCGGTCTACGACCCGGCGGGCGGCCACTGGTACTTCCAGTGGTTCACCGTGCTCTTCCTCCTGGCCACCGTGGGCGCGGGCGCCGGATACCGGGCGCTTCGGGCACGGCGCGGGCACGCCGCTCCGGAGGGGGTCCCCTCGACGGCCCCGGCGGCTCCGGCGGAACTCGCCTGAGGCGCGCACGGTCACGCACGGTGATGCGTCCCCGGCCTCGGGGCCACGGGCACGGCTCGGCCGGGACGGCGGCGGGGAGCGGCGGGGCCGGTCAGCGCGAGCGCGCCGACAACTGCCTGACCCCCGGCGTCTCGCGGATCCGCGCGGCCGGGGCGGGACCGGTCGCGCCGGCCACGAGCCAGGCGAGGAAGGCGAGGACGAACACGCCCTCGACGGTGACCGACAGGGGGCCGTACGGCGCCTCCCAGCCCTCCTCGTGGTAGCCGGGCAGCCCGACCGTCCGGGAGAGCGCGAAACCGGCGATCATGCCGGCACTGACCGCCGCGCCGGTCGCCCAGGCGGCGAAGGGCCTGTGCAGGGCCATCAGGCCGCAGGCCACGGCCAGCATGATCACGCTCCCGACCAGGAAGAGGACCCCGATGTAGAACTTCTCCTCGAGGTGATCGGGCACAAGCAGGAAATGGAGCACCGCGTTGGCGAGGGCACAGATCACCCCGGTCCCCGTCAGCACGGCTTGGTTCGTGCGGGACATCATGACTCCAAGGGGCGGTGCACTGTCCCGGTGTACGCCTCCGGGCGCCCGGATGTTCACCAATGCCCTGATTCTTGGTGAATTCCATGAGGTCTCACGACAGGTGGCGAAAGATTGACGCACCGTGTGGACCGCGCCGCCGGCGCGGTCGTCGGATCGGCGGTCGGCGACGCGCTGGGCGCGCCCTTCGAGTTCGGCCCGGAGGGCGCCTTCAGCGCGCGCTTCCCGGACCCGGGGGTGGGCGGCGAGATGTGCGGGGGCGGCGGCTGGAACCCCGGGGAGGCGACCGACGACACGCAGATGGCGGTGCTCGTCGCGGACTCCCTGCTGGAGCGGGGCACGCTGGACCTGCCCGACGTCTTCGCGCGGTTCCTGCGCTGGGCGGCCGCGGAACCCAAGGACATCGGGCTCCAGACCGAGGCCGTCCTCACCTCCGGCGACCCCTGGGACCTCGCCGCCGCCCAGCACTTCCGGACCGGTCACCGCGCGGCCGGCAACGGAGCGCTGATGCGGGCCGCCCCCGCGGCCGTCCACTTCGCCGGACACGGACGGGCTGCGTCCCTCGACGCCGCCCGCCGCATCGCCGCCCTCACCCACGGCGACCGCGCCGCCTGGGAGGGCAGCGCGATCCTCCACGACCTCGTACGCGTCGCCCTCGACGGCGGCGACCCCGTCGCGCCCGCGGTCGTGGCCGACGCCCTGGCGCAGGTGCCGGAGCCGTTCCGCGCCCGGTGGGCCGCCGTCCTCGCGCCGGACTGGCACCCGGGCCTTGCCACCGAGTTCAACGGCGCGGTCTGGCCCTGCCTCGGCTCCGCCGTCTGGGCCGTACGGACCACCGGCGGCTTCGAGGCCGCGCTGCGCGCCGCGGTCGATCTGGGCGGCGACACCGACACGGTCGCCGCCGTCACGGGCGCCCTCGCCGGCGCGGTCCACGGCCTCGCGGCCGTGCCCGTCCGCTGGACGGCTCCCCTGCACGTACCCGTGCCGGGATGGCCGGGCCGCGTCCTGCGTCTCCCGGAGCTGACCGCGATGGCGGCCCGGCTCAGCGGCGGGTGACGCGCGGGCGCGTCACGCCGCCAGAAGGGCCTCGCCCTCGCGGTGCAGGGCGGCGAGGACGTCGCCCGGGCAGCCGGCGACGCGCAGGGCCGCGTCGGCGGTCGCGGAGGCGAAGGCGGCGGCATCGGGGATCGGGGTCTCGCGGCGGATGAGGATGACGCCCTCGATCAGCCCGAAGACGAGGTCGGCTCTGACGGCGAGCGCGGAGGCCGGGAGCGCGGCGCCGGGGGTGGTGGCGGCCAACAGGGCGGCGTAGGACGCCTTCAACTCGTCACGGACGGCACGGAAGTCGGCGAAGCGGTCGGCACGGACCTCGGGAAGCAGGTAGAGCGCGCCGAGGTTGTGCGGGCCGCCGCACAGCAGGGCGACGTCCGCACGGCACAGCGCCCACAGCCGCGCCTCGGCGGGGGCGTCGGTGCGGGCGACGAGCGAGCGGGCCAGGTCCAGCGACGGGCGGACGGTGCCCTCCAGTAGCGCGGCGAGAAGGTCCTCCTTGCCCCCGAAGTAGTGGTACATCGAGGCCTGCCGCATCCCGGCGCGCTCGGCGACGGCGCGGGTCGTCGTGGCCGCGTAGCCCTGGGCGCTGAAGAGTTCGGCCGCGGCGGCGAGGAGTTCCTCGCGGGCGCTCAGGCCGCTGTCCGGCCGCGCCTGCGCGCGCGGCCGCCCCACGCGCCGTCCGGTGCTGCTCACGCCTCGATCCTCGCACAGCCGCCCGAGCCGCCGGCGCCGCACACCCCACCCCTCACCCGGCCCACCCGGCACCCCCTGGCCGATCCCGGGAGCCGTCGCCGCCCCGGCCCGGCCTCGCGCGGGCGCCCGGCGCGCCCCTGCACCTGCCCGGTGAGGTCACACGGGTGCCCAGCGACGCACAGCGACGGTGCCCACGTGCCCGAACCGACCCGTCACAGGCCGGGACACCCCGTCGGAGACGGGCCGCGAGCCCCGGCACCCCAAGGCCCTCCCGTTCCCGCAGGGCACCCGTCGTGGAACACCGTGGCCGCGCGCGGCGCAGCGCCGCGGCCCGCAACGGACCCGGGGCGGGCCCGAGCGGGAACAGGCCCACCCCCCGGCCACCCGCACAGGGCCGGGCCGGGGCCCGGTCCTGTGCGGGCGCCCGACCACCGTGAGCACGCGGTAACCGCACGGAAACGCACGGGCAATGGCGCCGAATCCACCGGACCCTAATTTCTGTCAAACGACAGAAATTGGAGGTGGAACGCCGTGCCGACAGGGACGCCTCACGGAGCCCGGGACCACGCCCGCGCGCAGGAGGGCATGCGCGTGGACGCGATGCCCGTACTGCCCGCCGCCGCCTGGCCGAAGCAGCCGCCGCCCGGCATCGCCCCGCAGGCCCTGGTGTGGGCGGAGACCGTGGCGGGCGGAAACTACACGCACAAGGTGCTGGCCCGCGGCACCGAGCTGCGGCTCACCGACCCGGCGGGGGACGCGTGCGCCCACGTGCTGCTCCACTGCGCCGACCGCCCGTGGGAACGCCTCAACGCCGCCGACACGGTGAAGGTGCTCTGGAACGCTTACCTCGGTGCGGGCCACCTCCTCCTGTCCGACCAGGGCCGGGTGCTCGCCTCGATCGTCTCCGACACCGGCGGCCGCCACGACGCCCTCTGCGGCACCTCGACCGCCGTCCGCAACACCGCGCTGTACGGGGACGGTTCGGCGCACGGCCCCTCTCCCGCCGGGCGCGAGCTGCTGAAACTCGCCGCGCTGAAGAACGGCCTCGAACCGCGCGACCTCCCGGCGTCCGTCTCCTTCTTCCAGGGCGTCCGCGTCGTCGCCGACGGCAAGCTGGAGTTCACCGGCTCGGCGGGCCCCGGCGCGTCCGTCACCCTGCGCGCCGAGCAGCCGCTGACCGTGCTGATCGCGAACGTGCCACACCCCCTGGACCCGCGCCCGGAGTACGTCTGCACACCGCTGGAGGTGCTGGCCTGGCGCGCCGCGCCGACCGCCCCCGGGGACCCGCTGTGGGAGGCCACCCCCGAGGGCCGCCGCGCCTTCCTCAACACCGCCGACCACCTCGCCGCCAGGGGGATTCAGTGACCAGCACCAGCGCCGTCGTACCCGCCCGCGCACCCTGGTCCGCGGTCGTCCGCGCGGGCGAGCACCTCACCGTCACCGACCTCGGCGGCAACCAGGCCGTGGACTTCCTCGCCTACGACGCGCACGACTCGGCCGTCCGCTACAGCGCGCCCGACACCCTCCAGGCGCAGGGCGGGATCTTCCTGACGACCGGGAGCGTGCTGCTCTCCAATGAGCACACCCCGCTGATGACGGTCGTCGAGGACACCTGCGGCTGCCACGACACCATCGGCGGCGCCTGCTCCAAGGAGTCCAACACCCTGCGCTACGGCCACCACACCTGGTCGCAGCACGCCTGCGTGGAGAACTTCCTCGCGGAGGGTGCCAAGTACGGTCTCGGCAAGCGCGATCTGGTGGGCAACGTCAACTGGTACATGAACGTGCCCGTGGAGGCGGACGGCACCCTCGGCATCGTCGACGGCATCTCCGCCCCCGGTCTGCGCGTCGTGCTCCGCGCGGAGACCGACGTCATCGTCCTGGTCTCCAACTGCCCGCAGATCAACAACCCCTGCAACGGCTTCGACCCGACCCCGGTCGAGATGACGATCTCAGGCGGCCGCGCATGACCCACGCCCCCTTCGACACCCTCCTCGTCGCGAACCGCGGCGAGATCGCCGCCCGCGTCATCCGCACCGCCCGCCGCATGGGCCTGCGCACGGTCGCCGTCTTCTCCGACCCCGACCGCTCCGCCCCGCACGTGCGCCTCGCCGACCGGGCCGTACGGATCGGCCCTGCCCCCGCCAAGGCCAGCTACCTGGACGTCGACGCCGTCCTGGAGGCCGCCCGCGCCACCGGCGCGGGGGCGGTGCACCCCGGGTACGGATTCCTCTCCGAGGACGCGGTCTTCGCGCGGCGCTGCGAGGCCGCCGGGCTGGTCTTCGTCGGGCCGAGGCCGGAGCAGCTGGAACTCTTCGGCGCCAAGCACACCGCGCGCGCCGCGGCCGAGGCGGCAGGCGTGCCGCTGCTGCCCGGCACCGGGCTGCTGCCCGACGTCGACGCGGCCCTGGGCGCGGCGGACGCCCTCGGCTACCCGGTGATGCTCAAGGCGACCGGCGGTGGCGGCGGCATCGGCATGCGGGCCTGCCACTCCCCAGCCGAACTCGCCGACGCCTGGGAGAGCGTGCAGCGCGTCGCCGCCGCCTCCTTCGCCTCCGCCGGAGTCTTCCTCGAACGCCTCGTGGAGCGGGCCCGCCATGTGGAGGTGCAGGTCTTCGGCGACGGGCGGGGCCGTGTCGTCACCTTCGGCGACCGCGACTGCTCGCTGCAGCGTCGCAACCAGAAGGTCCTCGAGGAGGCCCCCGCCCCCGGTCTGCCGGACCCGGTGCGCCGGCGGCTCGCCGACAGCGCCCGCGCCCTGTGCGCCTCGGTCGGCTACCGCTCGGCGGGGACGGTGGAGTACGTGTACGACGCCGCGCGCGGCGAGGCGTACTTCCTGGAGGTCAACACCCGTCTGCAGGTGGAGCACCCGGTCACGGAGGAGGTCTACGGCGTCGACCTCGTCGAGTGGATGCTGCGCCTCGCGCAGGGCGACACCGCGGTGGTGACGGAGCCGGGCGCGCCGCGCGGTCACGCCGTGGAGGCCCGGGTCTACGCCGAGGACCCCAGCCGCGGGCACCGGCCCAGCGCCGGGGTGCTGACCGAGGTCGCGTTCCCCGAGGACGTCCGCGTCGACGCCTGGGTGGCGACCGGCACCGAGGTGACCACCGCGTACGACCCGATGCTGGCCAAGGTGATCGCCCGCGGCGCCGACCGCGAGGACGCACTCGAACGGCTCGCCCGCGCGCTCTCGTCGACCCGGATCGGAGGGATCGAGACCAATCTCGGCCTGCTCCTGGCCGCCATCGCCGAGCCCGCGCTGCGCGCGGTGACACACACCACGGCGACCCTGGACGGCGTCCTCGACCCCACGCCGCGCGTCGAGGTGCTGCGGCCCGGCACGCTGACCACCGTCCAGGACTGGCCCGGCCGCACCGGGCTGTGGCACGTCGGCGTGCCGCCGTGCGGTCCGATGGACGACCTGTCGTTCCGGCTCGGCAACGAGGCGCTGGGCAACGACGAGGGCGCACCCGGCCTGGAGTGCACCCTGCTCGGCCCGCGGCTGCGCTTCACGCACGCCACGACCGTCTGCGTCACCGGCGCGCCCGTCGCCGTGACCGTGGACGGCCGGCCGGTGCCGCAGTGGGAGCCGGTCACCGTGCCGGCGGGCGGCGAGCTGGACGTGCCCGCACCGGAGGGGCCGGGGCTGCGGACGTACGTGCTGTTCGGGGACGGCGGCCTGGACGTCCCCGAACACCTCGGCAGTGCGGCCACCTTCACCCTGGGGCGGTTCGGCGGCCACGGCGGCCGGGCGCTGCGGGCCGGGGACGTGCTGCACGGGGGCGGGGTCTGCGCGGGCGCCGCGGTGGCGGACGGGCGGCGCCCGGAGTTCACCGCCGAGTGGCACATCGCGGCGGTCGAAGGACCGCACGCCGCGCCCGAGTTCTTCACCGAGGACGACATCCGGGACTTCTACGCGGCCGAGTGGAAGGTGCACTTCAACTCCGCGCGGACCGGGGTGCGCCTGGTCGGCCCCAAACCCCGCTGGGCCCGCACGGACGGCGGCGAGGCCGGTCTGCACCCCTCCAACATCCACGACACGCCGTACTCGGTCGGCGCCGTCGACTACACCGGCGACATGCCCGTGCTGCTCGGCCCGGACGGGCCCTCGCTGGGCGGCTTCGTGTGCCCGGCGACCGTCGTCACCGGGCAGCGCTGGAAGCTGGGCCAGCTCCGTCCCGGGGACACCGTGCGCTTCGTGCCGGTCACCGAGGACGCGGCGGCCGCGCTGCGCCGCTCCCCCGCCGTCGCCCCGCGCGCCTCACGGCCCGCGCTCGGCGACGGCGGTGTCCTCGGGCGTCTGCCCGAGGACGGGGGACGGCCGTCGGTCACGTACCGGCGCAGCGGCGACGACAACCTGCTGATCGAGTACGGGCCGATGCAGCTCGACCTCGCCCTGCGGATGCGCGTCCACGCCCTCGCGGAGCAGCTGGCCGCCGCAGGGCCGCCCGGGGTCGTCGACCTCACGCCGGGCATCCGCTCGCTCCAGGTGCACGTCGATCCGGACGTGCTGTCCACCGCCAAACTGCTGGACTGCGTGCGCGAGGCGGAGGGGCAACTGCCTCCAACCGACCGCCTCGTCGTGCCCAGCCGCACCGTCCACCTGCCGCTGTCCTGGGACGACCCCGCCACACGCGAGGCCATCGCCCGCTACATGGCGGGGGTCAGGGACGACGCGCCCTGGTGCCCCTGGAACATCGAGTTCATCCGCCGCGTCAACGGGCTGGACTCGGTGGACGAGGTCTACCGCACCGTCTTCGACGCGGAGTACCTGGTGCTGGGGCTCGGCGACGTCTACCTGGGCGCGCCCGTCGCGACCCCGCTCGACCCGCGGCACCGGCTGGTCACCACGAAGTACAACCCGGCGCGGACGTGGACCGCCGAGAACTCGGTGGGCATCGGCGGCGCCTACCTCTGCGTCTACGGCATGGAGGGGCCCGGCGGCTACCAGTTCGTGGGCCGCACGGTCCAGGTCTGGTCGCGGGGCGCGGCAGCCGGCGAACAGCCCTGGCTGCTGCGGTGCTTCGACCGGATCAAGTGGTACCCGGTCGGCTCGGACGAACTGCTGGAGATGCGGGCCGACATGGCCGCCGGACGGCTGGAGCTGCGGTTCGAGGAGGGGGAGTTCGCGCTCGCGGAGCACCAGCGTTTCCTCGACGCCAACGCCGCGTCCATCGCGGCCTTCCGGGCCCGGCAGGCGGCCGCGTTCGCCGCCGAGCGCGACGCCTGGGAGGCGGCCGGCGAGTTCGCCCGCGCCGAGGCCGCGGATTCCCCGGCGGCCGCAGCGGGCGCGGCGCGGGTCGTGGTGCCCGAGGGCGGCAGCGCGGTCGAGGCGGAGTTCGCGGCCTCCGTGTGGCAGGTCGCGGTCCGTCCGGGTGACCGGGTGCGGGCGGGACAGCGGCTGCTGGCGCTGGAGGCGATGAAGATGGAGTCGCCGGTCGAGGCCGCTGTGGACGGTGTCGTGGACACCGTCCTCGTCACCCCCGGGGACCAGGTCGAGGCCGGCACGGTGCTGCTCACGCTGCGCCCGTCGTAGGCCCCTGCGGCGGGGGCCGGGCCCCCGCCGACGGCAGTCCCCCGCACCGGGAGGTCCCCCGCCCTCCCGTCCGATCGCCCCGATCGCCCCGGACGGCCTCCGACCCCCGGGGCCCCGGCCCGAGGCGGCGGGGCCCACCCCGCATCCTCCGTCGTCCCGCCTCCCCCGTCGTCCGGCGACCGTCCCCGGACGGGAGGACGCCGGCCCCGCGTTCGCACGTCCGTACCGGGTAGGGGGCGCACCGGGCGGGAAAACGTCCCCCGAAAAGGAGATCCCCACATGCCCACCCCGACACCGACCCCCTCCCTCGACCGCGTCCGTGCCGCCTACGCGCGCATCGCCGAAGTGGACCGACCCGAGGTGTGGATCACTTTGCGGCCGCAGGCGGAGGTGGAGGCCGAGGCCGCCGCCCTGGACGCCGCGAACACCGCGGACGCTCTGCCGCTCGCCGGGACCGTCGTCGCCGTGAAGGGGAACATCGACGTCGCGGGCCTGCCCACGACCGCGGGGTGCCCGGCGTACGCGTACCATCCGGAGGCCGACGCGCCCGCCGTGGCACGCCTGCGCGCCGCGGGAGCGGTGGTGATCGGGACGACCAACCTGGACCAGTTCGCGACGGGCCTTGTGGGCACCAGGAGCCCGTACGGGGCCGTGCGCAACGCGCACGACCCGGCGCGGGTCAGCGGCGGGTCGAGTTCCGGCTCGGCGGTCGCCGTGGCACTCGGGATCGCGGACGTCGCCCTCGGCACGGACACCGCGGGCTCGGGCCGCGTCCCGGCGGCGTTCAACGGGATCGTGGGGATCAAGCCGACCCGGGGGACCGTGCCCTCGGAGGGCGTGGTCCCGGCCTGCGCGAGCCTGGACTGCGTCACGGTGTTCGCCCGCACGCTCCCGGAGGCGGAGCGTGCGCTGGGCGTGGTCGCGGACGAGCCGCAGGCGCCGCCGCCCGCGCGCCGTCCGGGGCCGTGGCGGGTCGCGGTGCCGCCCGTGGAGCAGCTCGGGGAGCTCGACGCGGGATGGGCGGAGGCGTTCTCGGGAGCGGCCCGGCGCCTGGCCGCCGCCGGAGTGGAGCTGCGCCCCGTCGATCTGGCGCCGTTCTCCGCCGCCGCGGTGCTGCTCTACGAGGGCGCGTTCGTGGCGGAGCGCTACACCGCCGTAGGTGGCTTTATCGACAAACACATGGGGAGCCCGGCCCTGGACCCGACCGTCGCCGGCATCATCGCGGCCGCCCGCGACATCCCCGCGCACCGCCTCTTCGCGGACCGCGAGCGGCTGGCGGCCCTCACGGACCGGGCCATGGCCGCCCTCGGCGACGCGGACGCGCTGCTGCTCCCGACGGCTCCCGGGCATCCCACGCTCGCGGAGGTGGCCGCGGATCCGGTGGGTGCCAACGCGCGCCTCGGCCGGTTCACCAACTCCACCAACCTGCTGGACATGTGCGGGGTGGCGGTCCCCGCCGGGGAGGTGGACGGCCTGCCCTTCGGGGTGATGCTGCTGGGCCGCGCCCGCACCGAGGAGCGCCAGACCGCGATCGCGGGGCTGCTGCGTCCCACCGTCCCGTTCGCGGTCGTCGGGGCGCACCTGTCGGGGCAGCCCCTGAACGGGGAACTCCTCGCCCTGGGCGGGCACTTGCTCCGCGCGACCACCACCGCTCCCGAGTACCGGCTGTTCGCGCTGGCGACCACGCCGCCCAAGCCCGGACTCGTCCGGCTGCCGGAGGCGGAGCACGCGGGCGCGGCCGTCGAGGCCGAGGTGTGGGAGCTCCCCGTCGAGGGGCTGGGCAGGCTGCTGGCCGCCCTCCCCCGCCCGATGGCGCTCGGCGCGGTCCGGCTCGCGGACGGCACGACCGTCCCTGGCTTCCTGTGCGAGCCGGCCGCGCTGGAGGGCGCCCGGGACATCACCGAGTACGGCGGCTGGCGGGCGTACCTCGCCTCCTGACCGCCGCACGGTGCCCGCCCCTCAGGGCTGCGGGGCGAACAGGGCCCAGGAGGCCAGGACGAGAGCCGCCCCGCTCAGCGCGAACCCGACCGCCGCGACGGGGGTGCCACCGGTCAGCGGAAGGCTCGCCGCGGCACCCGCGCCCGCGCCCACCACGGCGGCCAGCGCGCCCGGCCGCCACCAGGGGCGGCCGGTCAGCGTCTCGGCACCGGCCGGGAGGACGAACGCGTCCCGCAGATCGGCCCGGACGGCCGTGTGCTCGTAGAGGAGCACATGACGCGGTGCCCGGCGCCGCGGCCGGCCCAGGGGCACCAGGCGCGTGCCGTCCGGCAGGTCGGCCACGGCCGGCCGGCGACCGCCGCCGCGGACGGTCACCCCGACGGGACCCGGCAGGTCACCGAGGGCCGGATGCCACATGACCCGCTGCCACAGCACCGCCGGTGCCGGGGAGTCCGCATCCGCCAGGGCGAGCCAGGTGGTGCCCGGCTGCCAGGCCACGGCGCGCACCCGCGTGCCGTGGAGCACGGTGGCGGTCATCGGCCGGCCGGGGGACCGGGTCGCCCGGCGGAAGCGCAGCCCCCGTACGGCCCAGGCAGCGCAGAAGAAGGCGGCGATCAGGCCCGCGAAGGCGACGGGCACCAGGAGGTCGTCCTCGGTCGCGGTCTCGCCCGGGTCGGCCGGGAAGCCGCGCGGGTCCGCCTGCCCGGGGGCGTACGCCACGGGGAAGCGGTGTCCGCGGGCATAGCGACCGGTGGCGTAGACCTCGAAGCGCTGCACGTGCTCCCGCCCGGCGCGGTCGGTCCACCGCACGCGGATGTCCTCCGATTCGCCGATGCCGTCCTCGATCACGAGCCCGTCGGCGACAGCGGTGGCCCGGTCACGGGCATGGGTGTACGCGCGGGCGTGGAGGCCGAGCCAGGCACCGAGCAGCAGGAACCCCACCACGGCGGCGGCCGTGCCCAGCAGGGCGACGCGCAGCGCGGGTCCGGGGCGCCTCACGCCGCCGCCCCGGTGGTCGCCGCGGACCGCAGCAGCACGCGCAGGGCGGCGGGGTCGCCGCCGTCCACCGCGGCGGCCAGCGCGTCGTGGAGGTCCAGGACCGTTCCGTCAGGCGCGGTGAGTACAGTGCTCATCCAGCGTCCCGCGGACCGCCAGCCGGAGCCGCGCAGGACCTCGGCCAGGGCCTCCGCCACGGATCCGATGAGCACGGCGCGCGCGGCGAAGGGACGTTCGGCGCGCGGTACCCACCGCAGCCCCGGCTCGACGCGGCGGGCCAGGCGGTGCCAGTCGCCCTGGGCCACGGCGTCCAGCGCGACCATGACCGCCTCGGCCGCCGAGCCGACGCCGGTCGCCTCTCGGAGCGGGCCGCTCCCGTCCGCCGTCCCGGGGACTCGGCGGCCGTCCGGTCCGAGCAGGCGCACCGGGCGCGGCGCTCCCGGGGGGTCGCCGGCGCCTTCGTGTCCCCCCAGCCCGGCGAGCTCACGCACGCACCACCGCTCCAGCGCCCCGGCGCCGCGCAGCGTCACCGGCTCCGTCGCGTCCGGCCCCTCGTCGCCGGCGTCCGGCAGCGCGGCCAGCCGCCGCGCGATCGGCGGATGGCTCCCCAGGCCGTACGGGTCGGTGGCCCCGGACGCCAGGCGGGCGGAGCGCCGCGCCACGTGCGGGTCGCGCAGGGCGGCGTCGAAGGCGGCGTAGAAGTCCTCCGGGTATGCGTCGTCCTCCGCGAGTTCCGCGAACCACCGCTCTCCGAGCCCGTGGAACGCCTCATCGAGCAGGCTCGTACGCTCCAGCGCACCGCGGACGGCCACCACACCCACGATCCGGACGGACGCGGCGTCGGCGGCGAGTTCCGTCTCCCAGGCCCGCTGCCCGGAGGCCCGCAGCAGGGGCGCCACCAGGGGGGTCAGCAGGCCGAGCCGGCCCTCGAGTCGTTCCTGCAGGCCCGCCCGCGCCCGCATCAGCAGCACGGACCGCCGGTCGTGCGCCTCCCGCTCGTGCGCCAGCTCGTGGGCGACGACGGCCGCCACCTGCGCGCTGGTCATCGTCCGCAGCAGGGGAAGCCCGAGCAGCAGCACATGGCCGCGGACGCCGGAGACCCTCGCCGGTCCCAGCGCCGCGTTCGGTTCCGGGACGATCCTGACCAGCAGGGGCGCACGGAATCCGATCCGCTCGGCGACATCCTCGACGAGCGCCGTCAACTCGGGCTGATCGCCGGGCCGCACCGCACGGCCCGGCAGCGGCGCCCGCGCCCGGCCGGCCGCCTGCGTCAGGCCGGACATCACCCAGAGCGCCGGCAGTCCGACCTCCGACCACGGGCCCCACGACCAGAACACGGCCAGCGACCCGAGGACGAGAGCGGCACCGATCCACGGCGACCACGCGACGGCCGTCATGGCAACGGCGAGCGACCACTCGGCCGCGGCGGAGGACCGCCGCCGGCCGGGAGACGTACGGGGGTTCATCGCACTCCAGTCGCACCGCGGATACCGGGCGGATTGTGCCACGACGCAAAGGCCGGGGAGCACGGGCCCCCCGGCGTGCGAGTGCCGCCGACCCGGCCGGGCGCGCCACACCGAGGCGACCCGCCCGGACCGTCAGCCCACCGAGGAGTACGCCACGACGCCCCGCAGCAGACCGTCGACGGCCTTGCGGGCGTTGCGCCGCACCGGGCTGCCTTCGGGGGCCGCGTCGGCGATCTGGCCGAGGACGTCGATGAGCTGCTTCGTCCAGCGCACGAAGTCGCCCGCCGGCATGTCGGCGTCGCGCAGCACCGCGTCCAGGCCGTGCCCGGAGGCCCAGCGGTGGGCGGCCCAGGCGAAGCCGAGGTCGGGTTCGCGCTGGCCGACACCCTCGGCCTGGTTGATGCGGTGCTCCTCCTCCAGGGCGTCGAGGCGGCCCCAGATGCGGACCATCTCGCCCAGCGCCTGCTTGGCCTCACCGGAGGGCAGCCGCGGCGGCAGCGCGTCGTCCGCGGAGCGGGACTCGTAGACCAGGGCGGAGGCGCACGCGGCGAGGTCGGCCGGACCGAGTCCGTCCCACACGCCGTCGCGCAGGCACTCGCTCGCCAGCAGGTCGAGCTCGCCGTAGAGCCGCGCCAGCCGCCGGCCGTCGGCCGTGACCCTGTCGCCCTCCAGGTAGCCGAGGTCGGTGAGCAGGGCGCCGATGCGGTCGAAGGTGCGGGCGATGGTGTTGGTGCGGCCTTCGATGCGGCGTTCGAGCTGCCTGGTGTCGCGCTGGAGCCGCTGGTAGCGCTCGGCCCAGCGCGCGTGGTCCTCGCGCTCGTCGCAGCCGTGGCAGGGGTGGGCGCGGATGGCGGTGCGCAGCCGGGCGATCTCGCCGTCGTCCGCGGCGGCGGAACGCTGGCGGCGCGGCCGCTGCGGCGCTATCCCGGCCGTACCCGCCTTGGAGCGCATGGCGGAGGCCAGGTCGCGCCGGGACTGGGGGCTGCGCGGGTTGAAGGACTTGGGGATGCGCATCCGGTCCAGCGGCTCGACCGGCACCGGGAAGTCCATCTGCGCGAGCCGCTTGACCTGGCGCTCGGCGGTGAGCACCAGCGGGCGGGGACCGTCCTGGTGGAACTGGTCGTGCCGGTTGTGGTGGCCGGGGCTGCGGCCGGCGGGCACGCCCGGGTCCAGGACCAGGGCCAGGCCCGCGAACTTGCCGGCCGGGACGTGGATGATGTCGCCCGGGCGGAGCTTCTCCAGCGCGTCGGCGGCGGCCGCCCGGCGCTGGTTGGCGCCCTGCCGGGACAGCTCGGCCTCGCGGTCCTTGAGCTGCCGGCGCAGCGCCATGTACTCGTCGAAGTCGCCGAGGTGGCAGGTCATGGAGGCCTTGTAGCCCTCCAGGCCCTCCTCGTTGCGCTGCACCTGCCGCGAGATGCCGACGACCGAGCGGTCGGCCTGGAACTGCGCGAAGGAGGTCTCCAGCAGCTCGCGGGAGCGGTGCCGCCCGAACTGGCCGACCAGGTTGACGGCCATGTTGTACGAGGGCTTGAACGAGGACCGCAGCGGATAGGTGCGCGTACCGGCCAGGCCCGCCACGTGCGCCGGGTCGAAGCCGCGCTGCCACAGCACGACCGCGTGGCCCTCGACGTCGATGCCGCGGCGTCCGGCGCGGCCGGTGAGCTGGGTGTACTCACCGGGCGTGACGTCGGCGTGGGTCTCGCCGTTCCACTTGACGAGCTTCTCCAGGACCACGGAACGGGCGGGCATGTTGATGCCCAGCGCCAGCGTCTCGGTGGCGAAGACCGCCTTGACCAGGCCCTTGACGAAGAGCTCCTCGACGACCTCCTTGAAGGTCGGCAGCATTCCGGCGTGGTGCGCGGCGATGCCCCGCTCCAGGCCCTCCAGCCACTCGAAGTAGCCGAGGACGTTGAGGTCCTCGTCCGGGATGGACTTGGTGCGCTCCTCGACGATGGCGCGGACCTTCGCCCGGTTCTCCTCGTTGTTGAGCCGCAGGCCCGCGTAGAGGCACTGCTGGACCGCGGACTCGCAGCCGGCGCGACTGAAGATGAACGTGATGGCGGGCAGCAGCCCTTCGGAGTCCAGCCGCTCGATGACCTCGACGCGGCTGGGCGTCCAGATCCTGCGCTGCTGGCGGCGGTCCCGCTCGCGGTCGGCCTCGCGGACCTTCCCGCGCCGGTCACGGCCGTTGAAGGCGCGCTGGTTCTCCATGCGGGCAAGGCGCACGAGGTCGGGGTTGACGGCGCGCTGCGCGGCCGGGCCCGCCCCCCGCTTCTCCTCGAAGAGGTCGTACATCCGGCGGCCGGCCAGGACGTGCTGCCACAGCGGCACGGGGCGGTGCTCGGAGACGATGACCTCGGTGTCGCCGCGGACGGTGTCGAGCCAGTCGCCGAACTCCTCGGCGTTGGACACGGTCGCTGAGAGCGACACCAGTGTCACGGACTGCGGGAGGTGGATGATGACCTCCTCCCAGACCGCGCCTCGGAAGCGGTCGGAGAGGTAGTGCACCTCGTCCATGACCACGTAGCCGAGGCCGTCGAGGGCCTGGGAGCCCGCATACAGCATGTTGCGGAGCACCTCGGTGGTCATGACCACGATGGGCGCGTCCCCGTTGACGCTGTTGTCGCCGGTCAGCAGGCCGACCCGCTCGGCGCCGTAGCGCTTGACGAGGTCGGTGAACTTCTGGTTCGACAGCGCCTTGATGGGCGTGGTGTAGAAGCATTTGCGGCCCTCGCCCAGGGCCAGGTGGACCGCGAACTCGCCCACGATGGTCTTGCCGGAGCCGGTCGGCGCGGCCACCAGAACGCCCTTGCCGGCCTCGAGGGCCTGGCAGGCCTCGATCTGGAAGGGGTCCAGGCCGAACTCGTACAGCTCGCGGAAGCCCGCGAGTGCGGTGGCCTGCTCTGCGGCGCGGAGCCTGGACGCGGCGTAGCGCTCGGCGGGAGACATCTCGTCGTTCATCTTGAAAACGAGACTACCGGGCGGCACTGACAGTCGACATGATCTTTTTGCCGAAGCAAAACCCGCGACGCGGGGGCCGGGCGTGTCGCACCCGGCCCCCGCGGCCCGTGCCGCGGAGGTCAGATCATGGTGGCCGTGTACTGCTCGACGGCCGGGACCTTGAAGGCGTCCTTCACACCGGCCAGGCCGCCGGGCACGCCCTTGGCCGGCTTGACGATGTAGCTCTCGGTGGCGCTGGGCCGCCACGGGTCGGAGAAGTCGAGGACCGGGCCGAGCCCGGGGTCGAACTCCTTCTGCCTGCGGTGCGCCGCGATGATCCCGTCCCGGCTGAGGTCCTTGGCGGCACAGGCCTCCTTCAGGTCCTGAACGGCGACCGCCATCGTGTTGTGGCCGGTCTCCAAGCCCTGGTCCAGCTTGGCTCCCGGGTAGCGGCGCCGGTAGTCCGCGACCAGCTTCGCGACCTCGGGGGTGTCACTGGTCATCGCCGGGGTGGGGGCGACGAGCAGCAGCATCTTCAGCAGGGCCGGGGCGGCCGGCGTGTCGAGCAGCTGCGGGTCGTAGCCGACGGCGCTGCCCAGGAACGGCACGGTGAGGCCCTGCGCGGCCGCGGCACCGACGGCGGCCGCGGTCTGCGCGGGGCTGGTGCTGATCAGGACGGCCTTCACGCCGGCCTCGGCGAGTTCGCGCACCTGCTGGGACAGGTCCTGGCGGGCCGCCCCGGCCTTCTTCTCGACGAGGGTCATGCCGCGCTTGTCGGCGAGGAACCTGGCCCCGCGCCGTGCGTTGTTCCCGTAGTCGCCGTCGAGGTAGATGTAGCCGATCTTGTCGCCCGGTCCGAGCCCCGGGTCTCCGCCAGGTAGTCGAAGCCGTTGATCATGTCGATGTCGTACGTGGCGTTGATGGTCGTCAGGGTGGGCTGGCCGAGCAGGGTCGAGGAGTAGCCCAGGGACGTCGTCATCACGTCGTCGACCTCGATGCGGTCGAGCAGGGCGTTGATGATCGTCGAGCCGAGGAGCCCCGGCATCGCCGCGATCTTCGGCTCCAGCTCGTTGTACTGCACGACGGCCTTGTCCACGTCGTAGCCGTGGTCGCGGACGATCAGCTTGAGCTTGCGGCCGCAGACACCGCCCTTGGCGTTGACCTGGTCCACGTAGAGCTCCTCCGCCTGCAGCACGGAGCGGCCCAGGGGCCCGTAGGGGCCCGAGAGGTCGGTGAGGACGCCCAGGTTGATGGTGGTGGCGGTCACGCCGGGCCCGGTCGTCACCCCGTTCGCGTCGATCGGACCGTCCTTCGCGGCGGTTCCCTGGTCCCCGCCGCAGCCCGTGAGGACACAGGCGAGGGCGGCGGTGAGGACGACGGTGGACCTGAGGCGCTGTTTCCGGGTCACGGTGTGCTTGCTCCTGGAGGGGTGGGACCGCGGGGGCCGCCGCGGGCGCGGCCAGGAGGGGCCACCGCCCGGGGCCGGTGATGCGGGGAGCTCCATGGCAGGGGATGACGGGCGGTTCGGCGAGGGGCGCGGGCGTTTCTGGTCGGTGTTCCCAACGGCCGCGGGGCCCGGCTGTGCAGCGGCACCGCCCGCGACGGCCGGCACGACCGGGTGTTCGGTGTCGTGCGGGTTCTGTCCGGATGTCGGTCACGTTTGCGTCACCTGTCTTCCAGGGGCGGACTACCTGCGGGTAGGAATGCCCGTGGGACACGTGTGCCGCGCCATCGGCCGGTCCCGCGCCGGCGTCGGGCACACGTGCCGACGGTCACTCACCCGGGCTCCGCACCCGGAGAGCCGAGAGGAAGATCGGATGGCCATCCCCGTGCCGACGCGCCCCATGTGTGCCGCGGATGCCGCCGGCCGGGAGCACACCGACGTACTGAGAGCCGCGGCGCGCCAGGTGCGCGGGCAGGTCGGCCCGGTCGCGGCGCACATCGTCGAGCGGATCCGGGACCGGCACCCCGCCTACCGGGAGCCCGCGCTGGCGCCGTCCGGGTTCCTGGCGGAGACGGAGGGCTCGGTCGCCGCCGTACTCGACTCGCTCGCCGACCCCGGGCGTTCGGCCGTGTCCGCCGAGTACCTGTCGTGGGTGGGGGAACGCAGGGCGTGGCAGGACTTCCCGCTGGAGCCGATGATGGGCGCCTGCCGCACCGCGGGCGACGCGCTGTGGCTGTCGCTGGTCCGGGCAGGGGCCCGAGGGTCCGCAGCTGATCGCCCGCGCGGCCGCGGAGGTCTGGGACCTGTTCGAACGGGACAGCCGGCTCATGGCGGACGCCTATCTGCGGGCCCGGGGCGAGGTGACGTTCCACCGCCAGCGCGGCCGCCGGGCGCTGGAGGGGCTGCTCGCCGGGCGGGTGGACGCGCCCGGCCTCACGGAGGCCGCCGCCGCGCTCGGTCTGCGCGAGTCCGGCCGCTTCGCGGTCGCCGTCGTTCTGGGCGCCGCGGGGACCCCTCGCCCGCCGCGGCAGCGGACCGGGGTGCCGGCCGGGGCGCGCGTGCACCGGGCGTTCCCGCTCGGCGGGGAGGTGCTCCTCGCCGAGCTGGGCGACCTCACGCTCGACGCCTTCGCGGCGGGGCTGTCGGTACCGGCCGGGTCGCGGGCGGGGCTGAGCCCGGAGGTGGACCGGCTCGGCGCGGTCGGCCACGCCCGGGAGCTCGCCGAACTGGCGCTGCGCACCTGCACCCGGGAAGGCGAGGTGGCCCTCCTCGACCGCCGCTACCCGGCCGGGCTGCTGGCGCGTCGTCCGGATGTCGCGACCGAGGTCGCCGCCGGCGTGCTGGGCGGGTTGCGCGACGCGGAGGCCGTCGAGGCCACCGTCCTGCTGGAGACCCTGGGGGCGTGGCTGGACGCCGACGGCTCCGTCGAGAAGGCCTCCGCCGCGCTGTTCTGCCACGCCAACACCGTGCGCCGACGTCTGCGGCGGCTGGAGGAGCTCACCGGCCGCTCGGTGTCCCGGCCGCGCGACGTCGTGCACCTGGCCCTCGCGCTGGACGCGGAGCGGATCGCCGCGGCACACGGCGCCGTGGGGTCCCGGTGACGGCGCGTCACGCGGATCCGGGAGGACAGGACGAGGCCGGCCGGGAGCTGCTGCGCACGGCGGCGGTGCGGATGAGGCCGCGGGTCGACGAACTGTCGGAGCGGGTCATGGCCCGGCTGCACACCGAGGTCCCCGGTTTTGTGGACCACGTCGACGACCCCGACTGCTCCCTCGAGGGCTTCGCGACGATGATCACCATGCACCTGGACCGGCTCGCCGACCCGGATCACGACGCGGCCGCGGCCCGGCACATGCGGGAGGTCGGCCGCAGGCAGGCCGAGCAGGGCATGCCGCTGGAGCTGCTGACGCATGTGTTCGCGGTGGGCGGCGCGGTCGTGTGGCAGGAGCTCGTCGACACCGTCGCCGCGCACCATCCCGGCGGGATCCCGCTCATGGTGCACATCGCCCCGCGGATGTGGGGGTCCCGGGAGCGCACGGCGGCGATCCTGGCCGGCGCCTACCGGGAGACGCTGGGCGACGGCGGGGCCGGCGACAGCAGGCGGGCCGTCCGGGTGCTCGGCGCACTGCTCGACGGGCGCACGGACAGCCTGGGCGTGCGCGCCGCCGCCCAGGCCCTGGGGGTGCCGGGGGACGGTCGTTTCGTGGTCGCCGTGACCAGCGTCAGGGCCTCGGCGTCCGGTACGCCGGGCGACGAGGCCTTCCCGGTGGGCGCCGGCAGCCGGGTGCTCCGGGTGCCCCGGGGCGCGGGCGAGGTCCTGGTCGTGCTGCTGGGCGACCGCTCGCCGGAGGCGCTGGCCGCGCTGCTGGGAGCCGTTTCCGGCCTGCGGGCGGGGGTCAGCCCGGTGGTGTGCGGCCTGGCCGAGCTGCACCGCGCGCTGACGCTCGCGGAACTGGCGCTGCCCACCTGCGCCTCCGACGGCGAGGTGGCGCTGTGGGAGGAGCGGATGCCGACCGTCGTGGCCGCCGCGGACCGGCGGCTCGCCGGGGAGCTGGCCGACCGCGTGCTGGGCCCCCTGCGGGAACTCCCCGACGAGGAGCGGGAGTCCCTGCTGGGCACCTTCACCACGTGGATGGACTGCGACGGCTCCCCCCGGGCGGCCGCCGAGCGCATGGACTGCCACCGCAACACGGTGCTGAACCGCCTGCGCCGCCTGGAGGTGCTCACCGGCCGGCGCCTCACCCACCCCCGTGAGCTGGTCGACCTCACACTCGCCGTGGAGGTCCTGCGTACCGCCGCGGCCTGAGGTCGCCCGGCGGCCCCACCTCGCCGTGCACCGCCCCGGCCACCGTCCCCGCGACGGCGGGCAGGCCCGTCCTCGAACGCCGCACCCGCCGGGCCCGCGTACGACGCCCCCCGGCCCGAGCCGCAGCCATCCGGGGCAGCCGCACCTACGCCGGCCCACGACAGGATCACCGACCGCCCCCGGACGCACCCTTCCGACCGTCATGCGACACCGAGCCGACCGACCTCGAACACCACGCGACCGGCCCCGACGGTGCCCCGATCCGCACGTACGGCACCCTCGCCGCCGGCCCGGGCCGCAGTGATCCCGGCACGGCCGCACCCCGCCCGGACCGCCGCGCGGTCACCGACCGCCCGCGACCACTGACCGCCCCTTGGGCCTATCCCATCCGGGGCGGCGAGAGCAGCCGCAGCGCCCGCGGAACGGTCCGCGCGGTCAGCGGCAGCGGGCCGAGCCGCTCGCCGTCGGCGTAGCCGGTGATGCCGTCGGCGGCCAGCGTGATCGCGGCGGCGCGGTGCACGGTGACCTTCGGATGGCCGGTGTGGCTGCCCCGGTACACCCGGGGGAAGACCCGCAGCAGCGTGGTGCGGCTGCAGGGCCCGACGACGCAGATGTCGAAGCGCCCGTCGTCCAGTTCCGCGTCGGCGCAGATGCGCATGCCGCCGCCGTACGAGGAGCCGTTGCCGACGGCGACGAGAGTCGCCTCGATCTCCAGCTCGGGCCCGTCGTCGAGGCTGATCCGGTACGGGATGGGGCGCAGTGCGGCCAGTTCCGCAAGCATCGCGACGTCGTAGCGCAGCCGCCCGGTAGGCCACCGCAGCCGGTTGCCGCGGTCGTTGACCCGGGAGTCGAAACCGGAGGCCAGGACCGTGCCGAACCACTGCTCGCCGGTGCGGCCCAGGTCGATCTCGCGGACCGACTCCTCCTTCAGCGCCCGCGCGATCATCTCCCCCGCCGCCGCGGGTTCGCGTATCGGCAGTCCCGTTGCCCGCGCGAAGTCGTTGCCCGTCCCGACGGCGACGACGCCGAGCGGCGTGCCGGTTCCGGCCACCGCCTGCAGCGCCAGCGACACCATGCCGTCGCCGCCCACCGCCACCAGGGCCCCGGTGCCGTCCGCGACCGCCTGCCGGGCCCGGCCGAGGGCGTCCGCCGCGTCGGACCCGACGACCGTGCGCACGTCGAAGCCGGCCCGGCGCAGTGCCCCGGCGGCCGGCTCCGCGGCGTGGGCGCCCCGTCCGCGGCCCGCGGTGGGGTTGGCGATGAGGGTGATCTCGCTGGTCACGCGCGGACCCTACCGTGTGGTACTGGAGACGTCGAGATCACCGGCGCCCCTTCTTCGGAAGGGGGTCGTGATCACCCTCGGGGCACCACGGAAGACCACGTTCCGGCCGGAAGGATCGATGGGTCATCGCACATCACACGGGGAGGAAACATGGCGATCATCCAGCGCACGGCACTGGTGTCCGCGGCCGCGGCGGCCGTACTCGGGATCGCGACCTCCGCGCCGGCGAGCGCCGCGAGCGTGGCTCCGCACTGCGTCCACCGGGGCAGCGTCGGCTGCTTCACCTACTCGTGGGGCGACGGTTCGATCACGTGGACGATCTACCACCACAACACCTGCGACACCAGGGCGCCCATCGCAGGCACCACGAACGCGCTGTTCGACAACAAGTGGTGCGCGGTCGTGGGCGCGAACGGCAAGGGCGACACGGTGGTGTGGAACGAGCCGATGACCTTCGCAGCCTCCAGGGGCGACCACTGCTGACGGCCGCCGCCCCATGACGACGGGGCCCCGCCCGGAAGGTCCGGGCGGGGCCCCGTCGGGGGTCCGCGGCGTCAGGTCGCGTCGTCGAAGTCTCCGGAGCGGCGACCGTCCTCGACGGAGCCGGCCTGCTCGGGCACGGAGGCCGTGATGCGCTCGCCGGTGTCGATGGACTCCGGGGTGAGGTCCAGCTCGGAGGCCTCGTCGTCGGAGAGGTCGGCGTCGGGGTTGCGCCAGCGCCGGCGCCGGTCGTTGATCAGGGAGAAGGCGACCGCGCCGAAGTAGAGGACCACGATCGGACCGGACAGAGCGATCATGCTGACCGGGTCGGTGGTCGGCGTCGCGACGGCGCCGAAGACGAACACGCCCATGACCACGCCCCGCCACCAGCCGGCCATGCGGCGGCCGCTGACCATGCCGACCAGGTTGAGCATGACCAGGAGCAGAGGCAGTTCGAAGGCGAGGCCGAAGACCAGCACCATGCGGATGGTGAAGTCCAGCACCCCGTCCAGCTTCAGGAGGTTGGACGAGCCCTCGGGGGTGAAGCTGATCAGCACCTTGATGCTGACCGGCATGATCTTGTAGGCGAGGAAGGCGCCGCCGAGGAAGAGCGGGAGTGCCGCGCCCACGAATGCGTAGGTGTACCTGCGCTCGTGGCGGTGCAGGCCGGGGGCGATGAAGGCCCACAGCTGGTACAGCCAGATCGGACTGGCGCCGATGACACCGGCCATGAAGCAGACCTGCATCGTCAGCGCGAACGGCGCCGTCAACGAGTCGAAGGTGACGATGGCGCAGTTGCCGCCGCTGCTGACGACCCCGGGCCCGCACTTGGGCACCGGAGAGGCCAGGAACTCCAGGAGCTGCTGACTGTAGAAGGCGGCCACGATCGCCACGATCGTGATCGCGAGCACGCTCTTGGCGAGCCGGTTGCGCAGTTCACGCAGGTGCTCCACGAGCGGCATGCGCCCCTCGGGATCCTTGACCTGCTTACTGCGGGCAGACTTGACCAACCCAGGTCCTCATCTCACGCGGTGGCCGGCGTCCCCGCCGGCTTCCCGTACCTGTGCCGTCGTGTCAGCTCTGCGTCTGGCGGGGCTGCTGGGGCTCGGAGACCGGACGGGCGCTGGCGACGTCACCGGGCGCGGCCTGGATGGTCCGCGGCGCGGCGGTGGCGTCGGCGGGCGCGTCGGCCGGCGGGGCCGCGTCGTCCGTCTTCATGGCCTTCGCCTCGCTCTTCAGGATGCGCATCGACTTCCCAAGGCCGCGGGCCATGTCCGGGAGGCGCTTGGCCCCGAACAGCAGCAGAACGACGACAAGGATGAGGATGATCTCAGGGGCGCCGAGCCTGCCGAACATAAGCTTTACCTTCTCACCGAGGCGGCATGGGTTCTTGAGCAGCGGGCCCCGCGTCCGGTGACACGATGTCCGCTCTGCCAGCGATCGTAACGTGCGGGGGTAAACGCCTGGCAATCCCCCGGCATCCTTGCCGTTTGCCGCCCCGCCGCGCTCTCCCGGGGCCGCCCCAGCAGCCTACCTTCCGGAACCGGGAAGGACGAGGTGTCCGAGAGAGCGCTTACCGCACGCGTCGCGGCCCCTCAGCGGGACAGCTCGCCGGCGCCGCGCGCCAGCGGCTCGGCGGCGCGCCGCAGATCGTCGGAGGCGTGCCGCAGCCTGTCGGTGCTCCTCCCCACCTGCCGGGCGAGGCCGCGCACCTCGGCGTACACGCGGAGGGCGAGGACACCGAGCACGAGGAGGCCGGCGGTCGCGAGGCCGACGTACAGGTAGAGCCACCACATGGCAGCCGAGCGTAGCGGTTCAGCCGGTGTGCAGCCGCATCGTGCGGACGCCGCCGTCGGTGAGGAGCTCCACGATGCGGTCGCCCGCCGGTTTGCGCACGGAGGAGCCGCAGTCGGGGCAGGTGAAGGAGTAGAAGGTGGTCCGGTGGCTGCCGCCGATGGCCAGCCGGAGGGCGTCGGCCGAGAGCTCGAAGCTGGTCCGGCACTCGGGGCAGGAGGCCCTGAAGATCACCTCGGGCAGGGTCGTCGTGGGGTCGCCGACAGTGCCGAGGGCGTCGAGGTCGTCCATCGCTCGGTACCCCTCACTCGCCGTAGGCCGCGAGGGCCTGGGCGGCGGCATCGCGGGCGCTGTCGGCGAGACCGGCCGGGGAGACGATGCGCCCGTCACGGCCGAGCCGCAGGGCGAGCCGGCGCAGCGAGCCGGGGTCGGGGGTGCGCAGGGTGATCCGCAGACCGCCGTCGGGGAGCTCCTCGGCGAGATCGTGCGGGTAGTACTCGGCGACCCAGCGGCCGCCGGCGCCGACCTCGATCACCACTTCCGGGTCGTCGCCGGCCGGCTGGACCAGTCCCTGGGACAGGTCGCGGGGCTCGACGCGGGGCGGGTCGCTGGGCTCGTCCAGCAGCCGGATCTCGGCGACCCGGTCGAGCCGGAAGGTGCGCCGGTCCTCCGACAGGTAGCACCAGCCCTCGAAGTAGGTGTGGCCGACCGCGAACAGGCGGATCGGGTCGACCTCGCGCTCGGTGAGCTCGTCCCGGGACGGCGAGTAGTAGCGGATCCACAGCCGGCGCCGCTCGGCGATGGCGCGGTCGACGTCGGCGAAGACGCTGCCCTCGGACTCGAAGGTGACCGACAGGCGCGAGGACGCCCCGGCGGCCTCGCCCGCCGCGCCCTCGATCTTGGCGGTGGCGCGCAGCAGCGCCTGCCGGTCGCTCTCGCGCAGACCCGGCAGGTTTGCGACGGCGCGGGCGGCGACCAGCAGCGCCGCGGCCTCGTCGGCGGCCAGCCGCAGCGGCTGCGCGACGTCGTCCACGTTGTGCCACCAGATCCGCTCGCCGTCGGTGTCGATGTCGAGCAGGTCGCCGCCCCGGAAGCTCGTACCGCACAGCGGCAGCACGTTCAGGTCGCCGATCAGCTCGGCCTCGGTGACCCCGAACGCGCGGGCCACGTCGCTGACCCGGGCGCCGGGGCGCTCCCGCAGATACGTGACCAGGGACAGCATCCGGCGCGTCTGGTCGATCGCGTTGGCCATCTCGTCCTACTCCCCCGCTCAGCCCTTGGCGACGGCGCGCAGCCGGTCCACCACGTCGGCCCGCAGCTCGGCGGGCCCCAGTACGACCACGTCCGGGCCGAACTCCACCAGCCAGGCGTCCAGTCCGTGCCCGTACGGGATCTCCAGCTCGTCCCAGTCGGCGTCGACCGGCAGTATCTCCACCGCCCGGGCCCGCAGCGGGTACCCGGAGTCGCGGCGCAGCCGGATCCGGGCGGTCGCGGTCGCGCCCTCCCCGGCCCAGCTGGCGACGGCGGCGCGCACGTCGACGTGATCGGGCACCTCGGCGGTGAAGGCACCGCCGCGGGTGCGGACCCGTCCGGTGATCCGGGAGAGCCTGAAGACGCGTACCGCGCCCCGGTCGCGGTCCCAGCCGGCCAGGTACCAGTGGCCGCGCCAGCACTCCAGCGCCCAGGGCTCGACCTGGCGGGGTTCGGGGCGCACGGCGTTGGCCTTGCGGTAGTCGAAGGAGACCGGTCGGCGCTCGCGGGTGGCGACCATGAGCGGCTCGAACGCCGGCTCGGGGGTGGGGATACGGGGCTCCAGGGCACTGTGCCCCGCGGCCTCCCGCGCCCCGTCGTTCTCGCGCTCGTCGTCGAAGGGCACGCCCGCGGCACGCAGCTTCTGCAGGGCGCCGCTGGCGGCCTCCGCGAAGCGGGCCTGCTGCCACACCTTGGCGGCCAGGCTGAGGGCGGCGGCCTCCTCGGCGTCCAGGGCGATCTCGGGGAGGCGGTTGCGGTCACGGCGGGCGAGGTAGCCGATCTCGCCGTCGAGGCTCTCCACCGTCTCGATGACCATGCCGAGCTCGCGCAGATCGTCCTTGTCCCGCTCGAACATGCGGTTGAACGCTTCGTCGGAGCCGATCTCGTGGTAGGCCTCGATGGACGCGCGCAGCTCCCGCTTGCTGACCGGACGCCGGGTGTTCATCAGGCACAGCGCGAGGTTCATCAGCCGCTCGGCCTTGGCAATCGCCACTCGACGCAACCTTCTTCCTTCTTCAGCTCTCGGTCGAGACCCTATCGCGACCGGGCCTCACGGCTGAAGCGAAGGCCGGTTCCGGCGGCGGGCCCGGCTCCGGTCCCCCGCACACCGGAGCCCCCGGCGGCCGGCGATGCCGGACGGCGGGGGCTCCCCGGGCGCGATCGCGCGGACGGACCGGTCAGACGGACAGCAGGTCCACCACGAAGATCAGCGTCTCGCCCGGCTTGATCAGCGGGGTCGGGCTCTGGTTGCCGTAGGCGAGGTGCGCGGGGATGGTCAGCTCGCGGCGACCGCCGACCTTCATGCCCTGCACGCCCTGGTCCCAGCCCTTGATGACCCGGCCGCCACCCAGCGGGAAGGTGAAGGGCGAGTTGCGGTTCCAGCTGGCGTCGAACTCCTCGCCGGTGCTGAAGGCCACACCGACGTAGTGGACGGTGACGTTCTGGCCCGCCTTGGCCTCCGCGCCGTCGCCCTCCCAGATGTCCCTGATCACCAGGTCGGCCGGGGGCTCGCCGCCCGGGAAGTCGATCTCGGGCTTTTCGATGCTCACGTACGTGCTCCTCTAGAGGGTGCGGACAACCTGCACAGTCTTACATCACCGCGAGGATGTCGAGGCTGAACACCAGCGTGGACTTGGCCGGAATGCCCGGCTGCTCCTTGTCGCCGTAGCCGAGGTCCGGCGGCACGACGAGCATGACCCGGCTGCCGACCTTCTTGCCGGCGAGGCCCTCCTGCCAGCCCTTGATCAGCTGCTGCAGCGGGAACTGGGCCAACTGGCCCTTCTGGTAGGTGGAGTCGAACTCCTTGCCGCCGTCCCACACGACGCCCTTGTACTGCAGGAGCAGGGTGTCGGTGGGCTTGACCACCTGACCGTCGCCCTCCAGCACGTAGTTGGCGACCAGCTTGGCCGGCGCGGCGGTCTTGGGGACGTCGATCGAGGGGGCCTTGCCGTCGGTGTTGGTGCCGACCCTGGGGAGCTTGGCGTCGTTCTGGGGGACGGCCTTGCCCTTGGCCGAGCTCTTGCCGTTGAAGGTGTTCACCACGTCCACGACGAACACCAGCGTGTCCGTGCCCTTGATGCCGGCGTCCGGCTGGCCCTGCGCGCCGTAGCCCAGGGCCGGCGGGATCGCCAGCTCGACGCGGTCGCCGACCTTCTTGCCCACCAGGGCCTTGTCCCAGCCGCTGATGACCTGGCCGACACCGATCGGGAAGATGGCCGGCGCGCCGCGGTCCCAGGAGTTGTCGAAGACCTTGGCCGTGCTCCAGATCTGGCCGAGGTAGTTCGCCTGCAGGTAGTCACCCGTGGCCACGGTGGCGCCGTTGCCCTGGATCACGGTCTTGACCGCCAGGTCCTTGCTGGGCTCGCCGGGGCCCTTGGCGACCGTCGGCTTCTCACCGAACTTCGTACCGGCGGTGATGTCCGGCAGCGGACCGCTGACGATCTTGACCGTCTCCGACGCGGACGCGGAACCCGACGGGGTGGCGCTGGCCGCGGTCTTGCCGGACTTGTCGTCGCCGCAGCCGGCGAGTGTGAGCAGGCCGGCCGGGACGGCGAGCAGAAGAGAGCGTCGGCGCACGGGAATCCCCATCAGGTCGATCTTGCGTTTTCTGGCGTGCGCGCCACTCTACGGCGTGCGCAGGGCCCCGTACGAACACGTACGGGGCCCCGCGTCGCCTGCACCGGTACCGCCTACATCCCGGCGATGAGCTTCTCCACCCGGTCGTCCACCGACCGGAAGGGGTCCTTGCACAGCACGGTGCGCTGCGCCTGGTCGTTGAGCTTCAGGTGCACCCAGTCGACGGTGAAGTCGCGCCGCTGCTCCTGGGCACGGCGGATGAAGTCGCCGCGCAGCCGCGCCCGGGTGGTCTGCGGGGGCACGGACTTGGCCTCGAAGATCTTCAGGTCGTTGCAGATCCGCTTGGCCTGACCGCGCTTCTCCAGCAGGTAGTACAACCCGCGGCGGCGGTGGATGTCGTGGTACGCGAGGTCTATCTGCGCGATGCGCGGGTGCGACATCGTGATGTTGTCCCGCGCCCGGTAACGCTCGATCAGGCGGTACTTCATCACCCAGTCGATCTCGGTGCCGATCTTGTCCAGGTCACCGCTGGCGATCGACTCCAGGGTCCGGCCCCACAGTTCGAGGACCTGCTCGATGACACCGCTGCGGATGCCCCTCCGCTCGCAGAAGTCCACCGCCTTGGAGTAGTACTCCTCCTGGATCTCCAGGGCCGAGGCCTCCCGACCGGAGGCGAGGCGGACCTTGCGCTGGCCCGTTATGTCGTGGGAGACCTCGCGGATCGCCCGGATCGGGTTCTCCAGCGTCAGGTCCCGCATGACCGTGCCCGCCTCGATCATGCGCAGCACCAGGTCGGTCGCGCCGACCTTGAGCAGCATGGTCGTCTCGGACATGTTGGAGTCGCCCACGATGACGTGCAGGCGCCGGTAGCGCTCGGCGTCGGCGTGCGGCTCGTCGCGGGTGTTGATGATGGGCCGGGAACGGGTGGTGGCGGAGCTGACGCCCTCCCAGATGTGCTCCGCGCGCTGGCTGACGCAGTAGACCGCGCCGCGCGGGGTCTGCAGCACCTTGCCGGCGCCGCAGAGCAGCTGGCGGGTGACGAGGAAGGGGATCAGGATGTCCGCGAGGCGGGAGAACTCCCCGTGCCGGGCGACCAGGTAGTTCTCGTGGCACCCGTAGGAGTTTCCGGCGGAGTCGGTGTTGTTCTTGAAGAGGTAGACGTCACCCGCGATGCCCTCCTCGTGCAGGCGCCGTTCGGCGTCCACCAGGAGGCCTTCAAGGATGCGTTCTCCCGCCTTGTCGTGGGTGACCAGTTCCGTCACGTTGTCGCACTCGGGAGTGGCGTACTCCGGGTGCGAGCCCACATCCAGATACAGGCGGGCGCCATTGCGGAGAAAGACGTTGCTGCTTCGACCCCATGACACGACACGGCGGAAGAGGTACCGCGCCACCTCGTCCGGGGACAGACGCCGCTGTCCCCGGAACGTGCACGTGACGCCGTACTCGTTCTCCAGCCCGAAAATGCGGCGGTCCATGATGAGACCTTACGCCTGATGCGTGGACCTCAAACCGGGTTCGACCGCGGCGATTCGATCTTTTTCCGTCCCGGTTGCCGGGTCCGGGACCGTGAGGTAGCGCCCGCTGGCAAGCAGGACGGCCAGCGCGACCGCGCCGCCGGCCGCCGCCACACCGAAGGCCGCCGCCGCCCCGCCGTACTGCGCGGCCGGTCCCGCGGCCGCCGTGCCGACCGCCGCGCCCACCCCGAACGCCGTGACGATCCATGAGAACGCCTCGGTCACCGTGCCCACCGGAGCGTGCCGGTCGACCACGACGAACGCGCAGGCCAGCGTGGGCGCGAGGAAGAGTCCCGCCAGCACCGCCAGACCCGCCATGAGCGCAACGCCCGGCACCAGCACCAGCGGCAGATAGCACACGGCCAGTCCCGCCATCAGCAGCCGCAGCCGCCGCTCCGGGACCCCGGGCCAGTGCCGCGCCCCGTAGACCACCCCGCCCAGGAGGGCGCCCGCACCGATGCCCGACAGCACGTAGCTCGAGACCATGCCGCCGCCGTGGCCGTCGGCGTACGCGACCGACGCGACGGCGATCGAGCCCAGCGCGAGCCCCACGAAGAAGAACGAGCCGACCAGCGCCCGCAGGCCCGGCGCGCGCAGCGGCCCCAGCCAGTCCGGGGTCCGCGGCTCCGCCCGCCACGCCCGCGACGGCGGCGCGGTGACCACGCTCAGCGCCCCGGCGACACCGACCGCCGCGATCCACAGCAGCGCCGCCGCCTCCGAGAAGGCCGCGACCAGCAGGGTCACCAGCACCGGCCCGACCGCGAACATGACCTCCTGCGCGGCGGCGTCCAGCGCGTAGGCGGCGTGGATCCGGTCCTCGCGCCGCAGCACGCTCGGCCACAGCGCCCGCAGGCCCCCCTCAAGGGGCGGCGTGAAGAAGCCCGCCACGAGCATCGCAGCGTACGCGAGGGGCAGCGGCCGCGGCCCGGAGAGAGCGAAGACGGCCATCCCCGCGGCCGAGGCCACCGCGGCGGGGAACATCACCCGGGGCTGCCCGAGGCGGTCCACGGCCCGGCCCAGCAGCGGCTGGCCCACGGCGTTGGCAAGTCCGTAGACGGCCGAGAGCGCCCCCGCGAGGGCGAAGTCGCCGCCCTGCGCGCGGGTGAGCAGCACGATCCCCAGGGCGGCCGTCGCGTTCGGCAGCCGGCCGATCAGGGTGCCGGTCAGCAGCCGCACCGCGTGCCGGGCCCGCAGCAGGTCCGCGTAGCCGGTCCCCATGCCCGCCCCTTCGATAGTTGTACGTATAACTCGTGCGTCATACGTACCATGAGCCCAGTCCACCGGTCCAGCCGCAGCCATGCGCGCCACCGCAGACCCAGCCGAGAGGGGCCCCCACGGTGACCGACACAGCGCGCCCGACCTCACGGGACGTCGCACGCGCCGCCGGCGTCTCCCAGGCCACCGTCTCCCTCGTCCTCGGCGAGAAATGGCGCGGCCGCGTCTCCGAACGCACCGCCGACACCGTCCGCGCCGCCGCCCAGGCCCTCGGCTACCGGCCCAACCTCGCCGCCCGCAACCTCCGCCTCGGCCGCACCCGCACCGCGCTCCTGGTCGTACCGACGATCACCAACGAGTACTTCGCCCAGGTCTACACCGGCGCCGCCCGCGTCGCCGACGCCCACGGCTTCGGCGTCGTGCTCTACCCCTCCCCCGAAGGCGTCGGCCCCGCCCGCGACCCCTTCGGCTCCGCCCGGGCCGCCCTCGACGGCATCATCGCCTCCTCCATGGCCGCCGACGCCCTCGCCGCCATCGGCGACGGCGGACTCCCCCTCGTCATGCTCGACGCCGACCCCGCGGAACCCGGACCCGCCGCCACCGTCAACCTCGCCATCGCCGACGGCATGCGCCGCATCGCCCGCCACGTCCTCGACCTCGGCCACCGCCCCGAGGACATCGCCCACCTCGCCGCCGGCATCGACACCTGGACCTTCCGCGAACGCGCCCAGGCCCTCGCCGGCACCCTCGGCACCACCCCGCCGACCGAACATTCCCCGCTCACCTACGAAGACGCCCGCCGGGCCACCGAACGCCTCCTCGCCCGCCCCGGCACCCCGCCCACCGCGATCGTCTGCGACGACGACGTCCTCGCCGTCGGCGCCTGCAAGGCACTGCGCCGCCACGGCCTGCGCGTCCCCGAGGACATCTCCGTCACCGGCTACGACAACTCCGCACTCGCCACCGCGGTCGAACCCGAGCTCACCACCGTCGCACTCCCCGCCGACGCCGTCGGCGCGGCCGGCATGACCGCCCTCCTCGACACCCTCGCCGGCCGCCCCGTCACCGGCACCGAGCTCCCCGTGCAGCTCGTCGTACGCGGCTCCACGGCCCCGCCACGCCGCCCCTGAGACGGCCGACGCCCCGGCCGCCACACAGGCGACCGGGGCGTCCCGAACGGGCGGACGTGCCTCACACGTCCTCGTCCAGCTCCGGCAGATCGTCGTCCCCGTCGGCCGGAGCCGCGGGCGGGGCCGCCTTCTCCGCCTTCTCCTCCGGCGGCGGAGCCTCCCCCTCCAGCAGCCGCGCCAGCTGCCGGCCCAGGATCCGCTTGAACTTGCGCTGCTGCGGCCGCGTACGGTCCAGCACCGCGACCTCCAGCTGCTCCGCCGTGAGCTGCCGGTCACTGCCGTTGGTGTCCCGGCTCAGCGACTCCACCGCCAGCTTCAGGGCCTCCGCCAGCGTCATGTCGTCACGGTGCCGCTGGTCCAGGTAGCTGCCGATCTGGTCCGAGTTGCCACCGACCGCCACCGCACCGTGCTCGTCCACGATCGAACCGTCGTGCGGCAACCGGTAGATCTGGTCCTCCGAGGAATCCGCGCCCACCTCGGCGACGATCAGCTCCACCTCGTACGGCTTCTCACCGACGCTCGAGAAGATCGTGCCCAGCGTCTGCGCGTACACGTTCGCCAGGCCGCGCGCGGTCACATCGTCCCGGTCGTAGGTGTAACCCCGCAGATCGGCGTAGCGCACACCGCCGATCCGCAGGTTCTCGAACTCGTTGTACTTGCCGACCGCCGCGAACGCGATCCGGTCGTAGATCTCGCTGACCTTGTGCAGGGCACGGGACGGGTTCTCGGCGATGAAGACGATGCCGTCGGTGTACTGCAGAACGACGACGCTGCGCCCGCGCGCGATGCCCTTGCGGGCGAACTCGGCACGGTCGGCCATGGCCTGCTGGGGTGAGACATAGAACGGCGTCGACACCGGCTATCCGTCCCTTTCTGTCAGTGGCGAGTGCATCTCGGACGACCGGGTCAGAGCAGCCCGGCCCGCGGGCCGTCCGGCTGCTCCAGCCGCCGCTCGTGAATGGCCCGGACGATCTCCGAGGACTCCGCCTCGGTCAGCCTGCGGAAGCC
The DNA here is from genome assembly GCF_053598835.1 of Streptomyces sp. NPDC001070. Classification (NCBI taxonomy): domain Bacteria; kingdom Bacillati; phylum Actinomycetota; class Actinomycetes; order Kitasatosporales; family Streptomycetaceae; genus Streptomyces; species Streptomyces sp. NPDC001070. The sequence goes on from NZ_JBSFLB010000001.1 coordinate 257,122, forward strand.
CTCGTCGGTGATGACCGTGACGATCGGGTAGATCCGGCGCGCCAGATCCGGCCCACCGGTCGCCGAGTCGTCGTCCGCCGCGTCGTACAGCGCCTGCACCACCAGCGTCGCCGTCTGCGACTCGGTGAGATCCGGCTTGTACAGCTTCTTCAGCGCCCCGCGCGCGAACACCGAACCCGAACCGGTCGCGGCGAAGCCGTGCTCCTCGGAACGACCGCCCGTCACGTCGTACGAGAAGATCCGCCCCTTCTCGCGGTCGGTGTCGTAGCCGGCGAACAGCGGAACCACCGCAAGCCCCTGCAGCGCCATCCCCAGGTTCCCCCGGATCATGGTCGACAGGCGGTTCGCCTTGCCCTCCAGGGAGAGCGTGGCGCCCTCGATCTTCTCGTAGTGCTCCAGCTCCAGCTGGAACAGCTTGACCATCTCCACGGCCAGGCCCGCCGTGCCCGCGATGCCCACCGCCGAGTACTCGTCGGCCGGGAACACCTTCTCGATGTCCCGCTGGGCGATGACATTGCCCATCGTCGCCCGGCGGTCACCGGCGAGCACCACGCCGCCGGGGAACGTCGCGGCCACGATCGTCGTGCCGTGCGGGATCTCGACCGCCCCCTTGACGGGGGGCAGCGAGCGGTTGCCCGGGACCAGCTCCGGCGCGTGTGCCCCCAGGAAGTCCACGAACGAGGACGAGCCAGGCGTCAGGAAGGCAGCTGGTAGACGCCCGGTGCTACGAGTGTTGGCTTCCACACGTTTCCTTCCACGTAGTCCGCTGCGCGGCGCAGCAGTTCTGGGTTGTCCTTAAACTGCCCCAGACCGCCGTTGCAGTTGAAGCAGAGCACTGATCGCACCATACCCGTCAGATGATCGTGATCCACATGCTGCGGTCCGGGAGTTAGGCAGATCGGACAGATACCGAACTGCTCCTTGATCATTACCTCGACTTCGCCGGCTCCGAGGCCGTACCGGCGCTTCAGATGGTGGTGACGGCTCCCACCGTGCAGCCGGTCCCGGGACTCCCGCGATCTCACGTTCTGACAGGGTTTGCAGTAGGTGGCGAAGCCGGACTTCGTGTTCCGGTTGCGGGGGAATGCCGTGAACGGCAAAACCTGCTCACAGTCCGGGCAACGCCGGTGACCCTCGGGTACAGATTCACGCGGACCGCGGGAGGGGCGCATCGTACGCCCCTCCCGTTCTGCGCGCCGCCGCGCCGTCTCTGCGTTGCGCCGACTCGCGCACAGCCTGCAGTAGTACGCCAGTCCGTCGGGTGAAGACTTGGACCGCCAGAATTCCGCTGCCGCTTTCACCTGGCCGCAGTCGCGGCACTGCTTTTCCGGCGCGTCCAAGTTGATCTACTCTCCGCCCTTCTGTACGAACGAACGTACGAAATCCTCTGCGTTCTCCTCGAGGACGTCGTCGATCTCGTCCAGCACGGAGTCCACGTCGTCCGACAGCTTCTCGTGCCGCTCCTTGAGGTCGGAGGCGGCCTGCGCGTCCTGCGCGGTCTCCTCGACCTCCTCGGTCGAACGCGTGGCCTTCTGCTGCCCGCCGCCGGTGTCCTTGGTAGCCATGTGTCCCTCACCCCGCTCGGTGTCCATGTCCTACAAGATCAGACCCTACAAGGAGGGTCTGACTTCGGCCCCCGGTATTGCCCAACGTCCGGGGGCCACCCCGATGATTCCCGGTTCGGGAGGATTTCAGCCCTGTTCAGCCGCCGGACAGGATCCGCACGAGCTCCTCGGCGGTGCGGCAGCGGTCCAGCAGTTCCTTGACGTGGTTGCGGGTGCCGCGCAGCGGTTCCAGGGTGGGGACGCGCTGCAGGGAGTCCCGGCCGGGGAGGTCGAAGATCACCGAGTCCCAGGAGGCCGCGGCGACGTCGTCCGCGTACTGCTCGAGGCAGCGGCCGCGGAAGTAGGCGCGGGTGTCCTCCGGGGGCTTGCTCATGGCCCGTACGACGTCGTCCTCGGTCAGCAGGCGCTGGATGCGACCGCGGGCCACGAGGCGGTTGTAGAGCCCCTTCTCGGCGCGTACGTCGGCGTACTGGAGGTCGACGAGGTGGAGCCGGGCGGCGTCCCATTCGAGGGTGTCGCGGCGCCGGTAGCCCTCGAGGAGTTCGCGTTTGGCGATCCAGTCGAGTTCGCCGGACAGGCTCATCGGGTCGCTCTCGAGCCGGTTGAGGACGTCCTCCCATCGTGCGAGGACGTCCTTGGTCTGCTCGTCGGCGTCGGTGCCGAAGCGGTCCTCGACGTACTTGCGGGCGAGCTCGCAGTACTCCATCTGGAGCTGGACGGCGGTGAGGGTGCGGCCGCTGCGCAGGGTGACCAGGCGGCGCAGCGTCGGGTCGTGGCTGACCTGGTGGAGGGTGCGCACGGGCTGGTCGACGGCGAGGTCGACGTTGATGAAGCCGTCCTCGATCATCGACAGGACGAGTGCGGTGGTGCCGAGCTTGAGGTAGGTGGAGATCTCGGACAGGTTGGCGTCGCCGATGATCACGTGCAGTCGGCGGTACTTCTCGGCGTCGGCGTGGGGCTCGTCGCGGGTGTTGATGATGGGGCGCTTGAGGGTGGTCTCGAGTCCGACCTCGACCTCGAAGTAGTCGGCGCGCTGGCTGATCTGGAAGCCGTGTTCGTGGCCGTCCTGGCCGATTCCGACGCGTCCGGCGCCGGTGACGACCTGGCGGCAGACGAAGAAGGGGGTCAGGTGGCGCACGATGTCCGAGAAGGGGGTCTCCCGCTTCATCAGGTAGTTCTCGTGGGTGCCGTAGGACGCGCCCTTGTTGTCGGTGTTGTTCTTGTACAGGTGGATGGGCTGGGCGCCCGGGAGCTGGGCGGCACGCTCGGCGGCCTCCGCCATGATGCGCTCGCCGGCCTTGTCCCACAGGACGGCGTCGCGGGGGTTGGTGACCTCCGGGGCGCTGTACTCGGGGTGGGCGTGGTCGACGTAGAGCCGGGCTCCGTTGGTGAGGATGACATTGGCCAGGCCGATGTCCTCGTCGGTGAGCTGGCTGGAGTCCGCGGCCTCTCGGGCGAGGTCGAAGCCGCGGGCGTCCCGCAGTGGGTTCTCCTCCTCGAAGTCCCAGCGGGCGCGCCGCGCCCGGTGCATCGCCGCCGCGTAGGCGTTGACGACCTGGGACGAGGTGAGCATGGCATTGGCGTTCGGGTGGCCCGGGACGGAGATCCCGTACTCCGTCTCGATGCCCATTACTCGCCGTACGGTCATGCGGCCCTCCTTGCCCGGCTCCGGCCCGTGCTGGGCCGGTCGCTCAAGTACCGCTTCGCATATGGCCCTAGTGCGGTACCGCTGAGCCTAGAACGCGATGGCGGTGGTGGGGAGATCATTACGCGCTTTCCTGGGTGGTGCCGGGGTGAAATGCTCCGGCTGCGGGTGCCCCTGCGTGGGCACCCGCAGCCGGAGGGTGGTCGCGTGTTACAGGTACTGGCCCGTGTTGGCGACGGTGTCGATGGAGCGACCGGTGTCGGCGCCCTGCTTTCCGGTGACGAGGGTGCGGATGAAGACGATCCGCTCGCCCTTCTTGCCGGAGATGCGGGCCCAGTCGTCCGGGTTGGTGGTGTTGGGCAGGTCCTCGTTCTCCTTGAACTCGTCCACGCAGGCGGCGAGCAGGTGGGAGACGCGCAGACCGCGCTGGTTGTGGTCGAGGAAGGCCTTGATCGCCATCTTCTTGGCCCGGTCCACGATGTTCTGGATCATGGCGCCGGAGTTGAAGTCCTTGAAGTAGAGGACTTCCTTGTCACCGTTGGCGTAGGTGACCTCCAGGAAGCGGTTCTCCTCGGACTCGGAGTACATCCGCTCGACCACGGACTGGATCATGCCTTCGACCGTGGCCTCCGCCGACCCGCCGTGCTCGGAGAGGTCCTCGCCGTGCAGTGGGAGGGTGGCGACCAGGTACTTGGAGAAGATGTCCTTGGCCGCCTCGGCGTCCGGCCGCTCGATCTTGATCTTCACGTCCAGGCGGCCGGGCCGCAGGATCGCGGGGTCGATCATGTCCTCGCGGTTGGAGGCGCCGATGACGATGACGTTCTCCAGGCCCTCGACGCCGTCGATCTCGGCGAGCAGCTGGGGAACGATGGTGTTCTCCACGTCCGAGCTGACGCCGGAACCGCGGGTCCGGAACAGGGACTCCATCTCGTCGAAGAAGACGATGACGGGGGTGCCCTCACCGGCCTTCTCGCGTGCCCGCTGGAAGACCAGCCGGATCTGCCGCTCGGTCTCGCCGACGTACTTGTTGAGCAGCTCGGGGCCCTTGATGTTCAGGAAGTAGCTCTTGCCCTGGGGCTGCCCGGTGACCTCGGCGACCTTCTTCGCAAGGGAGTTGGCGACGGCCTTGGCGATGAGCGTCTTGCCGCAGCCGGGGGGGCCGTAGAGGAGTACGCCCTTGGGCGGGCGGAGCTCGTACTCCTTGAACAGCTCGGCGTGCAGATAGGGCAGTTCGACGGCGTCGCGGATCTGCTCGATCTGGTTGCTGAGGCCGCCGATCTGGCGGTAGTCGATGTCCGGGACCTCTTCGAGGACGAGCTCTTCGACCTCGCTCTTGGGGACTCGCTCGTAGACGTATCCGGAGCGCGGTTCGAGCAGCAGCGCGTCGCCGGCGCGGAGAGTGCCGTCCAGCAGCGGCTCGGCGAGCCGCACCACCCGCTCCTCGTCCGTGTGCCCGATGACCAGGGCCCGCTCGCCGTCCTCGAGGATCTCCTTGAGGGTGACGATGTCTCCGATGCGCTCGAACTCCATGGCCTCGACCACGTTGAGCGCCTCATTGAGCATGACTTCCTGCCCGCGCCGGAGGTCGTCCAGCTCGACGGAGGGGCTGACGTTCACCCGCAGCTTGCGGCCGCCGGTGAAGATGTCCGCCGTTCCGTCGTCGTTCGCCTGCAGGAACACGCCGAATCCCGCAGGAGGCTGCGCCAGCCGGTCCACTTCTTCCTTGAGGGCCACGATCTGGTCGCGGGCCTCGCGGAGGGTGTTCGCCAGCCGCTCGTTCTGAGCGGAAACGCCTGCCAGGTTGGTCTGCAGCTCGACGATCCGCTCCTCGAGAATCCTCGTGTGCCGCGGAGAGTCGGCGAGCTTACGTCGCAGGACGGCGATCTCCTGCTCAAGAAAGGCGACCTGGCTCATGGGGTCTTCCGATCCACGAGCGGGTCGGCCGCCACGGTTGATGTCGTCGTCGTGGGCCGCCACGGTCCTCACCTCCTCCAAGGGGAGCTGGACGCTTCCAGACCCTACCTGGGCCAGTAGGGGTTGAAACCCCTAGATCACAAAGACGTCCTGGGTGTGTCCGATCTTCACCCTTGCGCACGTCCTCCCGCCAGGGAGATACCCAGCCATCACCATCCGGAAGCGGCCGGTTGTATCGTCGGTTCGGTCAACGCCCGTCAAGGGCGGTCCCTTCCCGAACGATGAACGGCAGGCGAGATACCGGTGAGCGAGGAAGTCGTCGAGGCGCTTGAGGTCTGGATCGATCAGGACCTGTGCACCGGCGACGGCATCTGTGTGCAGTACGCGCCCGAGGTCTTCGAGCTCGACATCGACGGACTCGCGTACGTCAAGGGCGACGACGACGAACTCCGCCAGGCACCCGGGGCCACGGTCCCGGTTCCCCTGCCGTTGTTGACCGATGTGGTGGATTCGGCCAGGGACTGCCCTGGCGACTGTATTCATGTGCGTCGGGTTTCGGACAGTGTAGAACTGTACGGACCGGACGCGGAGTGATCTGTCACACGCTGTTCGCGAGCGGTCCCGGGATCTCGTAGTAGGTCCCGGACCGCCATTCCCAGCTGTACTCGCGCATCTGGTCGGGGCAGCAGCGGGGCACGTCGTCGGTGGAGTAGCCGAGCACGGTGGCCCGCACGGTACGGCCGTCGATCTTCAGGTCCTTGAAGCTGCGCTGCTCCTTGGGATCGACGAGCGTCTCCACGATGCGCGGCGCGGCACCGGCGGTGGGGTCCGCCGAGAGCACGTACAGGCCACTGGGCGGAGTGCCCGTCCCGGAGTGGCAGCGGGCGACGGCGACGGTCTCGGGGCGGCCGTCCCCGTCGAGGTCTCCCGAGGCCTTGTCGACGACGTCCACGGGGGCCCCGGCGCACTCCATCGGGAAGTGAACGGCCTTGGGGTCCGGGGGCGGCACGACCGCGGGCGTGGCGGCCTTGGCGTCGGCGGCGGGCTTGCCCGTGGAGGCGCCGGCGGGCTGCACGAGCGCGGCGCTGCCTATGACGGCGGCGATCACCGCGGCGGTCGTGATCCAGTGCACCGAGCGGGCTCGGGTGTGCGGAAGGGCCGGCCCTGCGGATGGCTGCACGCGCCTGTCTCCTGTGGAGTTGGTCGAGCGGGGGTGGCCAGCATGGTGCCACACGTCACAGTCCGGTGGTACGACCGGGGCCCGTGTTTCGGGAGATGTTCACCGGGGCGCGAGAAAGCGCCGCCGCCGGATCTCCGGCGGCGGCGCTTCGGGGTCGGGTGGTTACGCTCCGGTGGCGGCCGACTTGCCGCCGCCCGGACCGCTGTAGTCCTCGCCGTACGCGCCGGGCGCGGGGCGCCTTCGCCGCAGCGGCGGCTCCACGCCGTCGGCGAGCCGGCGGGCGGTCAGCAGGAAGCCGGTGTGCCCGATCATGCGGTGATCGGGGCGGACGGCCAGGCCCTCGATGTGCCAGGTGCGCACCATCGTCTCCCAGGCGGACGGCTCGTTGAACGTGCCGTGCTCGCGGATCGCCTCGACGGTGCGGGCGAGCTGGGTGGTGGTGGCGACGTACGCGCACAGGATGCCGCCGGGGACCAGGGCCTTGGAGACGGCCTCCAGGCACTCCCAGGGGGCGAGCATGTCGAGGATGACCCGGTCGACCTCGGTGTCGCTGAGGTTGTCCTGCAGGTCGCCGACGGTCAGCTGCCACGCCGGGTGCGGGCCGCCGAAGTAACGCTCGACGTTCTGGGTGGCGATCTCGGCGAAGTCGGCGCGCCGCTCGTACGAGTGCAGCATGCCCTGGTCGCCCACGGCGCGCAGCAGGAACATGCTGAGCGAGCCGGAGCCGACGCCCGCCTCCACGACGCGCGCGCCGGGGAAGATGTCGGCCATCGACAGGATCTGCCCCGCGTCCTTGGGGTAGACCACGGCGGCGCCGCGGGGCATGGACAGGACGTAGTCGGGGAGCAGGGGGCGCAGCGCGAGGTAGGCGACGTTTCCCGTGGTACGGACCACACTGCCCTCGGGGGCGCCGATCAGCTCGTCGTGGGGGAAGGAACCCTTGTGGGTGTGGAAGTTCTTCCCGGCCTCGAGCGTGAACGTGTAGTGGCGTCCCTTGGGATCGGTGAGCTGGACCTGGTCCCCGACCTTGAAGGGCCCGCGACGGCGGGCGGCACCGGTCGGTTCGGACATGCGGACAAGCCTACCGTTCATTTTTCAAGACTCGGTTCGTCTCCGGGCGCTCGCCCTTTTCGAGGCGAACCGAGCCCCTAAGAAGGGCGCGCCATGGCGGCGAGGAAGGCCTTCTCCACGTCGGCGGTGGACAGGACGCCGTAGACCTCGCCGGAGTTCTCGACGACGAGGTACTCCGTGGCGGGGGTGGCACGGAGGGTGTCCAGGAGGTCCTCGCCGGCGAGTTCCGCGGAGACCTTCATGCCGGGCTTGAGGTCCTGGGCCAGGCCGGAGACGGCGACCCAGGGGCGGCGGTGCTCGGGGACGCCGACGATGGCGGACTCGCGGACGACGGCGGTGGGGGTGCCCTGGCCGTCGACGACGACCAGCGCGCGGGCACCGGCTTCGTTGGCCCGGCGCAGGGCCTCGGACAGGGGGGTGTCGGAGGCGACCGGCAGGGCGCGCCGGGTCAGGGTGCGGGCCTGGAGATCGGGCAGGTGCTCGCGGAGCCGGGCCATGCGCAGGCTGTTGCCGGCGCCGGTCCAGATGATGGCGGCGAGGATGGCCGCGAGCAGGGCGTCGGTGAGGGAGTCGAAGCCGGTGGCGCCTTCGCCCCCGTCGCTCATGCCGCCCGCGTACGACAGCAGGGGCAGGCCGACGAGGACGGCGATGGCGAGGGCGCGGCCGATCCAGGCGGCCGCGATGGTGCCGGTCATGGCCTTGCCGCTGATCTTCCAGATGACCGCGCGGAGCATGCGCCCGCCGTCGAGCGGGAGGCCGGGCAGCAGGTTGAAGGCGGCCACGAGCAGGTTGCTGATCATGAGCCCGGCGAGGAGGACGCCGGGGACGGTGTCGGGGTCGACGCCCTGCATGCCGAGGTAGAAGACGCCCGCGAGGACGAGTGAGAGCAGCGGGCCGACGAAGGCGAGGACGAATTCGCGGCCCGGGGTCTCGGACTCCTTCTCGATCTCGGAGACGCCGCCGAAGAACTGCAGCTGGATGCGGCGCACGGGGAGGTCGAACCGGATCGCCGCCACGGTGTGGGCGAGTTCGTGGACGAGGACGGAGGCGTAGAAGGCGACGGCGAAGAAGAGCGAGACGAGGTAGCGGACGCCGCCGAGCTCGGGCAGGACGCGGTCGAGCTGGCCGCCGAACACCCAGGTGATGAGGGCCGCGACGAGGAACCAGCTGGGCGCCACGTAGACGGGCACGCCGAAGAAGCGGCCCATCAGGATGCCGCCGCCGGGTCCCGCGGGGCGTTTGGCGGGCCCGCCGTCGGGTCCGGGAGTCTGCTCGCCGCCCGGCGGCGGCTGCTGGCTCTCGCTCACTGGTTCCCCTCGTGTCGCTGACGGTCCGACGTCGATGGTATTGCCCGGTTGCGGGGAGCCGACACCGGCTGTCGGTGCCACCCCGTAGGGTCCTGCCATGGGCACCAGCACCGAAGCCATTCCACCGAGGCCGCCGTCCTCCCTGTCGCCGTCCCGCGCCGCCGACTTCATGCGCTGCCCGCTGCTGTACCGGCTGCGGGTGATCGACAAGCTGCCGGAGAAGCCGAGCCAGGCAGCGACGCGGGGCACGGTGGTGCACGCGGTGCTGGAGCGGCTCTTCGACGTGCCGGCGGTGGAGCGGACGGCGGACCGGGCGCGGGCGATGGTGCCGGCGCAGTGGGAGCGGTTGCTGGAGCAGCGTCCTGAGCTGTCGGAGCTGTTCGCCCCGGGTGACGGGCAGGGGCTGGCGGAGTGGCTTGAGGAGGCCGCCCGGCTGGTCGAGCGGTGGTTCTCGCTGGAGGACCCGACGCGGCTGGAACCGGCCGAGCGCGAGCTGTACGTGGAGACGGAGCTGGAGTCCGGGCTGACGCTGCGGGGTTACATCGACCGGCTGGACGTGGCGCCCGCCTCGGGTGATCTGCGGGTGGTGGACTACAAGACGGGCCGGGCGCCGCGGCCCGAGTACGCGGACGAGGCGCTGTTCCAGATGAAGTTCTACGCGTTGGTGCTGTGGCGTCTGCGGGGCGTGCTGCCGCGCCGGCTGCAGTTGGTCTACCTGGGCAGTGGCGAGGTACTGACGTACGACCCGTCGGAGGGTGATCTGCGGGCGGTGGGGCGGAAGCTGGAGGCCCTGTGGCAGGCGATCACGCGGGCGACGGAGTCGGGCGACTGGCGGCCGAGGCCGAGCAGGCTGTGCGACTGGTGCGACCATCAGGCGGTCTGCCCCTCGTTCGGGGGGACTCCCCCGCCGTATCCGCTGCCCGTCGTGGGGAAGAATGGGGAGTCCTGAGGGCGAAGGAGATCTTGTGGCTATTCGCGTCCTGTTGGTGGACGACCAGCCGCTGCTGCGCACGGGCTTCCGGATGATCCTGGAGGCCGAGGGCGATCTGGCGGTGGTCGGCGAGGCGGGGGACGGCCAGCAGGCCCTGGAGCAGGTGCGGGCGCTCCAGCCCGATGTGGTGCTGATGGACATCCGCATGCCGCGGATGGACGGGGTGGAGGCGACCCGGCAGATCACCGGGCCGGGCCGGGACGGCCCGGCGAAGGTGCTGGTGCTGACCACGTTCGATCTGGACGAGTACGTGGTGGAGGCGCTGCGCGCGGGCGCGAGCGGGTTCCTTCTGAAGGACGCGCCGGCGCACGAGCTGGTGCAGGCGATCCGGGTGGTCGCGGCGGGTGAGGCGATGCTGGCGCCGAGCATCACGCGGCGCCTGCTGGACAAGTACGCGGGGCGACTGCCGTCGGGCGAGGAACCGGTGCCGCAGGCGCTGCACACCCTGACCGATCGTGAGGTCGAGGTGCTGAAGCTGGTGGCGCGGGGGCTGTCGAACGCCGAGATCGCCGCGGAGCTGTTCGTGAGCGAGACGACGGTGAAGACCCATGTGGGCCATGTGCTGACGAAGCTGGCGCTGCGCGACCGGGTGCAGGCCGCGGTCTACGCGTACGAGAGCGGACTGGTGCGCCCCGGGGCGCAGTAGCGTCCCCGGGGCGTTCGTCGCGCCGTGTCGGTCGTGGGCCGGTCCGCGCGGGCTAGCTGGTCGAGGCGCCCTTGTGGATCTCCCAGAAGCGGAAGACGGTGGAGGCGTCGAGCGTCCACTCGAGGCCGTTGATGTTGTCCTTGGCGACCACGTACTGCTTGCCCTGCCACAGCGGGATGATCGGGACGTCGTCGGCGACCATGTCCTGCAGGTCCTCGAAGTCCGTGCTGGTGGAGGCGCGGACGGCCTGGGCGGCGGTCCGCGGGATCAGCTCGCCGGTGATCCGCTTGTTGACGTAGTTGTTGGACAGCACGTTGCCGTCGCCGAAGAACGGGGCCGTGAAGTTGTCCGGGTCCGGGTAGTCGGGGACCCAGCCGCGGACGTAGACGGCGTACTTGCCGGCCTCGATGTCCTTGGCGTACTGGTCGGCGTCGGTGGTCTTGACGTCGACGTCGAACAGGCCGCTGTCGTTGAGCTGCTTGGCGAGTGCCTTGAGTTCGGCGACGGTGCCGGGCCCGAAGCGGATGGGGGTCGCCCAGAGGGTGAACCGGACCTTGCCGGTGATTCCGGCCCCGGCGAGCGTGGCCTGGGCCTTGGCCCGATCGCCGCCCTCGCCGTAGCGGTCGAAGAAGGCGGTGTTGTGGCCGGTGATGCCCTGCGGCACGATCGAGTAGAGCGGGGCGGCGGTCCGCTGGTAGACGTCGCGGACGATGGCCTTGCGGTCGATCAGGTAGGCGACGGCGCGGCGGACGGCCTTGCTGCCGACGACGGGGTCCTTGAGGTTGAAGACCAGGTGCTGGACCTCCGCGCCGGTGCCCTCGACGACCTGGATGGCGGTGTTGCCGGCGATGGAGCTGCGCTGGAGCGAGGCGATGTCCGCGGAGGCCAGTCCGCGGTAGGCGAGGTCGACGCTGCCGTCCTCGACGGCCTTCTTCAGGGTCGGCTCGTCGCTGAAGAACTTCATCGTCATGCCGGAGTTGCGGACCTCGGCGGTGCCCTTGTAGCCCTCGTTGACCGAGAAGACGGCCTGCTTGCCGGCCTCGTACGAGTCGAGTTTGTAGGGGCCGGAGCCTATCGCCTTGTTGTCCGTGCGGAGTTTGTCCGCCGGGTACTGGCTGTGGTCGACGATCGAGCCGGCGCCGGAGGCGATCTTCATGGGGAAGGTCGCGTCGGAGTACTTCAGGTGGAAGACGACGCGGTCCGGTGCGGGGGTGTCGATCGTCTTGATCGAGTCGAGGAGGACGGCGGGGCCGTTCTCGTCGTTGATCTTGATGGTCCGCTGGAAGGAGAACTTGACGTCCTCCGAGGTGAGCGCCTCGCCGTTGCTGAACTTCAGGTCCTGCCGCAGGGTGCAGTCGTAGGTCCGGCTCGCCGAGTCGGTGAACTTGCAGCTCTGGGCGGCCTCGGGTTCGGGCTTGGTGGCGCCCTTGGGGAAGCTGAGCAGTGACTGGAAGACGTTGTTGAAGACGATCCAGGAGCCGACGTCGTAGCCTGCGGCGGGATCGACGGCCGTGACCTTGTCCGTGATGCCCATCGTGATGGGATCGCCGGTGGCCTCGCCGTCCGACCCTCCCGTGCCGCAGCCGGCGACCACGACGGCGGTCACGGTCGCGGAGAGCGGGAGCGCCAGTCGCTGGACTCGATTCCTCACGAGACTTCCCTCACAGCTTCGTTGTACGGACTGGCCCCGGCTCGCACGGACCCGGGTGGAATGCCCGGGTCCGTGCGAGCCGGTGGCTCATCCTGCCACGCCCTTGCCCAGTTCCCAGAACTGGGTGGTGGAGGAGGAGTTCAGGCACCACTCGGCACCCGTGATGTCGTCGCGCGTCGCGACGTACTGCTTGTCCTGGTAGAGCGGGATCATCGGGAGATCGCGCGCCAGGATCTCCTGCATCTGGCCGAAGTCCTCGTCGGTCTTGCCGCGGTCGGCGGACTGACGGGTGGTGGGCAGGAGCGAGGACTTGATGGACCCGCCCGGGTAGTTCAGGTTCAGGAAGCCCTCGGCGAAGAACGGCGCGATGTAGTTGTCCGCGTCGGGGAAGTCGGGGAGCCAGCTGAGCGAGTACGCCGCCCACCTGCCCTTGACCGCGCCCGGGAGGAACGTGTCCCACTTCGTGCCCTTGAGGGTCACGTCGAACAGACCGCTGGCGTTGAGCTGCTTGCGCAGGTCCTCCGCCTCGGCCTTGTTCGGGGAGGCGGGCCGGTTGGTCGGGTACGAGAAGGTGAGCTTGACCGGAGTGCTGATGCCGGCGGCGCTCAGCACCTGGGCGGCCTTCTCGCGGCTGGGCTCGCCGTACTTGTTGAAGAACGCGTTGCTGTGACCGACGATGCCGGTCGGCACGGCGCCGAACAGCGGGGTGGCGGTACGGCCGAGCACGTCGCGGGTGAGCGCGTCGCGGTCGATGACGCGGGCGATGGCCTCGCGGACCGCCTCCGACTTCACCGACGGGTCGTCGATGTTGAAGAACATGTAGCGCACGGCGCCGCTGGCGGCGTCGGTGACCTTGACGTGCTCCAGCTTGCCCTGCTCGATCTGGTTGATCTGATCGGGGGTGAAGGTGCGCGTGACGACGTCGATGTCACCGTCGGCGAGCGCCTTCTTCATCTGCTCGGAGTCCGGGTAGAAGTGGACTTCGATCTTCTCGTTGTTCCGCGTCACCAGACCCTTGTAGTTGGGGTTGGCGCTGAAGACGGCCTTGTCCTTGCCCCAGGAGTCGACCTTGTAGGGACCGGAGCCGACGATGTCGAGACCCTCGTGGCCCTTGGACGCGTCGTACACCTCGCTGTCGACGATGGCCGCGGCCGGGGTCGCCAGCTTGAAGGGGAAGGTGGCGTCCGGCGCCTTGAGGTGGAAGACGACCTGCTTGTCGTCCGGCGTCTCGACCGTGTCGACGTTCGACAGGAGGCTGGCCGGGCCGAAGTCGCTCTTGATCTTCAGCAGGCGGTCGACGGAGAACTTGACGTCCTGCGAGGTGAGGTCGTGGCCGTTGGAGAACTTCAGGCCGTCGCGCAGGGTGCAGCGGTAGGTCTCGGACTTGGTGTCGGAGAAGCCGCAGGACTTCGCGGCGTCCGGCTGCGGGGTGGTGGCACTGCGCGGGTAGCCCAGCAGCATCTGGAAGGTGTTGTTGAAGAAGTTCCAGGACGCGCTGTCGTACGAGGTGGCCGGGTCCAGGGGAGAGGGCTGGTCCTTGGACACCTCGATCTTGTCCGTCGTGCCGATGACGATGGCGTCACCGCCACCGCCGCCGCCGGTCGAGCCACCGCAGCCGGCCAGTACGGGCGCGGCGAGGCCCAGCAGGGCCGGCAGCACCAGTAGCTTGCGATTCATCCTCGTTGTTCTCCCTCTTCCGGCCCTCGGCCGTGCAGTGTTGAGCGGGGCGACGATACCCGCAATTACCGGTGACCGGCATTCCGGTGGACCGCCCCCGGGCACGAAGAAGTTGAGCCCGCGTCACGGGCGGATAACAGGGAGTGCCGTACCGATATCCGGACAGTGGCACGAACAGCCCTCCGCCCCTCAATCCGGACACAACCGCACTGACTGCACCGTCTTTTGACGGGTCGAAGCACGTCCGGTCCGCGTTGTCGACGCTCACCGACGTGAAAAGTATCACGTCCTGAGGTACTGGCCAGTAAACAATTCGGCACTCCGAATCGTCACGGAAAATAGCCGGGCAAGCGCCCAGAGTTTCCGCTCAATTCATGGCGACTCTCAGTGAACGGACGCAATCAGAGAGCGCAGAAATGGCACGTCGACCCGTTCCAGGGAGCTCACCACCGTCCGCCCCGGCACCGGCTCGATCGCGGCGATGGACGGGACGGCCACGACCCGGCAGCCGGCCGCCTCCGCCGCGGCGACCCCGGTGGGGGTGTCCTCGACCACCACGCACCGCGCGGGGTCCGCGCCGAACCGCGCGGCGGCGACCAGGTAGGGGTCGGGGTGCGGCTTGCTCCGCTCGACCTCGTCCCCGGCCAGGGAGAAGGCGAAGTTGTCGGCGCCGAGGGAGAGCATGACGGCGTCGATGATGCGCCGGTGGGAGGCGGAGACCAGAGCGGTGGGCACACCGTGCGCGGCCAGCTCGGTGAGCAGGCGCTGCGCGCCCGGCATCAGCGGCACACCGCGGCCGATCAGCTCGACGAAGCGCAGGTTGATCAGCGCGGAGAGCTCGGCGAGCGTGGCGTCCGTGCCGGTGACCGAGATGAGGTGTCCCAGGCTGCGCGCCATGGGACCGCCCACGACCACCTCTCGGTGGGTGTCGTCCAGCACGTGGCCGAGTTCCGCGAAGACCTCGACCTCCGCGTGCCACCAGAAGCCCTCGGTGTCGACCAGCGTGCCGTCCATGTCCAGGAGCACGGCCTGCAGGCCTGCCTCCCGGGCCGGCCGGATCTCGATGGCGGGAATACCGCTCGTCATGCGCCCCACTCCTCTGTGTCCAGGGGGCACAAAGGCCGGTCGCCTCGCGCCCGGGTGGTGGGGGCGTGCGACCGGCCAGGTGCCGTTCGGACCGTCCAGTGTACGACGTCCGTCCGACTACCGCGCGTTGAAGTACTTGGCCTCCGGGTGATGGATGACGATCGCGTCGGTGGACTGCTCCGGATGGAGCTGGAACTCCTCCGACAGCAGGACCCCGATCCGCTCGGGCTCCAGCAGCGCCGCGATCTTGGCCCGGTCCTCCAGGTCGGGGCAGGCGCCGTAGCCGAGGGAGAAGCGGGCGCCGCGGTACTTCAGGGCGAACATGTCCTCCATCGCGGCCGGGTCCTCCCCGGCGAAGCCCAGTTCGGCGCGGACCCGGGCGTGCCAGTACTCAGCGAGGGCCTCGGCGAGCTGGACGGACAGGCCGTGCAGCTCGAGGTAGTCGCGGTAGGCGTCGGCGGCGAAGAGCTCGTTGGCCGCCTCGGAGATCCGGTTGCCGACGGTGACGACCTGGAGGCCGACCACGTCGGTCTCGCCGGACTCCTCGGGGCGGAAGAAGTCGGCGAGGCAGAGCCGGCGTCCGCGGCGCTGGCGCGGGAAGGTGAAGCGGGTCCGCTCGGTGCCGTCCTCGTTGAGGATGATGAGGTCGTCGCCCTTGGAGACGCAGGGGAAGTAGCCGTGGACGACCGCGGCCTCCAGCAGCCCCTCGCTCTGCAGGCGGTCCAGCAGCCCGCGCAGCCGCGGACGGCCCTCGCTCTCCACCAGTTCCTCGTACGTGGGGCCGCCGGCGCGGGCCTGCTTGAGCCCCCACTGGCCCTTGAAGAGGGCGCCCTCGTCCAGCCAGGACGCGTAGTCCTTGAGCGGGATGCCCTTGACGACGCGGGAGCCCCAGAACGGCGGTGTGGGCACCGGGTTGTCGACGGCCACGTCGGAGCGGATCTGGCCGCGGTTCTCCTCCGGCTCGGGCACCACGCCCTGACGCGGGGCCACCCGGCGCTGCTTGAGCTCGGGCAGGCTCGCTCCGGGCACGCCGCGTTTGACGGCGATGAGGGCGTCCATCAGGCGCAGGCCCTCGAAGGCGTCGCGGGCGTAGCGGACCTCGCCCTCGTAGAGCTCGTGGAGGTCCTGCTCGACGTAGGCCCGGGTGAGGGCGGCGCCGCCGAGGATGACCGGGTAGCGGGCGGCGAGGCCGCGCTGGTTCAGCTCCTCCAGGTTCTCCTTCATGATCACCGTGGACTTCACCAGCAGCCCGGACATGCCGATGACGTCCGCCGTGTGCTCCTGCGCGGCGTCCAGGATCGCCGAGACGGGCTGCTTGATGCCCAGATTGACGACGTTGTAGCCGTTGTTGGACAGGATGATGTCGACGAGGTTCTTGCCGATGTCGTGGACGTCGCCGCGGACGGTGGCCAGCACGATGGTGCCCTTGCCGGAGGCGTCGGACTTCTCCATGTGCGGTTCGAGGTGGGCGACTGCGGACTTCATCACCTCGGCGGACTGCAGGACGAACGGCAGCTGCATCTGGCCGGAGCCGAACAGCTCGCCGACGACCTTCATGCCCTCCAGGAGGGTGTCGTTGACGATGTCGAGGGCGGGACGGGCCTTCAGGGCCTCGTCCAGGTCCTCCTCCAGCCCGTTCTTCTCGCCGTCGATGATGCGCCGCTGCAGCCGTTCGTCGAGCGGCAGCGCGGCCAGCTCCTCGGCACGGCCGGCCTTGACCGACTTGGTGTCGACGCCCTCGAACAGTTCCAGGAAGCGCTGCAGCGGGTCGTAGCCCTCGCGGCGCCGGTCGTACACGAGGTCGAGGGCGACCTCGCGCTGCTCCTCGGGGATGCGCGCGATGGGAAGGATCTTGGAGGCGTGCACGATCGCCGAGTCCAGCCCGGCCTCGACGCACTCGTGGAGGAAGACCGAGTTCAGCACCATGCGGGCGGGCGGGTTGAGGCCGAAGGAGATGTTCGACAGGCCGAGCGTGGTCTGCACGTCCGGGTGGCGGCGCTTGAGCTCGCGGATCGCCTCGATGGTGGCGATGCCGTCCTTGCGGGACTCCTCCTGGCCGGTGGCGATGGTGAAGGTCAGGCAGTCGACGATGATGTCGCTCTCGGCGATCCCCCAGTTGCCGGTCAGGTCCGCGATGAGGCGCTCGGCCACGGCCACCTTGGCCTCGGGGGTGCGGGCCTGGCCCTCCTCGTCGATGGTGAGCGCGATCAGGGCGGCGCCGTGCTCCACCGCCAGACGGGTGGTGCGGGCGAAGCGGGAGCCGGGGCCGTCGCCGTCCTCGTAGTTGACGGAGTTGATCACGGCGCGGCCGCCGAGCTTCTCCAGGCCGGCGCGGAGCACCTCGGGCTCGGTGGAGTCCAGCACGATCGGCAGGGTGGAGGCGGTGGCCAGGCGTCCGGCGATCTCGTTCATGTCGGCGACGCCGTCGCGGCCGACGTAGTCGACGCACAGGTCGAGCAGGTGGGCGCCCTCGCGGATCTGCTCGCGGGCCATCTCAACGCAGTCGTCCCAGCGGCCGTCCAGCATGGCCTCGCGGAACCTCTTGGAGCCGTTGGCGTTGGTGCGCTCGCCGATGGCCAGGTAGGAGGTGTCCTGGCGGAAGGGGACGGTCTGGTACAGCGAGGAGGCGCCCGGCTCGGGGCGCGGCGAGCGCGGGGTGATCTCGTGGCCGCGGACCCGTTCGACGACCTGGCGCAGGTGCTCGGGGGTGGTGCCGCAGCAGCCGCCGACCAGGGACAGCCCGTACTCGCGGACGAAGGCCTCCTGCGCGTCGGCGAGTTCGCCGGGGGTCAGCGGGTAGTGCGCACCGTCCTTGCCGAGGACGGGGAGGCCCGCGTTGGGCATGCACGAGAGCTGGATGCCGGCGTGCCGGGCCAGGTGGCGCAGGTGCTCGCTCATCTCGGCCGGGCCGGTGGCGCAGTTCAGGCCGATCATGTCGATGCCGAGCGGTTCCAGCGCGGTGAGCGCGGCGCCGATCTCGGAGCCCAGCAGCATGGTGCCGGTGGTCTCGACGGTGACCGAGCAGATCAGCGGCGCGTCGAGACCGGCCGCCTCCAGGGCCCGGCGGGCGCCGATGACCGCGGCCTTGGTCTGCAGCAGGTCCTGGGTGGTCTCCACGACCAGCGCGTCGGCACCGCCGGTGAGGAGCCCGGCGGCGTTCTGCTCGTACGCGTCGCGCAGGGCGCCGTAGCCGATGTGGCCGAGCGTGGGCAGCTTGGTGCCGGGGCCCATGGAACCCAGGACCCAGCGCGGGCGGCCGTCGCGGGCGGTGAACTCGTCGGCGGCCTCGCGGGCGATGCGGGCACCGGCCTCGGACAGCTCCAGGATGCGGTCGGCGATGTCGTACTCGCCGAGGGCGGAGAAGTTGGCGCCGAAGGTGTTGGTCTCCACGCAGTCCACGCCGACGGCGAAGTACTCGCGGTGGACGGAGGCGACGATGTCGGGGCGGGAGACGTTGAGGACCTCGTTGCAGCCCTCGTGTCCCTGGAAGTCGTCGAGGGTGGGATTCTGCGCCTGGAGCATCGTGCCCATCGCCCCGTCTGCGACGACCACCCGGGTCGCCAGGGCCTCTCGCAGTGCTGCGGCTCGGGCACTGCTCGCGGGGATGAGGGACGGCTGGGCCATGGGTGTGCTCCCTGGGGTGCGACGGCTGTCGGCTTGGTGTGTGCCGGTCCTGCTGGTACACACCAGGCCAGCGTAGCCAAGACACCGGATTCCGCCGCCGGGCATTCCGAGGGGCGGACGGCGGTGCCACACTCTTCTCTGGGATGATGACGGTCGGCATCGTCTGACATCGTTCAGCATTGTCGAACCAGTCATATCGGCGCGTGGTCGTTCCTAACGGAGGGGTTGTTCATGCCAGGTCCCATCCAGTCGCTCAGCAGGGCGGCCGCGATCCTGCGCCTGCTGGCCGGCGGCGAGCGCAGGCTCGGCCTGTCGGACGTGGCCTCCTCCCTGGGTCTGGCCAAGGGCACCGCGCACGGCATCCTGCGCACGCTGCAGCAGGAGGGCTTCGTCGAGCAGGACCCGGTCTCGGGCCGCTACCAGCTGGGGGCCGAGCTGCTGCGGCTCGGCAACAGCTATCTGGACGTCCACGAACTGCGGGCCCGCGCCCTGGTGTGGACAGACGACCTGGCCCGCTCCAGCGGCGAGGCCGTCTACCTGGGCGTACTGCACCAGCAGGGGGTGCTCATCGTCCACCACGTGTTCCGCCCGGACGACAGCCGGCAGGTGCTGGAGGTCGGGGCCATGCACCCGCTGCACAGCAGCGCGCTGGGCAAGGTGCTCGCGGCCTTCGACCCGGTCGCGCACAGCGAGGCGGCCGAGTTGAAGCGCGAGCCGCTGACCGCGCGCACGATCACCGAGGACGCGGACTTCGAGGGTGTGCTGGACCTCACCCGCGCCCGGGGCTGGGGCTCGGACCTGGAGGAGACCTGGGACGGGGTGGCCTCCATCGCCGCTCCCATCCACGACCGGCACCGCATGCCCGTGGGGGCGGTGGCCGTCACCGGTGCGGTCGAACGGGTCTGCGCGGACGGCGAGATCCGGCCGCAACTGGTCGCGGCGGTGCGGGACTGCGCCAGGGCGGTCTCCCGTGACCTGGGCGCCGGCCGCTTCTGACACCTGGCCGGGACCCGACTCGGAGACCTTTCCGCAACCTGACGAACCCTTGACGCGCCCGGTTGTGCAGGAGAACACTCTCGTTCGGCGGTCGACATTGTCGAACACCAGCCGACCTAGTCGGTAAGGTGGACACAGCCGTGGGACCGCCGAGGGCCTGGCAACAGGCCCACGAGCCCCGGAACGGGACCGGGGTTCGCCTTCCCCTGGACGAAGGACAAAGGAGTCGCATGTCCAGCGACCACATCTTCATCGGCGAGACCATCGGTACCGCCGTTCTGATCCTCCTCGGCGGCGGCGTCTGCGCGGCTGTCACCCTGAAGAGCTCCAAGGCCCGCAACGCCGGCTGGGTGGCCATCACCTTCGGATGGGGCTTCGCCGTTCTGGCGGGCGCCTACATCTCCGGTTCCCTCTCCGGCGCCCATCTGAACCCGGCCGTCACTATCGGCCTCGCGGTGGAGAGCGGCGAGTGGAGCAAGGTCCCGGTCTACCTGGCCGGCCAGATGCTGGGCGCGATGATCGGCGCGGCCCTGGTGTGGATCACGTACTACGGCCAGTTCCAGGCCCACCTCACCGACGCCGAGATCACCGGCGGACCGGGGGCCCAGGCCACCGCCGTCGCCGAGAAGCAGGCCACGGGCCCCGGCCCGGTGCTGGGCGTATTCTCCACCGGCCCCGAGATCCGCAATGTGGCGCAGAACCTCGCCACGGAGATCATCGGCACCTTCGTCCTGGTGCTGTTCATCCTGACCCTCGGCCTCACCAAGGGCCTGGCGGTCTCCGGTACCGGCACCCTGATGGTCGCGCTGGTCGTCGTCGGCATCGGCCTCTCCCTCGGCGGGCCGACCGGATACGCCATCAACCCGGCACGCGACCTCGGTCCGCGTATCGTGCACGCCCTCCTGCCGCTCCCCAACAAGGGCGGCTCCGACTGGCGCTACGCCTGGATACCCGTTGTCGGCCCGATCGTGGGCTCGGTCCTCGCGGCCGGCCTCTACAAGATCGCATTCTGAGAAGCAGCCCCCGACATCCCAAGGACCTGAGGAGCACACCGTGACCGACGCCCACACCGCAGGCCCGTTCATCGCGGCCATCGACCAGGGCACCACGTCCTCGCGTTGCATCATCTTCGACAAGGACGGCCGGATCGTCTCGGTCGGCCAGAAGGAGCACGAGCAGATCTTCCCCAAGCCGGGATGGGTCGAGCACAACGCGGCCGAGATCTGGACCAATGTCCAGGAGGTCGTCGAGGAGGCGGTCAGCAAGGCCGGCATCACCGCCGACGACGTCAAGGCGATCGGCATCACCAACCAGCGCGAGACAACCGTCCTGTGGGACAAGGCGACCGGTGAGCCGGTGCACAACGCCCTGGTCTGGCAGGACACCCGTACCGACGCGCTGTGCAAGGAGCTCGGCCGCAACGTCGGCCAGGACCGCTTCCGCCGGGAGACCGGCCTGCCGCTGGCCTCCTACTTCGCCGGCCCGAAGATCCGCTGGCTGCTCGACAACGTCGAGGGCCTGCGCGAGCGCGCCGAGCGCGGCGAGATCCTCTTCGGCACCATGGACAGCTGGGTGATCTGGAACCTCACCGGCGGTGTGAACGGCGGACACCACGTCACCGATGTGACCAACGCCTCCCGCACCCTGCTGATGAACCTGCACACCCTCGACTGGGACGAGAAGATCCTCGAGTCGATCGGCGTCCCCGCCGCGGTGCTGCCGGAGATCCGTTCCTCCGCCGAGGTGTACGGCACGGCCGCCTCCGGCGCCCTCGCGGGCGTGCCGGTGGCCTCCGCGCTCGGTGACCAGCAGGCGGCCCTGTTCGGCCAGACCTGCTTCTCCGAGGGCGAGGCCAAGTCCACCTACGGCACCGGCACCTTCCTGCTGATGAACACCGGCGAGAAGCCGATCAACAGCTACAACGGCCTGATCACCACCGTCGGCTACCGCATCGGCGACAAGAAGCCGGTGTACGCCCTGGAGGGCTCGATCGCGGTCACCGGCTCGCTGGTGCAGTGGATGCGCGACCAGATGGGCCTGATCAAGACCGCGGCGGAGATCGAGACCCTGGCCCTGTCGGTCGAGGACAACGGCGGCGCCTACTTCGTGCCTGCCTTCTCCGGTCTGTTCGCCCCGTACTGGCGCTCCGACGCCCGCGGTGTGATGGCCGGCCTCACCCGGTACGTCACCAAGGCGCACATCGCCCGCGCGGTGCTGGAGGCGACCGCCTGGCAGACCCGCGAGATCGTCGACGCGATGACCAAGGACTCGGGCGTGGAACTGACCGCGCTCAAGGTCGACGGCGGTATGACCGCGAACAACCTGCTGATGCAGACCCTCGCCGACTTCCTGGACGCCCCCGTCGTGCGCCCGCTGGTCGCCGAGACCACCTGCCTGGGCGCCGCCTACGCGGCCGGCCTCGCGGTGGGCTTCTGGCAGGACACCGACGAGCTGCGCGCCAACTGGCGGCGGGCCGCCGAATGGACCCCCCGTATGGCCGCGGACGCTCGCGACCGCGAGTACAAGAACTGGCTCAAGGCCGTCGAGCGGACCATGGGCTGGATCGAAGAGGAGAAGTGAACCGATCATGAGCACCCTGCAGCACGTCCCGGCTCTCGGGACGCATCCGACCGCCGGCCGTAACCCGGGCCGCGCCGAGACCCGGGAACTGCTGAGCCGCGCCACCTACGACCTGCTGGTCATCGGCGGCGGCATCCTGGGCACCTCCGTGGCATGGCACGCCGCGCAGTCGGGGCTGCGGGTCGCGATGGTGGACGCCGGCGACTTCGCCGGCGCCACCAGCTCCGCCTCCTCCAAGCTCGTCCACGGCGGTCTGCGCTACCTGCAGACCGGCGCGGTCAAGCTGGTGGCGGAGAACCACATGGAACGGCGGGTCCTGGCCAGGGACGTGGCTCCGCACCTGGTCAACCCGCTCACCTTCTACCTGCCGGTCTACAGGGGCGGACCGGTCGGCGCCGCCAAGCTCGGGGCGGGCGTCTTCGCCTACTCGGCGCTGTCCGCCTTCGGGGACGGGGTCGGCAGGGTCATCTCCCCGGCCAGGGCGGCGGCCGCCAACCCGGCCCTGCGCACCGAGAACCTCAAGGCCGTCGCGGTCTACTACGACCACCAGATGAACGACTCGCGGATGGCGGTCATGACGGTGCGCGCGGCCGTCGAGGCGGGTGCCGTCGTCCTCAACCACGCCGAGGTCAAGGGCCTGCGCTTCACGCACGGCCGGGTCACCGGCGCGGAGCTCAAGGACCGCCTGGACGGCACCGAGTTCGGCGTCGACGCGCGGCTGGTGCTCAACGCGACCGGCCCGTGGGTCGACCACCTGCGGCAGATGGAGGACAAGGGCGCCGCCCCCAGCATCCGGCTGTCCAAGGGCGCCCACATCGTCCTGAAGCGCAAGGCGCCGTGGAAGGCCGCCATGGCCACCCCGATCGACAAGTACCGCATCACCTTCGCCCTGCCGTGGGAGGACCAGTTGCTGCTGGGCACCACGGACGAGGAGTACACCGGCGACCCGGCCGACGTCCGGGCCACCGAGTCCGACATCACGCAGATCCTGGACGAGGCCGCCCACTCCGTGCGGGACGAGAACCTGTCCCGTGACCTGATCACCTACGCCTTCGCGGGCCTGCGGGTGCTGCCCGGCGGCCCCGGAGGCGTGGAGAAGGCCAGGCGCGAGACGGTCGTGACCGAGGGCAGCGGCGGCATGCTGTCGGTCGCGGGCGGCAAGTGGACCACCTACCGGCACATCGGGCGCACCGTCATGGCCAAGCTCGCGAAGCTCCCCGGCGGCCCGCTGAACGAGGACATGGAGCCGCTGGACCACCTGCCCAGGCGGGTCCCGCTGCCCGGCGTCGCCAACCCCAACGCGGTCGCCCACCGGCTGCTGGTGGACCGCGAGCCGGGGCAGCGCCTCGATCCGCTGACGGCCCGTCATCTCGCCACCCACTACGGCGCGCTGTCCTTCGACATCGCCCGGCTGGTCAACGAGGACCCGGCGCTCGGTGAGCGGATCCACCCGGAGGGCCCGGAGATCTGGGCGCAGGTCGTCTACGCCCGCGACCACGAGTGGGCCGAGACCGCGGACGACGTGCTGCGTCGCCGCACGACCCTGACCGTACGCGGGCTGGACACCGCGGACGTCCGGGAGCGGGTCGAGTCGCTGCTGGCCGACCGGCGCGGCTGACACCCCTGACCCGCGGGCCCGGGCGGCCCGGGCGAGCAGACGGACCTCCCTGCTCGCCCGGCCGCCCGGGCCGTCGGCTTCCCGCCCCGCGTACCCACGTCGCCGCCTACGTCGCCGCGGGGGCGTAGGCGTCCGCGAGGCCCTGGGCCTCGGCGTACGAGGGCGGCCCCGCCGGGACCGGTTCGCCGCGGGCGGCGAGTTCGGCGGTCTCCACGGCGGCGCGGAGGGCGGTCCGGAAGAGCAGCGAGCCGGTGCTGACCCGGCGCACTCCGAGCTCGGCGAGACGGGGCAGGCCGGGGCCGCCCGGCGCGAGCAGGACGTTGAGCGGCGCGTCGAGGTCGGCCGCGAGCGCGGCGATGGCGCTCTCCTCCGCCAGGCCGGGCACGAAGATCCCGTCGGCGCCTGCGGCGAGGTAGGCGGCGGCACGGCGGCGGGTCTCCTGCTCCGGGTCCTCCTCCCGGTCCTTCTCGGCAGTGCCGAGCCAGTAGGTGTCGGTGCGGGCGTTGACGAAGAGTCCGGGCGCGGCCCGCTTGATCCCGGCGATGAGTTCGCACTGCGGGGCGCTGTCGGTGAGGCCGGTTCCGCCGGGGCGGCCGTCCTCGATGTTCACGCCCGCGACGCCGGCCCGTTCGAGTTCGGCGGCGAGGTCGGCGACGTCGTCGGGCGTGGAGCCGAAGCCGCCCTCGATGTCGACGCTGACCGGGACGGGCAGCCGGGCGAGGTCGCGGGCGAGCCACAGCGTCGTCTCGCGGGTGGCGCCGGTCGCGTCCGGGAGCCCGGCCGCGGCCGCGACGCCCAGGCTGGTGGTGCCGATCGCGGGGAAGCCGCGGGCGGCGAGGGCGGCCGCCGAGGCGCGGTCCCACGCGGTGGGCAGGAAGAGCGGGCGCTCGGCGTGGTGGAGGGCGCGGAAGGCGTCGGAGCGGTTCATGCGGCGGGTGCCTCCAGTGCGTCGGGCGCGATGGCGAGGTGCGTGTGGAGGGCCTCGCGGCCCCGCGCGGTGAGCTTCAGGGCCCGGCCGCTGCCGATGCGCACGCACCAGCCGGAGTCGAGGGCGTGCCCGCACAGGGCCGCCCCGGCGACGCCCGCCAGATGCGGGCGGCGCTCGGTCCAGTCCAGGCAGGGGCGGGCGAGCGGACGGCGGCCGGTGCGCGCGGCGGCCAGGTCGACGCCGAGGCCGCCGAACCACGCCATGCCCTGATCGGTGAGGGCGAAGCCCGTGGTCTGCCGGAGCAGTCCCCGTGCGGTCATGGCGTCGGTGACGAGGATGCCCAGGCGTCCAGCGAGGTGGTCGTAGCAGGTGCGGGCGCGGGCCATGGCGCTGCCGGCGCTCGCCTCGCGCAGGGTGCGCGGCGCGCCGCGGGGCGGGCCGGTGTGGGCGGCGAGGTCCTCCACGAGCTGCGCGGTGCGCGCGTCCGCCAGGCGTACGTAGCGGTGCCGGCCCTGGCGTTCCTCGGCGAGCAGCCCGCCCGCGACGAGCCGGCCCAGGTGCTCGCTGGCGGTGGAGGGCGCCACGCCCGCGTACCGGGCCAGCTCCCCCGCGGTCCACGCCCGGCCGTCGAGCAGCGCCAGGCAGATCGCGGCCCGGGTCTCGTCCGCGAGCAGGGCCGCGAGGGCGGCCAGAGCCCTTCCCGCGTGATCGGTTCGCACCATGTCCCCAGCATGCGCCACGGACGTTTCGGCGGCCGCCGAAGTGTCGTGCCCCGCTGCCGGGCGGGCCGCGGGACTTGACAGGGACCGCGCCATCCAACACCCTTTCACTACTTGATTAGTGAAAGGGGGGTTGAGGCATGGTCGAGTTCCGTATCGACCGCCGCAGCGGGGTCGCCACCTACCTCCAGATCGTGCAGCAGACCAAACAGGCCCTGCGGCTGGGGCTGCTCCAGCCCGGGGACCGGCTGCCCACCGCCCGGGAGGTCGTCGAGGCGACCGCGGTCAATCCGAACACCGTGCTGAAGGCCTACCGCGAACTGGAGCGCGAGGGCCTGGTCGAGGCACGGCGCGGCCTCGGGACCTTCGTACAGAAGTCGCTCGGCGCCGCCCCGGCCGATTCGCCGCTCGCCGCGGAACTGGGCGACTGGATGCGCCGGGCGCGCGCGGGGGGCCTGGACCGCGATGACGCCACCGCGCTGTTCCACTCCGTACTGGACCAGGAATTCTCCGAGGGGGAGAGATGAACGAGGAAGCGGCCGCCGTCGAGGCGGCCGGACTCGGCATGCGCTACGCGTGGGGCCGGGACCCCGTCCTGCGGGACTGTTCCTTCCGGCTGCCGGCCGGCCGGATCTGCGCGCTCGTCGGGCCCAACGGCGCGGGCAAGTCGACGCTGCTCGCGCTCACCGCGGGACTGCTGCGGCCCACCGAGGGGGAGCTGCTCGTGTGCGGCACGGCTCCCGGTGTGGCCCGCACCCGTCTCGCCTACGTCGCCCAGAACAAGCCGCTCCACCCGCAGCTGACCGTCGCGGCGGCGCTGCGGCTCGGCGCGGAGCTCAACCCCGGCCACTGGGACCGGGAGGCCGCCGAACGCGTCGCGTACGGCAGCGGTCTGGCGCCGGGGGCGCGGATCCGTACCCTCTCCGGCGGCCAGCGCACGCGGGTCGCGCTCGCCCTGGCTCTGGGCAAACGGGCCGAACTGCTGCTGCTGGACGAGCCGATGGCCGACCTCGACCCGCTCGCCCGCCACGAGCTCACCGGCGCCCTCATGGCCTCGGCGGCGGAGCACGGAACCACCATCGTGATGTCCTCGCACGTCGTCGCCGAGCTGGACGGCGTCTGCGACCACCTGCTGCTGCTCGGCGAGGGCCGGGTCCGGCTGGCGGGAGACGTGGACGACCTGCTGGCCGCGCACCGCCGGCTCACCGGCACCGCCGGGGACTTCGGCCCCCACACCGTCGTCGAGGAACACGCCAACGGGCGCGGGCGCACCGCGCTGGTCCGCCCCGGCGGAGCGCTGGACCGCGGCGACTGGCTCGTGGAGGAGCCCACCCTCGAGGAACTGGTCCTCGCCCATCTGCGCAACCCCGGGGTGCCCGCCCTGCTCACCGCCGACGCCACGCCCGTATCCCGCCAGGAGGCCGCAGCATGACCGCCATCGCCCTCTCCCCGCGCCCGCGGCCGCCCCGGCCGCACGGCCTGACCTGGTCGGTGCTGCGCCTGCACCGCACGGCGCTGTGGCTGTGGCTCGCCTTCGTCGCGGCCGGATCCGGCTGGCTCCTTCGCGCCCTGTGGCTGAGCGCGGGGGACGAACGGTACGACCCCGCCTGCGCTCCGCGCTGCATCGACCCGGAGCCCTTCGACGCCTACATCCCCCTCCACCTGCAGGCCCGCGTGATGGCGCTCCTTCCGCTCGCGGTCGCGGTGTTCGCCGGCGGCGCCCTGATCGGTCGCGAACTGGAACAGGGCACCGCAGCGCTCTCCTGGGTCCAGTCGGTCAGCCCCGTCCGCTGGCTCGCCGCCAAGCTCGCCGTCCCGGCCCTGCTGCTGACCGGCGGCACGACCGGCCTGACGCTGCTCTTCCGGTGGGTGTGGAGCACGGGCCACCCCGAGGACCGCCGCGGCTGGTACGAGAACGACATCTTCCTCTCCACCGGCCCGGCCCTGGTCGCGCACGTGCTCCTCGCCCTGGTTCTGGGCGCGCTGGCCGGGATGCTGATGCGGCGCACACTGAGCGGGCTGGGCCTGGCCTTCTTCGGCACCTCCCTCGTGCTCGTCACGGCGGGGCTGTACCGCTCCGCGCTGTGGCCGAAGGTCCGGACCGCCCTCGACGGCGTCGCCCTCTCGGACTGGGAGGTCACGCATGTGGCCAGACCCGGGGCGGCGTCCGGCGAGCCCGACGCGCTGGTCCATCCCGTCGCGCACTACTGGCCGTTGCAGCTCGTCGAGACCGGCATCGTGCTGACCCTCGCCGCCCTCGCCTGCTGGGCCTGCTTCGCGCTGCTCCGGCGTCGGACCGCCTGAGGACGGGCCCTAGTCTGATCCGCACAGTCCTGCCTTGCCCCGGAGGCCCGATGACCACGGATCAGCTGCCCATCTCCCGTATCCCGCGCACCGGTCTGCCGGCGCACGCCGTCGTCGTCGGCGACCCGGCCCGCGCGGCGGAGGTCGCGGCCCTGCTCACGGACCCGCGTGAGGTGTCCCACCACCGCGAGTACCGCACCTTCACCGGTGCCTGGAAGGGGACCCCCGTCGTGGTGTCCTCGCACGGGGTCGGCGGGCCGGGCGCGATGTGCCTGTTCCAGGAGCTGGCGGAGGCGGGGGTCCGGACGATCCTGCGGCTCGGCACGGCGGGCGCCATCCGCGCCGGGATAGGCGACGGCGACCTGGTGATCGCCGAGGCCGCGGTGCGGGACGACGGGGTGACACAGCAGTTGCTGCCGCCGGAGTACCCGGCGTTCGCGACGCCGGAGGCGGTGCTGGCGCTGCAGCGCGCGGCCCGCGCGGCCGGCGCCCCGCACCACCGGGGCGTGGTGTGGACGCGGGCGGCCTTCCAGCCGGGCTTCCTGCCGCTGCCGGGCGCGGCCTACACGGCGGCCGGGATCGCCGCGATCGAGATGGAGCTGTCGGCGCTGCTGGTGCTGGCCTCGACGCGTGGCCTGGTGGCCGGCGGCGCCCTCGTCGTCGACGGCGCCAACGCCGACGACCTGGTCGACGTGGAGGCCACCGGCGGCTACGACCCGCACCGGGTGGTGGTCGCCGAGGGGGTCGCCCGCGGCAGCCGGGTAACGTTGGACGCTCTGCATCTGCTGGCCACCGAGTACGGAAGCGACGAGAAGTGAGCGCTCAGGACGCCGATCTGCTGGTGCACGGCGGCGATGTGCTGACCGTCGACGCGGCGGGCACCGTCGTGCCCGGCGGCGCGGTCGCCGTCCGGGACGGGGAGATCCTCGCCGTCGGCCCCGCCGCCGCGGTGCGCGCCGCGTACCGGGCCGCCGAGGAGATCGACGCCTCGGGCTGCCTGGTGCTCCCGGGGCTGATCAACGCCCACACCCACCTGGCGATGACCCTGCTGCGGGGCTGTGCCGACGACGTCGACCTGCAGGAGTTCCTGGCCCGGGTGATCCCCCGCGAGGCCGAGCTGCTGTCGCCGCGGGCGGTGGCCGCGGGGGTGCGGGTGGCCGTGGCGGAGAGCGTACGGGCCGGGGTCACCACGGGCCTGGACATGTACTGGTTCCACGAGGCGGCCGAGGAGGCCGCCCGCGCGGCGGGCTGGCGGCTGCTGGCCGGTCCGACCTTCATGGACGTGCCCGGGCCGCCGGACGGCCGGCCGTACGGGGATCGCATGGCCTGGGCGGCGGCCGACCTGGCCGCGCGGGCCCGCCGGGCGCCGGGCACCCGCCCGGTGGTCTTCGCGCACAGCGCCTACACCCTCGGCCCCGAGCAGCTCGTCGCGATCACCGCGCTCGCCCGCGAGCACGGCGCGCTGCTGCACATCCACGCGGCGGAGAACGCGGCCGAGGTCGCGATGGTGGCCGGGGCGCACGGCAAGCGGCCGGTCGAGCTGCTGGAGTCCCTCGGTGTCCTCGGGCCCGACGTGCTGCTCGCGCACGCCGTGGACCTGACCGACGACGAGATCGCCGCCCTGGCCAGGACCGGCACGGCCGTCGCGCACTGCCCGGTCTCCAACCTGAAGCTGGGCTGCGGCATCGCCCGGGTGCCCGAGCTGCTGGCCGCCGGGGTCACCGTGGGCCTCGGCACGGACGGAGTGGTGAGCTCCAACACCCTCGACGTGCTGGGCGCGGTGCGGGCCGCCGCGCTCGTGCACAAGGCCGCCGGCGACCCGACCGCCGTCGGCGCGGAACAGGCGGTGCGGATGGCGACGATCGAGGCCGCCCGCGCGCTGGGCCTCGACGACCACCTCGGCTCCCTGGAGCCGGGCAAGCGCGCCGACCTGGCCGTCCTCGACCTCGGAGGGCCGCACCTCACGCCGCGCCACGACCCCTGGTCGATGCTGGCGTACGCGGCCGCGGCGGCGGACGTACGGGACACCGTCGTCGACGGCCGGGTCCTGATGCGCGACCGCGTGCTGCTCACCCTCGACGAGCCGGCCGCGTTGCGTGAGCTGGAGGCACTCGAGCTGGAGCACCCGGCGTGACCTCGGCCGTCGAACCCACCCGCGGCTTCACCGGCCGCAGCCGCGCCGCCGACCGCGACCCACGCCTGCCGCCCGGCCAGTACGACGCCCGCGACACCTGGCCGGTCCTCTCCGCCGAGGTCACGCCCCGGCTGGCGGCCGAGGACTGGACGTTCCGGGTGGACGGGCTGGTCGAACGCCCGCGCACCTGGGACTGGGACGAGGCGCACACGCTGCCGGGCTCCGAGTACCGGGGCGACATCCACTGCGTCACCGGCTGGTCCAAGTTCGGGGTGCGCTTCGGCGGGGTGCCGGTCGACGCCTTCCTCGATGCCGTACGCCCCTCCCCCGCGGCCACCCACGTCGTCGCCTACGCGCACACCGGCTACGCCGCCAACCTGCCGCTCGGGGACGTCACGGGCGGCCGGGCCTGGATCGCCTGGGAGTACGACGGCGCGCCGCTCGCCCCCGAGCACGGCGGGCCGGCCCGGCTGATCGTGCCGCACCTGTACTTCTGGAAGAGCACCAAGTGGATCGCGGGCCTGCGTCTGCTCGACCACGACGAGGCGGGCTTCTGGGAGCAGAACGGCTACCACCACCGCGGCAATCCCTGGCAGGAGCAGCGCTACGCCCATGACTGATCTCGTCGCTCCCGCGCCGCCCCCGGCCTTCGTCCCGCCGGCCCGGTTCGCCGTCCCCGGCCGGATCGCCGTCCCCGAGGCCGCGTCCTCGGTCTGGCGCCGCGCGGTGATCACGGACATCCGCCGTGAGACGCCGCGCGCGTCCACCTTCCGGCTCGCGGTGCCCGGGTGGGCGGGCCATCTGCCCGGCCAGTACCTGACACTGCGCCTCACCGCCCCGGACGGTTACACGGCGCAGCGCAACTACTCCATCGCCTCCGCCCCGGACGATTCCGGCCACATCGAGCTGACCCTCGACCACGTGGCCGGCGGCGAGGTCTCCGGGCACCTCCACACCGTCGCCCGGCCGGGCGACACCGTGGAGGTGCGCGGCCCGCACAGCGGTTTCTTCGCCTGGACCGGCGGCCGTCCCGCGCTGCTGCTGGGCGCCGGCTCGGGTGTCGTCCCGCTGATGTCGATGGTGCGCCACCGCCGGCTGCGCGGCCTGGACGTCCCGCTCCGGCTGATCGTCTCGGCGCGCACCCGTGAGGACCTGATCTACGCCGCCGAGTACGGGGCGGAGACGACCGTGCTGCTCACCCGCGCCGAGGGCCGCCTCACGGCCGCCCATCTGGCCCCGCACCTCGCCGATCCGCCGCCCGGCGGCTGGGAGGCGTACGTGTGCGGCGGCAACGGCTTCGCCGAGCACGCGTCCCGTCTCCTGGCGGACGGCGGACAGCCGCTCGACCGGATCCGTATCGAGCGATTCGGCTGATCAGCGAGGTTCGGGTATCCTCCTCTTACGTGATCTTCCGGGGCGCCGCTCCGGGAGGCAGTCACCGGGACGTGGCGCAGCTTGGTAGCGCACTTGACTGGGGGTCAAGGGGTCGCAGGTTCAAATCCTGTCGTCCCGACGGTGATTTTGCAGGTCAGAGGCCGTTTCTCCGCGAGGGGAAACGGCCTGTGACGTTTGGGGGGCCGGGGGTCCTCAGCCGGCGGACGCGCGGCGCGGCACCACCATCGCGGAGGTGTCGACCAGGGCGAGCCCGGCGAGGCCCAGCACGGGCAGGACCGTCAGCTGCCACAGGCCCGCGCCGGTCGCCCCACGCCCCCGCGATCTTGTTGCCGACGAGGAACCCGAAGAGACGCCCGCTCCGAAGGCGACTCCGACGACCCCGGCGGCGACCGCCCGGCGGTGGAAGAGGAAGGCGCCGACCACCGCGTACCGGGCGGTGGCCGCCCGGACCAGGAAACGCGCTGCTCCCAGGCGAGACGCCGCTGAGACGGGCACCCTGCGCCCGACACCCCGGACACCATTTTCCGGACCGGCGTCCGCACAGCGGACATCAAGGCGACGGGCGTCGCGGCAGGCGCGCCCCGCTCCCGTCCTCCCCGCGCCGCGGGGACAGGGCTCCTGATCGCCCGGGGTTACGGGCATAATGGCCCGATACATCGGATGTCCGGGGAGGCGAGGGGCTCATGGCTGTCACCGACGAGGCGATCGAGAAGATCAAGGGGATGATCGTCTCGGGCGCCCTGCGCCCCGGCGACCGCCTCCCCAAGGAGAGCGAACTCGCCGCGGAACTGGGCCTGTCGCGCAACTCCCTGCGCGAGGCGGTGCGCGCGCTGTCGCTGATCAGGATCCTCGACGTACGCCAGGGCGACGGCACCTACGTCACCAGCCTGGACCCGCAGTTGCTGCTGGAGGCACTGAGCTTCGTGGTGGACTTCCACCGCGACGACACCGTCCTGGAGTTCCTGGCCGTGCGCCGGATCCTGGAGCCGGCGGCGACGGCGATGGCGGCCACGCGCATCCCCGAGTCCCGGCTGGACGCGCTGACGGAGCAGTTGGAGGCGCTGGGGACGCAGCCGTCGGTGGAGGAACTGGTCGCGTGCGACCTGGAGTTCCACCGCGGCATCGTCCAGGCGTCGGGCAACTCGGTGCTCTGCTCGCTGCTGGACGGCCTTTCCGGGCCGACCACGCGGGCCCGCATCTGGCGCGGGCTGACCCAGGAGGACGCGGTGAGCCGCACCCTGCACGAGCACCGCGCGATCCTGGCCGCGCTGCGGGACCGGGACGCCGAGGCGGCGCGGTCCTGGGCGACGGTGCACATCGCGAGCGTGGAGCAGTGGCTGCGGTCCACGCTGTGAGATCCCCGGTGGCGCCGCGATGAGATCCGGTCGAGATCGCGTCGAGATCCGCTGAGATCCCGCTGACGGGCGAACCGGGCCCGGGGCGCGGTGCGTCCGGTCCTGCGTCAGAGTGATCGAAAAGAGGGATCGGATGAATTCACGCCTTCGGCTGCGCCTGCGCCGCCCCTCGCCCCGTGCGCTACGCCGCGGGGCGCTGCTCGTGGCCCTGGCCGTCCTGCTCCCGGTGCTCGCCGCCGGGGCCGCGCTGCGTGTGGAGTACGCCGGCGACCCGTCCGGCGCCGGCGCCGACCGGGACCGCAACGCCGTCTGGCTCGGCCACGCCTGGGTCGACGGCCGCCGGGACGACGCCGACCTGGCGGCGCTGGCCCGGGAGTTGCGCGGCAGCGGCACCCGGGACCTGTATGTGCACACCGGGCCCCTGGAGTTCGACGGCGGCCTCGACACGGCGCTCTACCCGGGGGCGGCGGAGATGATCCGCCGGATCCACGCGGCCCTCCCGGGGGTGCGCGTCCAGGCGTGGCTGGGCCAGGTGCTCTCGCACAACGGCTCCCGGGGGCTCCACCTGGACGACCCGGCGACGCTCGCCCGGATACGGGACAGCGCCGGTCAGGTCCTCGCGGCCGGGTTCGACGGCGTCCACCTGGACCTGGAGCCGATGTACTCCGGCGACCGGGGTTTCCTCACCCTGCTGGACTCCGTCCACCGGCTGACCTCCGCGCACGGCGTGCCGCTGTCGGTCGCCACCCATCAGATCGACCCGCTGCCCTCCCTGCACTCGGTGAGCGGCGCCCTGTTCAACCACCCCAAGTGGTGGTCGCAGCGGTACTTCGCGGAGGTGGCCCGCCGCGTGGACCAGGTCGCGATGATGACGTACGACACCTCCATGCCGCTGGAGAGCCTCTACGGCGGCTACGTGGCCCAGCAGACCGCGCTCGCCCTGGAGGTGACGCCGCCGGGCACCGATCTGCTCATCGGCCTGCCCGGCTACCACACCGACAACCTGGGCCGGCACGCGTGGGCGGAGACGGTCGCCGCCGCCGCGCGCGGCGCCCGGCTCGGCCTCGCCCGGCACGCGCCCGCCCGTGAGCGCTTCGGCCTCGCCCTGTACGTCGACTTCCACGCGACGCCCGGCGACTGGGCCGCGTACCGCTCCGCGTGGAGCGGTGGCTGACCGGACGCGTACGTCCGATGACTCTGGGGATCATCCCCCTACGAAGGCGGCGGCACCTGCCTCGTGAAGCCGTAGGCTGGTGCAGCACGCGAAGGAACGGC
The DNA here is from genome assembly GCF_053598835.1 of Streptomyces sp. NPDC001070. NCBI lineage: Bacteria > Bacillati > Actinomycetota > Actinomycetes > Kitasatosporales > Streptomycetaceae > Streptomyces > Streptomyces sp. NPDC001070. The sequence continues at coordinate 290,783 of NZ_JBSFLB010000001.1, forward strand.
AGCCGGCGGGGGTGGCACCATCCCCCTTCCGGCCGGAAGGAGGCGCTGGGTGATCGAGCTCGAGGGGGTTCCCGAGCTGATCGACCCGGTCATGGTGGCCGCGTTCGAGGGCTGGAACGACGCCGGGGACGCCGCCTCCGCCGCGGTCGGGCATCTGGACCGGGAGTTCAAGGGCGAGGTGTTCGCCGCGCTGGACGCCGAGGACTACTACGACTTCCAGGTCAACCGCCCCACGGTGTGGATGGACGGCGGCGTGCGGCGGATCACCTGGCCCACCACGCGGTTGTCCGTCATCCGCATCGAGACCCCCAAACCGCGCGACCTCGTCCTGGTGCGGGGCATCGAGCCCAGCATGCGCTGGCGCTCGTTCTGCAACGAGATCCTGGGCTTCGCCCATGAGCTGGGCATCGAGATGGTGGTGGTGATGGGCGCCCTGCTGGGCGACACCCCGCACACCCGTCCCGTGCCGGTCACGGCCGTCACCTCCGACCCGGACCTGGCGACCGCGCTCAGTCTGGAGGAGTCCCGCTACGAGGGCCCCACCGGCATCGTCGGCATCCTCCAGGAGGCCTGCACGCACGCCGGCATCCCGGCGGTGAGCCTGTGGGCGGCCGTGCCGCACTACGTGTCGCAGCCGCCGAACCCGAAGGCGACGCTGGCCCTGCTGAACCGCCTGGAGGACCTGCTGGACCTGCGGATCCCGCTGGGCGAGCTGCCGGAGGACGCGCGCGCCTGGCAGGTCGGCGTGGACCAGCTCGCGGCCGAGGACAGCGAGGTCGCGGAGTACGTCCAGACCCTGGAGGAGGCCCGCGACACGGCGGAGCTGCCGGAGGCCTCGGGCGAGGCCATCGCCCGCGAGTTCGAGCGCTATCTGCGGCGCCGCGACCCGCAGGCGGGCGAGTCCGACGCGGGGCCGTATCTGCGGGACATGTCGCAGAAGCCCAAGGAGGACCGGGACGAGAAGGAGGACGGCGCCGACGGGGAGTGACCCGCGCGGCACGTCAAGAGGAAAGGCCCGGCCGCCGCCCCGCTCATGGGGCGGCGGCCGGGCCTTTCCCGGTCCGGGGGACCTCCCGGTAGGTCAGAGCGCGACGCCGAGCAGGGCGTCCACCGCGCGGGACACCAGGCCGGGGGCGCCGGTGTCCGTGCCGCCCTCGGCGGCCTGCCGGGCGGCCCAGCGGTCCACGGCGGCGAGCGCCGCGGGAGCGTCCAGGTCGTCGGCGAGCGCCTCGCGGATCTCCTCCAGCAGCGCCTCGGCCGGCGGGCCGTCGGGCCGTGAGACGGCCGCGCGCCAGCGGGCCAGCCGCTCCACCGCGTCGGCCAGCACGGCGTCGGTCCACTCCCAGTCCTCGCGGTAGTGGTGGGCGAGCAGGCTGAGCCGTATCGCCGCCGGGTCGACCCCGTCGCGGCGCAACTGGGAGACGAAGACGAGGTTGCCCTTGGACTTCGACATCTTCTCGCCGTGGAGCGCGACCATGCCGGCGTGCACATAGGCCTTCGCCATGGGGAACTCCCCGGTGAGCACCTGGGCGTGCGAGGCGCCCATCTCGTGGTGCGGGAAGGCCAGGTCCGAGCCGCCGCCCTGTACGTCGAAGCCCATGCCGAGGTGGTCCAGGGCGATGGCGACGCACTCGATGTGCCAGCCGGGGCGTCCGCGGCCGAGGCTGCCGCCGTCCCAGCTGGGCTCGCCCTCGCGAGCGGCCAGCCACAGGATCGGGTCGACCGGGTTCTTCTTGCCCGGGCGGTCCGGGTCGCCGCCGCGCTCGGCGGACAGGATCCGCATGGCGGCCGCGTCGAGACCGGAGACGCTGCCGAAGTGCGGGTCCGAGTCGACGTGGAAGTAGATGTCGCCGTCCAGTTCGTACGCCGCACCGGCCTCGCGCAGCCGCTCGACCAGCGGGACGATCCCGGGGATGGCCTCGACGGCGCCGATGTAGTGGGCGGGCGGCAGCATCCGCAGGGCGGTCATGTCCTCGCGGAAGAGCGTGGTCTCGCGCTCGGCGAGGGCGGTCCAGTCCTCGCCGGTCTTGTCGGCCCGCTCCAGCAGCGGGTCGTCGACGTCGGTGACGTTCTGGACGTACTGGACCTGGCGCTTCGTGTCGAGCCACACGCGCTGGACGAGGTCGAACGCGTTGTAGGTGGCCGCGTGACCCATGTGGGTGGCGTCGTAGGGGGTGATCCCGCACACGTAGATGCGGGCGACCGGACCGGGGCTCAGGGTTACCGGGCCACCGGTCGCGGTGTCGTGAAGGCGGAGGTCGCGCCCGCTGCCCGGGAGGGCAGGGACGTCGGAAGCGGGCCAGGCATACATGTCATGAGATTAACCGCCCGCGTGATCCACAAACGACCGGTGGGTCCTCCCGGGGCCGCCGGACCGTCCGCTCAGATCGGCGGCCAGGGGATGGCGGGCCACTCTCCCGAGGGCTCCGGATGGCGCCCGGTGCGCAGCAGCGCGGCGACCCGGGCCCGCAGGGCGTCGAGTTCGCCGGCCGTGATCAGCTCGGCCAGCCGCGCGCCGAGGCCCCCGTCGGCCAGTTCCGCGGAGAGCTTGCCGAGGACCTCCACGGCCTCGTCCGTGAGGGGCTCCCCGGCCCAGCCCCACAGCAGCGTCCGCAGCTTGTTCTCCGTGTTGAAGGTCACGCCGTGGTCGATGGCGTACAGGTGCCCGTCCGCGGCCGGAAGCAGGTGGCCGCCCTTGCGGTCGGCGTTGTTGATCACGGCGTCCAGGACGGCCAGCTGCCGCAGCCGCGTGTCGTCGGCGTGCACCAGCAGCGCCGTACGGCCCTCCCCCACCTCGGCGAAGCCCACGGCCTTCCAGCCGTCGCCCGGTTCGTCGCCCTCCACGAGGGCGAGCAGCCCCTCGCCGCCATCCTCCGGGGATTCGATCCACAGCTGGACCATGCCCTCGCCGTAGGGCCCGTCCCGCAGCACGGTGGGCGGCACCAGGCCCCAGCCGGTGGCCTCGGAGACCAGGTACGCGGCGACCTCGCGCTGGGCGAGCGTCCCGTCGGGGAAGTCCCACAGCGGCCGCTCGCCGGCGACCGGCTTGTACACGCAGTGGGCGCGCGCGCCCTCGAACTCGATCGCGCAGTAGAGCACCGCGTTGGAGGCGTCGCGCAACCGCCCGCGCACGGTCAGTTCACCGCGCGCGAGCAACTCGGGGCCTATGTCCCCGCTCAGGCCGTCGCCGACCGCCGGTACCCGTTCTGACGCGGGCATACGTGTCCTTCCGGATCCAGGGGCAGGCTGCACAGCGGGCAGGGCGGCCGGCCGGCCGAGACGACGTCGAGGGCGCGCTTGGCGAAGGAGCGGGCCTGGGCGCCGGTGAGGCGCACCCGCAGCAGGGGCGGGCCGTTCTCCTCGTCCTGCAGGAGCATCTCCTCGGCCGCTTCGAGGTCCTCCTCGTCCTCGGCCTCGATCTCCACCAGCGCCTGGGCCTCCAGGATCATGCGTTCCTCGGCGCCGTCCCAGGCCAGGGCCATGGTGCCGACCCGGAACTCCTCCTCGACGGGGACCTCCAGCGGCCCGTTGTCGAGCAGCTCGCTGGGCGCCACGGCGGGCACGGGCGCGGCGCCGCCGGTGCGGCGCACGACCTCGTCCAGCAGCTCGTCGATGCGCTCGGCGAGCGCCTCGACCTGGGTCTTCTCCAGGGCGACGCTGGTGGTCCGGCCGGCGGCGCTCGCCTGCAGGAAGAAGGTGCGTTGGCCCGGTTGGCCTACGGTGCCGGCGACGAAGCGTTCGGGCTTGTCGTAGAGGAACACCTGACGAGGCACGTCCTGCTCCGTTTGCTCGGTGTCTTCGCGGTTCGGTCCACCCTACTGCGGAAGCTGATCACGGTGCGCCCGCACCACCCCCGACCTCCGCGTCGCCCGGGGCGGCGGTGGGCCGCTCCCGCGGGCGCAGCCCGTCCAGGCTGCCGGTGTCGCCCAGCCTCAGGAGGAAGGGGCGCTCCGGGGTGTAGCGGATCGCGGTGACCGAGCACGGGTCGACGGCGATGCGCTGGAAGAGGTCGAGGTGCATGCCGAGGGCGTCGGCGGCGATGGACTTGATGATGTCGCCGTGGGAGCACATCACGTAGAGCGCGTCGGGTCCGTGGGTCTCCTCGATGCGCGCGTTCCACTCGCGCACCGCGTCGACCGCGCGGGCCTGCATGGCGCGTACCGACTCGCCCGCCTCGCCGGGGAAGACGGCGGCCGAGGGATAGCGCTGCACCACGCCCCACAGGGGCTCGTCGGCGAGCTCGGCGATCTTGCGGCCGCTCCAGTCGCCGTAGGCGCACTCCGAGATCCGCTCCTCGATGTGGAGCGGCACGTCGGGCAGCGCGTCCAGGAGCGGCTGCACGGTCTCCCGGCACCGCTGCAGCGGGCTGGTGACGACGGCCGCCGGCGGGAGTCCGGCCAGCCGGGCGGCGAGCGCAGCGGCCTGGTCGCGTCCGGTCTCGTCGAGGGCGACTCCGGGGAGCCGTCCGGCCAGCACTTTCTCCGCGTTGGCGGTGGACCGGCCGTGCCGGACCAGGATCACGGTGGGCATGACCGCCACCATACGACGGGCGAATGCCCGGTGTGGCGTCGGCGTCTCGCGGAAGAAGAGATGTGTGATCGTCGACTGCGCCATTTACCGCGACGGGGAGCGCACCGCGGCCCCCGAGGACCTCTCCGACGCGCTGGAGCAGGCGCGATCGGCGGAGGGGTCGTTCGTGTGGATCGGCCTGTACGAGCCGACGGAGAAGGAGTTCGATCTCGTCAGCCGGGAATTCGGGCTGCACCCGCTGGCCGTGGAGGACGCGCTCTGCGCGCACCAGCGGCCCAAGCTGGAGGTGTACGAGGGCTCGCTGTTCCTGGTGCTCAAGCCCGTCTCGTACGACGACGAACGGGACGCGGTCTCGGCGGGCGAGCTGATGATCTTCGTCGGGGACAGCTTCGTCGTCACCGTGCGCCATGGCGAGGCCATCGCCCCGGGCGAGATCCGGCACCGCCTGGAGGCGGAGCACGAGGTCCTCAAGCACGGGCCCACCGCGGTGATGTACGCGATCAGCGACGCCGTGGTGGACGACTACATGGTGGTCGCGGCCGATCTCCAGGCCGATCTGGAGGACCTGGAGACGGAGGTCTTCGCTCCGGAGACCCGCAGGTCGGTGGCGCGTCGCGGTGCGGAGAGCACCGCCGGCCGGATCTACGGGTTCAAGCGCCAGCTGCTGGAGTTCCGGCGGGCGGCCGCGCCGCTGATGCAGCCGATGATCCGGCTGTCGGCGGGCACGTTGCCCCACGTGGCGCCCAGCACCCAGCCCTTCTTCCGCGACGTGGCCGACCATCTGACCCGGGCCAACGAGCAGGTGGACAGCCTCGACCGGCTGCTCAGCGACGTCCTGAGCTCCCATCTGACCCAGGTCGGGGTGCGGCAGAACGACGACATGCGCAAGATCTCGGCCTGGGCCGCCATGGCGGCGGTACCCACCATGATCGCGGGCATCTACGGGATGAACTTCCAGTACATGCCGGAACTCCACCAGGTGTGGGGGTATCCCGCGGTCCTGGCGGTCATCGCCGTGTCCGAGTTCCTCCTCTACCGGACGTTCAAGCGGCACGGCTGGCTCTGAGCCGTGCCGGACCCCGCGCGGGGGCGGGGCGGGCGGGACGGCTCAGACCGCCGGTTCGGGCGCGGGCTCGGGCTCGGGGCCGCCCCCGAGGGCGTCGCGGCGCTGCGGCATGGAGAGCCTGACCATCCGCCGCCAGCCGCCCAGGCGCTCGTACGCGTACGCCGCGTGGATCCCGGCCCGCAGCACCGCGGCCTTCGCCTTCGACCAGCCGAGGATCCGGCCCATGTGGTCCATGACGGCGAGACTGACATCGCGGTAGATGCGGATCTCGGCGTGGGCGCAGTCGCGCAGGATCCGCTGAATGGCGCGGCCGTGGCCGGCGTAGGCGAAGCGCAGCAGTTCCTCGTGGCAGTAGGCGAGGTGGTTGTCCTCGTCGCCCGAGATCATGCGGACAGCCCGGCCGATGTCCGGGTGGTCCGCGAAGTACCTGGTGAGCAGGGCCATCTGCTCGGAGGCGCGCTGTTCGGTGACACGGCTGTGGGCGAGGTAGGTGACGATGTCCTGGACGGTCAGGGGCCCATCGCGGCGCAGCTTGTCGTGGGCGAGGCCGATGCCGCCGCGTTCGAGCAGCATGGTGTAGTCGGTCTCGGGCGGCACCGGGACGGGTTCGAGGCCGCGCTTGTGCATCAGGGCGTTGAAGATCCGGCCGTGCTTGTCCTCGTCGGCGCCGTGCCGGGCGATCTTGGGGGCCAGTTCACGCTGTGACTCGGGGACCAGGGCGGCGATCCTGCCGTTCTCCCAGCCGCCCTGCGACTCGCCGCTGGCGGCGATCGAGCAGAACAGCCGGAAGGAGTCGTCGTTGTCGAGGATCTCCTGGAACAGACTCCGGGCGGAGAGCATGCCGTACCTCCTGCGCGAATCGGGCATACGCAAAAGAAAAGTCAAGTCGCCCGCAAAGCGGGAGGCAACAGGCCCGCGCGTCAACTCGGCCGAACGGATGAGGGCCGCCCCGCACCCGGCACGTAACCCTTGGCGCTTCCGGGCGTTGTGTTTGGTGACGGCCGTGGCGGGGAAGACCCCCGAGCCCCCACCACGGCCGCGGAAACCGAGGGGCCCTGCCGCCGGCCGAAGTGCCCGTGATTTCATAGCCCCTCGGAGGGGTCACGACCGAGACATGTTCAGCAAGGCGACGCGCAGCCGTACGACGGCACGCCCCGGGGGCCCGGCGGGCTCGGACTGGGCCCCTTACGCGCGCCTTGACGACGCGGCACGCGCCTACTTCCTCCACGCCGACGTTGCTCTCGAGGCGATCGACGGCGTCCTGGGCCGGCGGCGGGTCCGCGGCTTCACCCTGGAGCGCGTCGTCGACCTGACCGAGGCCGGCACCTCGGTGTGGCAGGAGGCCGCGGTCTGCGACGGCCGGCGGCTCATCCTGTGGCACAGCGAGGAGGTCGCCGACGAGGACGCGCCGGGCGGCCGGGTGCTGGACTCCTCCGTGCAGGTGCTGCCCCTGGAGTCGATCGGCCACGTCGGCATGCGCACCCTTGTGGGCCGCGACGAGCAGGGCCGTCGGATCGACCGCGGGGTGTACGTGGTGCTGGCGACCGCGATGCCGCACGAACTGAGCGCGGTGCGCGGCGACGCGGACGGCGCGGTCGCCGCGGCCCGCTTCCGGCCGGAGGCCTTCCGGTTCAGCAAGTCCCTCGACGACGGCGGGGCCGGCCAGATAGCGCGGCTGATCGCCTTCGGGCGGCTGATGGGGCGGCTGGTCCCGGGCTGAGCCGGGACCAGCCGCCCGGCGGCCCCGCTACTCGGCGAGTCCGGCGCGCTCCAGCGCCTCGACGCCCGCGCGCAGCGCCGCGACGCGCTCGTCCAGGGTGAACCCGGCCGGGGCCAGGGTCAGCGTGGTCACACCCGCCGCGGCGTAGGCCTGCATCCGGTCGGCGATCCGCGCCACGGAACCCAGCAGGGTGGTGGAGTCGATGAGTTCGCGCGGGATCGCTGCGGCGGCGCCGTCCTTGTCGCCGGACAGGTACTTGTCCTGGATCTCGGCGGCCTCCTTCTCGTACCCCATGCGCTGCGCGAGCTGGTTGTAGAAGTTCTGCTTGCGGCTGCCCATGCCGCCGACGTACAGCGCGGTGTAGGGGCGGAAGATGTCGGCCAGCGCGTCCACGTCCTCGCCGAGGGCGAGCGGCACGGTCGGGCAGACGTCGAAGCCCTCCATGGTCTTGCCTGCCTTCTCGCGGCCCGCCCGGATGTGGCGGATCGCGGTGTCCTCCAGGTGGCCGGCGGAGGGGAAGATCAGCAGTGCGCCGTCGGCCAGCTCGCCGGTCTGCTCCAGGTTCTTCGGGCCGATGGCGGCGATGTACAGCGGGATGCGCTCGCGCACCGGGTGCACGGTCAGCTTCAGCGCCTTGCCGGGGCCGCCGGGCAGCGGCAGCGTCCAGTGCTCGCCCTCGTGGGTCAGCCGCTCCCGGGACATCGCCTTGCGGACGATCTCGACGTACTCGCGCGTACGGGCCAGCGGCTTGTCGAACTTGACGCCGTACCAGCCCTCGGAGACCTGCGGGCCGGAGACGCCCAGGCCCAGCCGGAAGCGGCCGCCCGACAGGGAGTCGAGGGTGGCCGCCGTCATCGCGGTCATCGCGGGCGTACGGGCCGGGATCTGGAAGATGGCCGAGCCGACGTCGATGCGCTCGGTCTGCGCGGCGACCCAGGACAGCACTGTGGGCGCGTCCGAGCCGTAGGCCTCGGCCGCCCAGCACACGGAGTAGCCGAGGCGGTCCGCCTCCTGGGCGACGGCGAGGTTGTCCGCGTCCATCCCGGCGCCCCAGTAGCCGAGGTTGATCCCGAGCCGCATGGCGATCCCCTTACCGATGAGTAACGTCGTTGTTCCCCGGACCATATCGTCCCGGCGGCGCCCGGGCGCCTGTCGGGTACGTCACTCCTGCCCAAAGCCCCATGTCGACCAGTAATCTCACCCCTCATGGAGCAAAGGCACCTCGGCCGCACAGGACTGCGTGTGTCCCGGCTCGGACTCGGCACACTGACGTGGGGGCGCGACACCGGCGAGCTCGACGCCGCCGACCAGCTCAAGGCCTTCTGGGAGGCCGGGGGCACCCTGGTGGACACCGCCGACGTCTACGGGGACGGCGGCGCCGAATACCTGCTCGGCCGGCTGGTGGAGGACCTGGTGCCGCGCTCGGACCTGGTGATCGCCACGAAGGCCGGCAGCGTGCCCGATCCCTACCGCCGCTTCGACACCTCCCGCGGCCACCTGCTGGCCGCCCTCGACGCCTCCCTGCAGCGCCTCGGCACGGACTACGTGGACCTGTGGCAGGTGCACGCGTACGACGCGGCCACCCCGCTGGACGAGACGCTGCAGGCCCTCGACCTCGCCGTGAGCTCCGGCCGCGCCCGCTACGTCGGCGTCTCCAACTTCTGCGGCTGGCAGCTCGCCAAGGCGGCCACCTGGCAGCGGGCCGTCCCGACGCGCACGCCGCTGGCCAGCACGCAGATGGAGTACTCGCTGCTGCAGCGCGGCATCGAGCGCGAGGTGCTGCCCGCCGCGCTGGACCTGGGGGTCGGACTGCTGCCCTCCTCGCCGCTGGGACGCGGGGTGCTGACGGGCAAGTACCGGCACGGGACCCCGCAGGACTCCCGCGGCGGCTCCGAGGACATGGCGCCCTTCGTCGCCCCCTACCTCGACGAGACGGCCCGGCTGATCGTGGACGCGCTGGCCATAGCGGCCGACGGGCTGGCCGCCAGCCCGCTCCAGGTGGCGCTGGCCTGGGTGCGGGACCGCCCGGGCGTCACCGCGCCGATCGTCGGCGCGCGCAACGCCCAGCAGCTCGCGGCGGCGTTGTCAGTGGAGACCCTTAGTCTTCCGGATGAGATCTGCCAGGCGCTGGACGACGTGTCGGCGCCGGTGCACCGCTATCCGGACCACGACTGGAGCACGCTGTGATCGGGCCCCGAACGTAGTCCGCCGTACAACGGAGGTCACCGTGACCGAGGACCGCGACGACCGCGACCGCGAGGACCGCGCCGAGCCGGAGGGGGCGGCCGGCGAGGAGAGCGCGGCTTCCCGGCGGCCGCGGCCGTCGACCGAGGGCGTCGGTTCACAGCTGCCCGCCGAACTCACGGATCTGGCCGCGGCGGTACGGGCGATCGAGCGCGGCGAGCGCCCGGCCGCGCCCGCCAGGACGGCCGGCGGCCCGGCACGACCGCCGGCGGCACGGCCCACCGCCCCCGCTTCCCCCGCGCCCGCCGCCGCCCCGATGGCCCGGCCCGTTCTGCCCGCGCAGCTCAGCGGGGACGCCCTGGCCGCCGCGCGGACGGTGCTCGCGGCGGGCGGAGCGCCGGAGAGCCTGGCCGAGGCCGCCGTGGCGGCGCTGGGCGAGCGGGCCGGCGAGGCGCTGCGCGAGGACCCGTGGCAGGTGCTGGCGCTCGCCGGGGTGCGGGTGGACCAGGCCGACGGCTTCGCCAAGACGCTGCTCGGCGGCGAGGGCGGCCCCGACGACGAGCGGCGGGTGCGCGCGCTGGTCGTCTGGCTGCTGGAGCGGGCGGCCGAGCTGGGCCACACCGCGCTCGAATGGACCGCCCTGGGCACGGCGCTCGGCCGGCACGGCGTCACCGGCGCCGAGGAGGCCCTGAAGGCCGCCGTCGCGGACGGCCTGGTGCTGGTCTTCCACGTCCCGGACGAGAGCGCCGGTGCCCGCCCGGCGGCGGACGAGGAGGACGAGGAGGCGCCGGTGCGGCTGCTGCTCGGCCTCGACCGGTACGCGCTCGCCGAGGAGAGCCTCGCGGACGGCCTGAGCAGGCTCCTCAACACTTTCGACGCGGACGAGTCGCAGGACTGGGAGGGCTCGGCCGGCGCCGCCCCCTCCCCGTCCGCCGCGGCGCTGATCCGGGCGGTCGCCGGGAGCGGGCTGGTCGCCCACACCGGTGCGGAGGCCGCCCGGGCGGAGCCGGCCGCGCTGGTGGCGGCCGCCCGCTCGCTGGGGCTGCGGGCCTGGGCCGTCGCGGCCACCGAGGACGGCCGGCGGCGGCTGGCCGGGGCCGTGGACGAGGAGGCGACGGCCACGCTCGCCGGACTGCTCGCGGGTCACGAGGGCCCCGGCCGGGACGAGGACGGGGCGCTGGCGCTGGATCTGCTGGCGGTGCTGGACGCGCCGCAGCTCGACGTGGAGACGGCCGCGACCCTGGTCGAGTCCGTGCCCGACGGGGCGCGGCTCGTGCTCTCCGGCGACCCGGCGGTGCTGTGGTCCCCCGGCCCGGGCCGGGTCTTCGCCGACCTTCTGGCTGCGAAGGTGTGTCCGCAGGTCGCCTCGCGCACCCCCGACGACGGGCCGATCGGCGAGCTGCTGTCCGGCATCGGCTTCGGCGAGCTGGCCGAGGTCGACGCCCCGGGGAAGGAGGTCGTGATCGTCCCGGTGCGGGACGCCGGTGAGGCCGTCCACCGCACGGTCCAGCTGGTGGCGGACTCCGTGCCCCGGGCGATCGGCGTGCCCCCGGAGCAGACCCAGGTGATCACCCCGGGCCACGGCGGCGCCGCCGGCACCCGGGCGCTCAACGCCGCGCTCAAGGAGCGCCTCAACCCGGGCCCGGGCCGCTTCGGCGGCTTCGACCCGGGTGACCGGGTCGTCCACGCACCGGTCCCCGGGGCCGCGGTGCCGGGCACCGTCGTCTCCGCCGACGCGGAGGGGCTGCGACTCGACTGCGCGGGCACGCCGGTCGTGGTGGCCCCCGACGCGGTCGCCGCCCAGGTCCGGCACGGCTGGGCGGTCACGGCGCACCAGGCCGCCGGCCGCCGCTGGCCGGCCGCAGTGGTCGTGCTGCCGGGCGACGCCGCCCAGGCCCTGACCCGGGCCTGGGTCTACACCGCCTTCAGCCGCGGGGAACGCCATCTGTCCGTGGTGCACGGCGTCGACCAGGCGCTCCCCCGCGCCGTCGCCGAGGTGCCCGCCCGTGAGCGCACCACACGCCTGCGCGACATCCTGCGCGAGCAGGCGGCCGCCGCCGCGGAGTGAGCGGCCGCGCGGGCCCGGGGGTTTCCCCGGGCCCGCGCCCGGCTCAGGCCAGGCGGTCCAGCTCGTCGACGTCGGCCTCGTCGTCGTACACCGCGCTGACGTCGAAGCGGCAGAGCAGGTGGCGCGGGTCGGCCTGGTCGAAGGGCGCGGAGAGCCACTCGCCCGGCTCGGCGGGCGCGGCCGCGGTGACCCAGACCGTGGAGTCGCCCTCCTCCAGGCCGAACTCCTTGTGGCGCTCGGCGATCTCGTCGGGCTCGTACTCCCCGAAAAGGGCGCCGATCACCGCGCCGATGTCGGCGTCGTCGGCCGCGGCGGAGTCGGAGACCCGTTCCGCCTGGTGGCGCAACCGCTGCGGGTCGGCCACGGTGTAGTCCCGCCGGATGAGGACGCTGATCGCGTCCGGCTCCTCGGGTCCGGCGTACTCGGGCAGGGTGTCCCCGAGCGGCACCTCGAAGGGGGTGACCTCGTCGTAGGTGTCGTAGAGCAGCTCGTCGTAGGCCTCGGCGGCCGAGGCGAGGGCTTCGAAGGCCCGGTAGACCGCCGGATCGTCGTCCCCGGTGCGGTTCTCGATCGCGTCCAGGTGACGGTCCAACGCGGCTTTCACCGCCTCGACGGCGGCTCGTACCTCGGCAACGGTGGGCTGCGCGGCATCAGACATGCAGAAGACGCTATCCGTACCGAGGCGCTCCCCGCACAATAGATGCGATGCCTGAATACGAATTCAGAGATGTGTACGTGCCACGGGGAGTCTCCCGCAAGGAGGCTCATCGCCTGCTGACCGACCACGCCGAGTACGGTCACTGGGAGCTCGACCGGCTCCGCCTCTACCCGGACGGCAGCCGCAGGGTGCGGCTGCGCCGCCGGATCATCCGGCAGATACGCGCCACGTGGTGAGATCCGGCACAAGCGGAACGGGGCCCCGCACACCGCGGGGCCCCGCTCGAGAAGGTCCGGCCGGGACGCTCAGTTCCTGACCGCGCGGGCGCGGCGGAACAGCACCGCGCCGCCGAGCAGCAGACCGGCGCTGGTCAGCAGACCCGTGGCGACGTCACCGGCACCGGTGCGGGCCAGGGACGGACCGCCCTGTTGGCCCATGGACTGGGGCTTGTTGCCGCCCCCGCCACCGCCGCCGCCGCCGTGCTCGTTCTCGTTCTCGCCCTTGGACGGCTTGTGGCGGTTGCCGTGGTGCTCGGGCTTGTGGTGGTGGCCCTTGCCCTCGTGGCGGTAACCGTGGCCACCGCCATTGACGCAGGCGTTCCCGAAGGTGCCGTTGCCCAGGCCGCCGAAGTTCACGGAGTTGCCGCAGGCGTTGATCGGCATGTTGATCGGCGCCTGGATGACGTTCCCGGACAGGACGCCCGGGGAACCGATCGCGGCCCCGTGCGCCGAGGCGCCGCCGTGACCGTAACCGTAGTCGTCGTCACCGTAGCCGTGGCCCTTGCCACCGCCGTAGCCGTGACCCTTGTCGCCACCGCGGTAGCCGTTGCCACCGCCGTAGCCGTTGCCACCGCCCTTGCCGTAACCGCCGTCCTTGTCGCGGTAGCCGCCGCTTTCCTCCTTGCCGTAGCCCTTGCCGTAGCCCTCGCCCTTGTCGTGGCCGTAGCCGTGGCCCTTGGCGTGGCCGTAGCCGTGGCCCTTGGCGTACCCGACGGAGCCGTTGACGCAGGTGTTGCCGAGAGCCGGGTTGAGGATCCCGACGATGTTGACGGTGTTGCCGCAGGCGTTGATCGGAATGTTCACCGGCGCCTGGATGACGTTGCCGGACAGAACGCCCGGAGAACCGGCGGCGACCCCTGACGCGTGGGAGTCCGCGTAGGCCATACCGCCGGTGACGGCGAGCACGCCGCCTGTCGCGACTGCCGTGAGCAGCCCCTTTTTCGCGACTTGTCGCATTGAATGTCCCTGCCTCTTGCTTTTCCGATACGGAAACCGGCGGACAATCGCCCGCCGGGGGAATGAATGACCCCCCGGGCCGGAAATCCGGTGTCCCACCCCTAGCCGTTGCGGCCCCGGAACGCGGAGATGGCGCATCCGGGGCCGCCGGGATCAGGCCTGCAGCAGCAGCGCGGCCCGCCGCGACGTCACTTGTTGAAGCAGGCGTTGCCGAGAGCCGGGTTGAGCAGCGCCACGAAGTTGACCGTGTTGCCGCACAGGTTGACCGGGATGTTGACGGGCACCTGGATCACATTGCCGGAGAGGACCCCCGGGGAACCGACGGCGGCAGCCTGAGCGCCGGAGTCGGCGACGGCCACGCCGGCACCCGCAGCCACGAGTCCACCGGTGACAACGGCAGCAGCGACGACCTTCTTGATCATTTTTCCTCCTTGTTGGCAAAACGGCCCCAACCTCTGACCGCACACGAACCAACGACTCGGAAGAAGGCGCGCTACTGCCGCCGGGATTCATTCACTCTTTTCGGCTAAGCGGCAAGAAATGTCGATAATGTGAGCGTCGTTTCAGCAGTTCGCGAGGAACCGGTCGAGAACACGGACGCCGAACTTCAGTCCGTCGACCGGCACCCGCTCGTCCACGCCGTGGAACATTCCGGCGAAGTCGAGCTCCGGCGGCAGCTGCAGCGGGGCGAATCCGAAGCAGCGGATTCCCAGGTCGTCGAAGGACTTGGCGTCGGTCCCGCCCGAGAGGCAGTAGGGCACCGCGCGGGCGATCGGGTCCTCGGCCTTGAGCGCCGCCTGCATGGCGTCGACGAGGGCACCGTCGAAGCTGGTCTCCAGCGCCTTGTCGGAGTGCACGTCCTCGCGCCTGACCCGGGGCCCGAGGATGCGGTCGACATCGGCCAGGAACTCCTCCTCGAAACCGGGCAGGAAGCGGCCGTCGACGTGCGCGGTGGCCTGACCGGGGATGACGTTCACCTTGTAGCCGGCGCCCAGCATCGTGGGGGCCGCGGTGTTGCGCAGCGTGGCCCCGATGATCTTGGCGATGCCGCCCAGCTTGGCGAGCGTCGTCTCCATGTCCTCCGGGTCGAGCTCGGTACCGAGGACGTCGCCCAGTTCGTCCAGGAACCCGCGCACGGACTTGGTCACCCGCACCGGGAACTGGTGGCGGCCGAGCCGGCCGACCGCCTCGCACAGCTCCGTGATGGCGTTGTCGGTATTGGTCATGGAGCCGTGCCCGGCGGTGCCGTCCACCGTGAGCCGCATCCAGTGCATGCCCTTCTGGGCGGTCTCGATCAGGTACAGGCGGACGTCCTCGCTGACGGTGAACGAGAAGCCGCCGACCTCGCCGATGGCCTCGGTCACGCCCTCGAAGAGCCCGGGGTGGTTGTCGACCAGGTGCCGTGCCCCGTAGACGCCGCCCGCCTCCTCGTCGGCGAGGAAGGCGAGCACGATGTCGCGGGGCGGCCGGCGGCCGCTGCGCAGCATGTCGCGAACGACCGCCAGGGTCATCGCGTCCATGTCCTTCATGTCGACGGCGCCGCGCCCCCACACGCACCCGTCGGCGATCTCGCCGGAGAAGGGATGGTGGGTCCAGTCGTCGGCGTTCGCGGGCACGACGTCGGTGTGGCCGTGGATCAGCAGGGCCGGGCGGGAGGGGTCCTCGCCGGCGATACGGGCCACGGTGGAGGCCCGCCCCTTGTGCGACTCGAAGATCTGCGGCTCCAGGCCGACCTCCGCGAGCTTCTCCGCCACGTACTCGGCGGCGGCCCGCTCACCCGGTCCGGAGTGGTCGCCGTAGTTGCTGGTGTCGATCCGGATCAGGTCCCGGCAGAGGTCGGCGACCTCGTCCTCTCCGGTGATCGTACGGGCGGCCGAGCTCGACTCACTCACGCTGTCTCCTTCGTTCGTCGGTCCCGGCCATCCTCCCGCGCACCCTCCGGGGCCCGCGAGGGGCCCTGCGGCCCGTCACACTCCCGTCACGGAAGCCGTGTGATCGGGGACCTCCGGATGTTTGCTATTGTTTTCCACGTCGCCGGGCCGAGAGCCGGGCGGCGGACACCTTGTCCGGGTGGCGGAATGGCAGACGCGCTAGCTTGAGGTGCTAGTGCCCTTTATCGGGCGTGGGGGTTCAAGTCCCCCCTCGGACACCATGAAGACGCCTGTGCGCGGCACCGCCGGGAGACCGGCGGTGCCGCGCACAGGCGTCTGCGGCGTGCTCCGGCCGCCCGGGCCGTCAGCCTCCGAGAATGGCTCGTTTCTGCGTCTGGAACTCCTCCTCGGTGAGGATTCCCTGTTCCTTCAGCTCGCCGAGCTGCTTGAGCTGGTCCAGCTTGTCCGCCATATCGCCGGCCGGGGCCGCCTGGGGCGGGGCGGCGGCGGGCGGCGGAGCCGCGTAGACCTGCTGCTGGGCCTGCGCCTGCTGGTAGTCCTGCTGGGCCCAGCGGCCCTGCTGCCGTCGTGAGACCCGGTTCGAAACGGCGGTGGCCGTGCCCGCGACGACGGCGGTACGAGCGGCTCCGCGCAGGAGACCCACCATGGTTCGCTCCCCTTCTCCTCGCCCCTCGTCCTCCATTCGACCACCGGCCGCACTCCCCCGCACGCCGGGTCCCGCACCGTCCCTCGTTGCTCCGTTCGGCCCGGCACGTCCGCCCAACGG
Organism: Streptomyces sp. NPDC001070; assembly: GCF_053598835.1. Taxonomy (NCBI): domain Bacteria; kingdom Bacillati; phylum Actinomycetota; class Actinomycetes; order Kitasatosporales; family Streptomycetaceae; genus Streptomyces; species Streptomyces sp. NPDC001070. Next base: position 306,902 of record NZ_JBSFLB010000001.1, read on the forward strand.
GCCAACGGGGCGGCCGCCGCCGAGCGGCGCGGCCCGGAGGGCGATTTCGTGGTGGCTGCGGACCGCCCGCGGGCAGCCACGGGCCGTCCGGCTCTGCAGCCGTCAGCGAGACATCGGAGACACCGTGGCAACCAGCGGCAGCAACGGACAACAGCCCCTCGCCTACCCGATCCTCAAGGGGCAGAAGGCCCTGGTGACGGGCGCGAACTCGGGCATCGGCAGGGCCACCGCGGTCGCCCTCGGCCGAGTGGGCGCGGACGTCGTCGTCAACTACGTGGCGGGCAAGGAGGCCGCCGACGAGGTCGTGCGCGAGATCCAGGGCTTCGGCGTGCGGGCCTACGCGCACGAGGCCGACGTCTCCCAGGAGGAGCAGGTCGTCGACATGGTCGGCCGCATGGTCGAGGAGTTCGGGACGATCGACGTCATGGTGGCCAACGCCGGTCTGCAGCGGGACGCGGCGCTCACCGACATGACGGTGGCGCAGTGGCACAAGGTGCTGGACGTGAACCTCACCGGCCAGTTCCTGTGTGCCCGCGAGGCGACCAAGGAGTTCATGCGGCGCGGGGTGGTCCCCGAGGTCTCCCGGGCCGCCGGAAAGATCATCTGCATGAGCTCGGTGCACCAGATCATCCCCTGGTCCGGCCACGCGAACTACGCCTCCTCCAAAGGCGGCGTCCTGATGCTGATGGCGACCCTGGCCCAGGAGCTGGCCCCGCACCGGATCAGGGTGAACGCCGTGGCGCCGGGCGCGATCCGCACCCCCATCAACCGCAGCGCGTGGGACACCCCCGAGGCGGAGGCCGACCTGCTGCGGCTCATCCCGTACCACCGGGTCGGTGATCCCGAGGACATCGCCGGCGCCGTCGCCCTGCTGGCCTCCGACTACATGGACTACGTGGTCGGGTCGACGATCTACGTCGACGGCGGCATGACGCTCTTCCCCGGCTTCGCCACGGGCGGCTGAGGCCGTCCATGACCTTCGCGACCGGCCTCCTCGCGGACGTCCCGGCGCAGTTGCTGCCGGCTCGTGAACTGATGGCCTTCACCCTGGGCACGCACATCCTGCTCGTACCGTTCGGCGTCGCCCTGCCGGCGCTGACCCTGCTGATGCACTACCGCGGGCTGCGCAAGGGCGACGCCGACGCGCTGCGGCTGGCGCGGCGCTGGTCGGCGGTGATGGCCGTGCAGTTCGCGATCGGCATCGTGACGGGGACCGTCCTGTCCTTCGAGTTCGGGCTGCTGTGGCCGGGCATGATGGGCCGCTGGGGTGATGTCTTCGGTCTCGGCTTCGGCATCGAGGCGTGGGCCTTCTTCCTCGAGGCGGTCCTCATCGCGATCTACCTGTACGGCTGGCGCCGGCTCAAGCCGTGGACGCACTTCTGGCTGGCCGTCCCGCTGCCCGCGGCGGCGCTGCTGGGGGCCTTCGGCATCCTCGCCGCGAACTCCTGGATGAACACGCCCCAGGGGTTCACGCTCGACCCGGCCGGTGATCCGGTGGACGTGGACATCCGGCAGGCGATCTTCACGCCGATCTTCGGCCCCGAGTACTGGCACTTCGTGGCGGCCGCCTTCCTGGCCGCCGCGTACGTGGTGGCGGGCGTCTACGCCACGGGGTGGCTGCGCGGGCGCCGCGACCACTACCACCGGCTGGGCTTCGTCCTGCCCTTCACGGTCGCGGCGATCCTGACCCCGGTGCAGTTCGCCCTCGGGGACTCCATCGCCCGCTCGGTCTTCCACAAGCAGCCGGTGAAGTTCGCGGCCACCGAACTGGTGTGGAAGACCGGCACCCACGTGCCGGAGTACATCTTCGGCCGCCTGCACGCCGACGGGTCGGTCTCGGGCGGCATCGCGATCCCGCAGTTGGACTCGATCCTCGCCGGCTTCAGCCCGGACACCCGGGTGACGGGTCTCTCGGCGGTGCCGGCGAGCGACCGACCCAACGCGGTGCAGGCGACGATCGTCCACTGGGCGTTCGACACCATGGTCGGCATCGCGAGTCTGCTGCTCCTGCTCGTGCTCTGGTACGCCTGGTGCTGGTGGCGCCGCCGTGACGTGCCCCGCTCGCCGTGGTTCTTCCGGTGCGCGGCCCTCGCGGGCGCGGCCTGCCTGGTGGCGGTGGAGTGCGGCTGGATCACCACGGAGGTGGGCCGCCAGCCGTGGATCGTCTACATGAACATGCGGGTGTCGGAGGCGGTCACGGACACCGGCGCGGGCGCCCTGTGGACCATGCTCGGCATCGTCGTCGTGGTGTACGTGCTGGTCATGGCCTCGTTCGTGGTGGTGCTGCTGAGGATGCGCGACCGCTGGCGCGAGGCCGACGAGGGCCCCGAGGAGGACCTGCCGTACGGGCCGCGGTCCGCGGCGGCCGCCGCCGCCGGCGGTGAGCGCCGGTGATCGCGGATCTCATCGCCTGGGTGCTGCTGGCAGCGGTGGCCGCGTACGCCTGCGCGGGCGGCACGGACTACGGAGCCGGGTTCTGGGACCTGTTCGCCGGGGGCGCGGCGCGGGGCAGGCGGCCGCGGTGGCTGATCGACCACGCCATGGCGCCGGTGTGGGAGACCAACAACGTCTGGCTGATCTTCGTACTGGTGATCATGTGGACGGGCTTCCCCGTTCTCTTCCAGACCGTCTTCTCGGCCATGTGGCTGCCGTTGGCGCTGGCCGCCGTGGGCCTCGTCCTGCGCGGCGCCGGATTCGGGCTGCGCAAGCCCACCAGACGGCTGGCCGGGCGCCGGGTGTACGGCGCCGCCTTCGCCGTGTCCTCCCTGCTCACCCCCTTCTTCCTGGGAGCCGCGGTGGGCGGGCTGGCCTCGGGCCGGGTGGACCCGGGCATCACCGCGTCCGCGGACGCGTGGGCCAATCCGACGTCCGTCATCGCGGGGCTGCTGACCGTCGCGGCGACGGCCTTCCTGGGCGCGGTCTTCCTCTGCGCCGACGCTCACCGCTACGACGCCCCCGACCTGGTGCGGTACTTCCGGGTCCGGGCGTGGGGCAGCCTGGCGGCGCTGGCCGTGCTGGCGCTGATCGGCCTCTCCGTGACGCGGCACGACGCGCCGTACGTGTACGCCGGGCTGACCGGGGGCGCCGGGCTCGCCCTCGTCCTGCTCGCGGTGGTGGCCGCGCTGGCCACGGCGTGGCTGCTGTGGCACTCCGGCGGCAGATGGGCCAGGTTCACGGCGGTGGGCGCGGTGGCGCTGATCGTCTTCGCGTGGGGGCTGGCGCAGCGCCCGTACATGATCCCCACCTCGCTGACCGTGGCGGAGGCCGCGGGGGCCGACACGTCGCTGCGCTGGCTGGCGCTGGTGACCCTCGTCGCCGTGGTGCTGGTGGGGCCGCCGCTGGTGCTGCTGTACCGGCTGGACACCCGCGGCGCCCTCCAGCCGCTCACCGACGCCGACCTGCGCCAGGCGCCGCCCGGCCGGGACGGCGGGTGACGTGACCGGGCCGCCGCCCCCGCTCGTGGTCGTCCTCGGCGTCTCGGGCGCCGGCAAGAGCACCTTCGGCCGGCTCCTCGCGCGGGAGCTGTCCGTGCCCTTCGTGGACGGCGACGACCTCCACCCGGCCGCCAACATCGCCAAGATGACCGCCGGGCACCCACTGGACGACGCCGACCGCGAGCCCTGGCTGCGGCGCCTCGCCACGGAGATCCGGGCGGCCGGAGCGGGCGGGGAGGGCCTCGTCCTCGCCTGCTCGGCGCTCAAGCGCGCCTACCGCGACGAACTGCGGGCGGCGGACGCCCGCGTCTGGTTTGTGTACCTCGCCCTGGACCGGGACACGGCGCACCGGCGCGTCGCCCACCGGGCGGGGCACTTCATGCCGGCGGCGCTGGTGGCGTCCCAGTTCGCGATCCTCGAACCCCTGGCGGACGACGAGCCGGGCATCGAGGTCGACGCGACGGCGGAGCCGGCCGCCAACGCGGCCCGCGTACGCGCCGCGCTGCGCGCGCAGCCCTGACCCGGGAAGCACGTGCCGCGGCCTGCGGCCGCCTCGCCCGGGACGGCCCCCGCCCGCCCCGACCTGCGGCACGGGTGCCCGGCGCCCGGGCCGACGAGGGAGCGGCGCATCCCAAGCCCGGCCGCGACGCGACCCGCGTACGCGCCCGCACTGCGCGCGGCATCCGGCCCGGGGAGCGCGGCGAGCCGCCCGGGGTCAGGGGGTGAGCAGGACCGCCGTGTCGTCGGGGTGGGGGTGGAGGGGAGCGGCGGTGCGGGTGGCGGGGTGGAGGCGGCCGTCGGCGCGGACGAGGAAGAGGAGCTGTTCGGGGTCGGGGTGGGGGCCGTCGACGCGGCGCGTCACGATGCGGTCGCCGCGGTCGTATCGGCGCTGCACCTCGGGACGGGTCAGCGCGGGCGCGAACAGCACCTCGCCGCCGGTGAAGGGGGCGACGACGCCGTGGCTGTCGGAGGGCGGGGCGAGGCGGTAGACCGGGCCCTCCACACTGCCCTGGAGGTTCGTGGAGGCCAGCGCGTTGAAGTCGTCCTCACCGGTGAGCAGCAGGACCGCGGTGAAGCCCGCCAGTTCCGCGCCGGCCCCCGTCGCGGCCGCGAACAGCTCGCCGGGGGCGACCTCGAGGCCCGCGGCGCGGATGCGTTCGCGTTCCTCCGCGCTGCCGGCCCACATCACCACCTCCAGGCCCGCGGAGCGCAGGGCCCGCCCCAGGTCGATCACCCAGGGGTCGCCGCCGACCAGCAGCGGCCGGGACCGCGCGGGGGCCAGGGCGCCGAACCGTTTCGCCACGGGGGCGGCCGTGAGCCCGTAGAGCGTGACGGTGGCGACGATCACCAGGAAGGTGGCGGGGAGGATCCGCTCGGCGCCCTTCAGGCCGCGTCCCGACAGCTCGGCGGCGAAGGTCGCCGCGGTCGACGCCGCGACGATGCCGCGGGGCGCCATCCAGCCGATGAGGCCCCGCTCCCCCGCGGTGAGCCCGGTTCCCCAGGTCGCCAGCGCCGCGACGAGCGGGCGGACGACGAGGACGAGCGCGGCGACCAGGCCGAGGGCGGGCAGCAGCAGGCCCTGCAGGGAGTGCGGTGTGACGCCGGCGGAGATGGAGACGAAGAGCAGGCCGACGACGAGGACGACCAGGGTCTCGAAGAAGGGCCGCCGGGACGGCGCGGCCGCACCCGGCGCGTTGGCGACGGCCAGGCCCATCAGGACCGCGGCGATGAGCCCGGCGTCGTCCCTGACGATGTCGCAGGCGGCGGCCACGCCGACGACCACGGCGAACTGCACCAGGGAGTCCAGCACCTCCCCCGAACGGAGTTCGCGCAGCGCCGGGACGAGGATCGCGGTCCCCACGGCTCCGCCCACGACCCCGACACTCGTGCTGATCAGGAACTGGGCGAACTGGACGGCGAAGTCACGGTGCGCCTGCGTGGAGACGGCGTGGAAGGTGAGCGCCCCCAGGACCGCGCCGATCGGGTCGATCAGGGTGCCCTCCCACACCAGGATGCGCCGGACCCGTTCGGTGGGCCGTACGAAGGCGAGCAGGGGCGCCACGACGGTCGGCCCGGACACCACGAGGATCGCGCCGAGCATCACGGCCGTTCGGCCCCCCACGTCCAGCAGGGGAACCGCCAGGAAGGCGACCGAGGCCCAGGTGACGAGCACGCCGAGCCAGATGAGGTGGACGACGACGCGCCGGGTGTGGGCCCGGAAGCGTGCGAGGTCGAGCCCGAGCCCCGCGTCGTAAAGAATCACGGCGACGGCGAGCGAGACCAGCGGCGGGAAGGCGCTGCCCAGCAGATCGCCGGGGTGGACGTCGTCGGTGAGCGCGCCGGCCGTGAACCCGGCGGGCAGCAGGACGATGAGGGCCGGGATGCGCAGCCGGCTCGCCAGGACCTGGCACCCGACCGCGAGGACGACGATCAGCCCCACGCCGACCAGTACCTGGTCTTCCGTCACGGTCGGTGAGGCTAGCCCCGGGTGCCTGGACCGGATCCGCACCACGCCCGGGCGGCCGGGGGGGGTGAGCGGGAATTCAGCCGACTGGTCGTGCCCGGCATGACAGCGTCGCCGCCACGCGGAAGCGTTGCCTTCGCACGCTCTCCGCACAGACGAGGACGCTCACCATGGCCGATCTCCGGCGGCACGGCATCCGCGCCGGCGCCCTGTTCCTTCTGCTCGGCGCCGCGGGCTGCTCCGGCCTGACCCCCCAAGCGGTGGGCGCGCTGGTGTACACCACGCCCGACGACAAGCTGGTGCAACTCAACAACCCCTCGGTGGACGGCTGCCACCAACTGGTCCCCACGGGCGCCAAGTCCATCGCGAACAACACGCTCAACGACGTGATCCTGCACACCGGTCCCGGCTGCAAGGACCTGGAGGGCACCGAGAGCTACTACCTGGCGACGAAGACCAGCAACCCCGGCATCCCCGACGCGGAGCCGTGGCTGAGCTTCACCGTGGTCGGCGGCAACGCCTGAGCCGCAGTCATCAGGGTCCGGACTCGGCCTCGTCCAGGGAGGCGAGCACGGCCTGGACGGGGATCCGGCCGCTGGCCACGAGCCTGCCGCCGCCCCGGCGGATCGCGATCGCCAGGGGCGCGGCCCATACGTTCTCGTAGACCAGGACGGCGGCGGCGCTGCCCGGTTCGAGGACGGCGGCGGCGTCCGCCAGGTCGTCCTCGCCGAGCAGACCGGAGGACGCGCCCTGGAACACCTCGAGCTCGCCGAGGCCTTCCGTGGTCAGGTCGGCGATCTCCAGGCCGGAGACGGTGCCGTCCGCGTCCTTGCGGATGAAGGTCAGGTCGAGGATGCGGACGAGCCCGCGGTCCACGAGGTCGAGCAGCAAGGGGAAGGCCTCGCCGGTCATGCGGTTGCCGGGAAACTCGATCACCACGTAGTCGATGGGGCCCATCTCGTCGATTGCGTCGCTCACGGCTCAGCTCCCTTCCCCCGCACGTCCCCCGTGCCATTGGACCACCGGGTGGGGGTCAGCGCACTTCGGCCCGGGCCGAGGCCCGGGCGCTGACACGGCGCCAGAGCGCGCGCTGGCACCTCAGGGTGCCGGTGCCGACGAGGATCAGCACGACGACGTTGAGCAGCAGCTGGAACAGCGAGCCCCGCGCCTCGGCCCAGCTGGCGAAGGCGAGCGACACGCCGAGGTCGGCCGCGGCCGGGATGGTCGTGACGGAGATGAAGACGCCGAGGAGGGCGCTGGTGCGGGCCTCGGTGAGGGACACGATGCCGACGACCCCGGCGAGGACGGCCACGACCAGGGAGAAGAAGTTGGGGGTGTTGATGAGGTGCGAGACCGGACGCACGCCCAGCTGGAAGGCCCGCGGCTGCAGGTCGAATGCGCGTACGACCAGGGCGAAGAGCAGCGTGACGACGATGGCCAGCGTGAAGCCGGCGAGCAGGGCGCGCAGTCCCTCGCGGATCCTGGCGCGGTCGCGGTGGTCGATGCCGAGCGCCACGCTGGTGATGGCCGCGTACTCGGGGCCGACGACCATGGCCCCCACGATGAGGATCTGCGAGTTGCTGAGGATGCCGACCGCGCCGATGACCCCCGCGATGACCAGCAGCAGGTAGAAGCTGGGCGGGTAGCGGCCCTGGGCACGGATGCGGGCCTCGACCTGGTCCCACACCGGGGTGCGCAGCCGTGCGCCGAGCGACGCGGCCCCGGCCTTCTCGGCGGTGTCGGAGAAGACCACGTCGACCGGGTCGAGGACGATGGATCCGCGGCGGTCGAGCCCGAGGCGGCGCAGCCCGCGCAGCACGTCGTTGGCGCCGCCGGTCAGCACGTCGCATTCGATGGCGTCGCCGTCCGGGTGGCGGGCGCCGCCCGGCAGCAGCACGAGGTTGAGCACGCAGGGGTCGTCGCCGAGCACGGTCATCGCCCGCTCCGTGAGATCCGGCGGGCTCACCACCCGCACATGGATCATGTCCACCCCTGCATTAGGCCCGCGGCCGCCGGGGGCGGCAACTCGGCGCGCGGGGCCGCGCCCGGCGGCGGAGGGTGGAGGCATGGACACGTCCGCGGAGCTCACCGAGGAGGACTTCCGCGCCCTGTACGGGAGCCTGCGGGCGCGGGCGGTCGGCACCGGCTCCGGTCGCGGCGCGCTCGCGGCGGTCACCGCCGAACGGATCCTGGCCGCGGCCCGCGAGGTGCGGTCCGGGCGCACGGTGTCGCTCGCGGCACCGGTGAACACGGCCGCCGCACCGGACGACCCGCACCCCGCGCAGCACCGGTTGTTCGCTCCCGAGGGCGGCGCACCGGCGCCGCGCGGAGTGGACTTCGCCCGGGACCGCTTCGCGATGGACGTGCACGGCGATGTGGACAGCCACCTCGACGCGCTGTGCCATGTGATCTGGGACGGCACCCTGTACGGCGGTGTCCCCGCCGCCGGTGCCCTGTCGCCGCGCGGGGCGGACACGCTGTCCGTGGAGGCGGCGCGCGACGGGATCGTGGGCCGTGGAGTCCTGCTCGACATCCCCGCGCTGCGCGGAGTGCCCTGGCTGGAGCCGGGCGAGAGCGTCACGGCGGAGGAACTCGCGGCCGCCGAGGAGCACCAGGGCCTGCGGGTCGGCCGTGGTGACCTGCTGCTGGTGCGGGTCGGGCACCGCCGCCGGCGCGAGGAACTGGGGCCGTGGCCGGCCGACCGGGCGCGGGCCGGACTGCATCCGCGGGCACTGGCCTTCGCCGCCGACCGGCAGGTGGCGCTGCTGGGCGGTGACGGCAACAGCGACACCGCCCCCAGCCCGGTGCGGGGTGTCGGCTTCCCCGTCCACGTGCTGGCCGTGCACGCGCTGGGCCTGCACCTGCTGGACTACCTGGATCTGGACGGGCTGGCGGCGGTCTGCACGCGGGAGCGGCGCTGGTCGTTCCTGTGCGTGGTCGCGCCGCTGCGGCTGCCGGGCGGCACGGGCTCGCCGGTGAACCCGGTCGCCGTGCTGTGAGCCGCCGGGCTCACCCGGTGAGCTGGTAGAGGCTCTTGCTGACCAGCCACAGCCCCACGACGAGGCACAGGCCGATGACCGCCTGGTCCTGGTGGCCGTCGAGCCAGGTCCGCAGCCCCCGCAGCCGGACCCGTGCCGAGTCCGGTGCGAACACCGTGTAGACCTCCATCGCCAGGAGGCTGGAACTGGCGATCAGGCAGTACGCCATCAGCGCCAGGTAGGACTCGATGTGGGACAGGTCGGCCTCGACGACCGTGGCGGCGCCCGCCGCCACCAGTCCCCACGGCTGCAGCAGCACCGCGAGGCCCGCGGCCGACCACGCGGAGACCCGCTCCAGGCGCCTCGCGGTCCCGGACTGCCGGTGGGTGCGTACCGCGCGGCGCCTGCGGTGCTCGGCGTAGCCGACCAGCCCGACGCCGACGGCGAGTTTGCCGGCGAGCGCCGCCGTCGAGGGCGTGGACTTCGGCTCCGGCGGCTTGCCCTGGGTCAGCAGCAGCACCGCCGCGAGGACCGCGACGAGGCAGGCCAGCCAGGCGACGATGAAGGCCAGCCCCTTCCACACCCCGCCGCGGGTGCTCAGCACCAGGACGAACGCCATGAGGGGGAACGGGAACAAGGTGACGGCCAGCCCGATCAGGACGAGGTCAAGGACCATCGCCGCCCCCACGGGGGGTCGGGAGCGCCCGTGGGCGACCGTCCGCGGTCATGGGGTCATGGTCTCCGTGCCCGCCGGACGGCACAAACCCGCGCCCCCGATCCGACTCGCCGGGCCCATGGGCCGGGCTTACTTTTGAGTGAGGTCGGCGCATTCGCTCATTCCCGGCGGGGTCCCTGGGGCCCGGAGGACGGTGACCGCGATGACCGGCGCACAGCACTACGACGTGATCATCATCGGTACCGGCGCGGGCGGCGGAACGCTCGCGCACCGGCTGGCGCCCTCCGGGAAGCGGGTCCTGCTGCTGGAACGGGGCGGTTACCTCCCCCGGGAACGCGACAACTGGGACTCGACCGCCGTCTTCGTCAAGGGCAAGTACCGGGCGCCGGAGCTCTGGTACGACAAGCACGGCAGGACCTTTCCGCCCGAGGTGAACCACTACGTCGGCGGGAACACCAAGTTCTACGGCGCCGCCCTCTTCCGGCTGCGCCCCGAGGACTTCGGCGAGCTGCGGCACCACGACGGCATATCGCCCGCGTGGCCGATCGACTACGCCGACCTGGAGCCGTACTACACCCAGGCCGAGCACCTGTACCTGGTGCACGGCCGGCACGGCGAGGACCCCACCGAGGGCCCGTGGAGCGCGCAGTACGCGTATCCGCCGGTGGCGCACGAGCCGCGGATCCAGCAGCTCAGCGACGACCTGGAGAAGCAGGGGCTGCATCCGTTCCACCTGCCGATCGGGGTCGACCTGACGCAGGACGAGCAGGGCCGGGCGGTGCACGGCAGTGCCTGCATCCGCTGCGACCGCGTGGACGGCTTCCCGTGCCTGCTGGGCGCCAAGTCGGACGCCGAGGTGATCTGCGTCGACCCGGCCCTCACGCACCCCGGCGTCGAGCTGGTCACCCACGCCCACGTGACGCTGCTGCGCACCGACGCGACCGGCCGGACCGTCACGGAGGTCGTCGCCGAGCTGGCCGACGGGTCCACCGCGGTCTTCGCGGCGGACATCGTGGTGGTCGCCTGCGGCGCGGTCAACTCCGCCGCGCTGCTGCTGCGTTCGGCGAACGACCGGCACCCGGACGGGCTCGCCAACAGCTCGGGCGTGGTCGGCCGCCACTACATGCGGCACAACAACGTGGCGCTCATCGCGGTCTCCAAGGAGCCGAACGACACCAAGTTCCAGAAGACGCTCGCGCTGCACGACTGGTACCTGGGGGCGGACGACTGGGAGTACCCGCTCGGCGGCATCCAGATGCTGGGCAAGTCCGACGCGGACCAGATCCACGGGGAGGCGCCGCGCTGGGCGGGCGGTGTCGCGCCCGACATGCCCTTCGAGGTGCTCGCCCACCACGCGGTCGACTTCTGGCTGTGCGGCGAGGACCTCCCCCTCCCCGACAGCCGCGTCACCCTCGGCAAGGACGGCGCAGTCCACCTGTCCCTGGACGAGAGGAACAACCTGTCGGGGGTCACCCGGCTGCGGCACAGACTCCAGGGGATTCTCGGCGCCCTCGGCCTGCACGAGCACCATCTGCTGCCGCGCACGCTGTACCTGCACAAGGGCATGCCCATCGGGGCGACCGCCCACCAGGCCGGCACGGTGCGCTTCGGCCGCGACCCCGCCGCCTCCGCTCTGGACGTCGACTGCAAGGCCCACGACCTGGACAACCTCTACGTCGTCGACACCGGCTTCTTCCCGAGCATCGGGGCGGTGAACCCCTCACTGACCGCCATGGCCAACGCGCTGCGCGTCGGCGACCACCTGCTGGAGCGACTGCGATGACCGTGGACGCCGAGTGGCGTTCCCCCGAGGAGCGGGCCGCGCGCGGCAAGGCGGCCCGGCGGAGCGCCCCGCGCTCCGCCCACGCCGAGTACACGCCCGCACCGCACCGCGCGGACCCGGTGGACATCGTCGAGGAGCAGTCGGCGCGGCGCGTGCCCGAACTCGTGCCGATCCGCTACGGCCGCATGACCGAGTCGCCGTTCCGCTTCTACCGCGGGGCGGCCGCCGTCATGGCCGCGGACCTGGCGGGCACACCCCGTTCGGGCCTGCGGGCCCAGCTGTGCGGGGACGCGCACATGCTCAACTTCCGGCTGCTGGCGTCGCCGGAGCGGAGGCTGATGTTCGACATCAACGACTTCGACGAGACCCTGCCCGGCCCCTGGGAGTGGGACGTCAAGCGCCTGGCCGCCAGCCTGGTCGTCGCGGGCCGCGCGAACGGCTTCTCGGCCGCGGAGCGCGCCGGCGTGGTGCGGGCGGCCGTGGGCACCTACCGGCGGCGGATGCGCGGCTTCGCCGGGATGGGCAACCTCCAGGTCTGGTACACCCGCTTCGAGGCGGACGAGCTGCAGCAGCAGTTCGCCCCGTTGATGAGCGGCGAGGACCTCGCGCGCTGGGAGCGCGCCCGCGCCCGGGCCCGGGCGCACGACACGCTGCAGGTCTTCGACAAGCTCACGCGGGTGATCGACGGCAGGCGCCTGATCGCCCCCGATCCGCCGCTGCTGATGCCGCTGCGCGACCTGCTCGACGGCGACGCCCGCGCCGCCCTGGAGAGGGAGATCTCCCGGCTGGTCGAGCGCTACGGCCACACCCTGCCATCGGACCGCCGCTTCCTGCTGGAGCAGTACCGGCTCGCCGACGTCGCGCGGAAGGTCGTGGGGGTCGGCAGCGTGGGAACCCGCTGCTGGATCCTGCTGCTCCTGGGCAAGGACGACGAGGATCCGCTGTTCCTGCAGGCCAAGGAGGCCGACGAGTCGGTGCTGGCCCCGTACGCGGGCGGCAGCATGCAGCGTACGCAGGGCGAGCGCGTGGTCGCCGGGCAGCGCCTCATGCAGGCGACCAGCGACATCTTCCTCGGTTGGGAACGCCTCCACGGCATCGACGGGCGGCAGCGCGACTTCTACGTGCGGCAGCTGCGCGACTGGAAGGGCATCGTCGTGGCCGAGAACCTGGCGCCCAGGACCATGTCGCTGTTCGGCGAGTTGTGCGGGGCCACGCTGGCCCGGGGGCACGCGCGGTCCGGGGACCGGATCGCGATCGCCGCGTACCTGGGGGGTTCGGACGTCTTCGACCGGGCGGTGACGGAGTTCGCGGAGTCGTACGCCGACCAGAACGAGCGGGACCACCGCGCGCTGGTGGACGCCGTCCGCACCGGACGTGTTCCGGCGGAGGCCGCCTGAAAGGGGACCACCATCATGGATCGCTACCCGCCCATCGCGGATCACGGACTGGTCGGGGACCTGCAGACCGCCGCCCTGGTCTCCTCCAAGGGCGTGGTGGACTGGTTCGCGGCGCCGCGCTTCGACTCGCCGAGCGTCTTCGCCGCGCTGCTCGACCACGACAAGGGCGGCTACTTCCGGTTCGCGCCCGACCATCCCGAGGGCACCTGGCGGCAGCTGTACTACCCGGACACCGCCATCGTGGTCACCCGCTTCATGTCCCCGGACGGCGTGGGCGAGATCATCGACCGCATGCCGGTCATCGACTCCGAGGTGCCGTCGGACCGGCACACGCTGGTGCGCGTCGTCCGGGCGGTGCGCGGCACCGTGCACTTCGCGCTCGCCTGCCGGCCGCGCTTCGGCTACGGGCGCACCCCGCACGAACTCGACATGGACCACGGCACCGCCGCCTTCCGCACGCGGAACCTGACGGCGTACCTGCAGACCACCTTCCCGGTGCGGCGGGACGGCGACGACGTGACGGGCTCCCTCACCCTGCGCGGCGGGGACGAGGCCGCCGCGGTGTTCACGGTCTGCCGCCCGGACGGCGGGCCGCCGGAACCGCCGACGACGGAGAGCCTGACCGAGGACTCCTGGCGGACCGTCGACTTCTGGCAGCGGTGGGTGCGCACCTCCCGCTACCGGGGCCGCTGGCCGGACATGGTGCACCGTTCCGCGATCACGCTCAAGCTGCTGACGTACGCGCCGACCGGGGCGCCGGTTGCGGCCGCGACGATGGGCCTGCCCGAGCAGGTGGGCGGCGAACGCAACTGGGACTACCGGTACACCTGGGTGCGGGACGGCTCCCTGTCGGTCAGGGCGCTGCTCGACCTCGGTTTCGTGGAGGAGGCGGCGCGCTTCACCCGGTGGCTCGGCGACCGCCTGCGCGACGGGCAGGACCGGGAGGGGGAGCCGCTGCAGATCATGTACCGGGTCGACGGGGACCCGCACCTGACCGAGGAGGTCCTGGAGCACTTCGAGGGCTATCGCGGCTCCTACCCGGTCCGGGCCGGCAACGCGGCGGCCGACCAGTTGCAGCTCGACATCTACGGCGAGGTCATGTACGCGCTCACCGAGGGCCGGGAGATCGGCGAGCAGACCGGCTACCACGGATGGAAGGGGCTGGCGCGCACGCTGGACTGGCTCTCCGACTCCTGGGACCGGCCCGACGAGGGCATCTGGGAGACCCGCGGGGGCCGGCAGGACTTCACCTACAGCCGGGTGATGTGCTGGGCGGCGCTGGACCGCGGCATGAGGATGGCGTCCGAGTTCAGCCGGCCCGCGGACATCCTGCGCTGGAGGAACGCCCGGGACACCATCCTGGAGCAGGTCATGGAGCGCGGCTGGAGCGACAAGGAGCAGGCCCTGGTGCAGCACTACGGGGGTGACGTCCTGGACGCCTCGCTGCTGCTCGCGCCGCGCGTCGGCTTCATCGCGCCGCGGAGCCCCGGCTGGCTGTCCACCCTCGACGCCATGGACCACCGGCTGGTCTCCGACAGCCTGGTCTACCGCTACGATCCGGCGGCCTCGCCCGACGGCCTGCGCGGCTGCGAGGGCACGTTCAGCCTCTGCACCTATCTGTACGTGGACGCCCTGGCCAGGGCCGGGCGGCTGTCACAGGCCCGCTACACCTTCGAGAAGATGCACACCTACGCGAACCACGTGGGGCTGTTCGCCGAGGAGATCGGGCCCTCCGGCGAGCAACTGGGGAACTTCCCGCAGGCGTTCACCCATCTGGCGCTCATCATGGCCGCGACGACGCTGGACGAGGCGCTCGACCGGGTGCTGGAGGCCGCCCGCCACTGAGCGGCGGGAGCGGGGGGATGTCCGGCCCCTGCGGCAGGAGTTCGACGACCACGAAGGCGACGACCACCGCGAGCACCACGACCGGCACCGATTCGGCGTTGCCGAGCAGGAGGACCACGAGCACCACGCTGCTGACCGGCAGGCGCATCGCGGCGGCGCTCGCCGCCGCCATGCCCGCGGCCATGGCCGGTACGACGCCGAAGCCGGGCAGCGGGGCGGCCAGGGCGCCCGCGGCCCCACCGAGGAAGAGCGAGGGGAAGATCGGGCCGCCGCGCAGGCTCCCCAGGCACAGCGCGTAGCCCGCGCCCTTGAACAGCAGCACCGCGACCAGGGCACCCACCGGCCAGGAGTGCGGATCGGAGGCCATCTGGGCCAGTGCCGACTGCCCGGACGACGCGACCTCCTCCGGGGTGCGGCCCGTGGCGAGCGCGTACAGGGCGGCGCATCCGCCGGCGGCGAGCGCGCAGAGCACGGTGTGGGGCAGGGGACGCCGGGAGACGAACACCGCCGCGGACTTGCCGCCGGAGACGATCGCGTGCACCGCCAGCCCGACCGCCACCGCCAGCAGGACGCCCCACACCACGTCGCCCGCGTCGAGCGCGGGCGGCCGGGGCAGACCGATGTCGAGGTGCGTGGTCTTCAGTCCCGTCCAGCGGCCGAAGCCGGTGAACACGATGTCCCCCACTCCGCTGGCGAGCAGAACGGGCAGCATCACGGCGAACAGCTGGGGCCCGCCGACCCCGGCGACCTCCATGAGCAGCACCGCGGCGACCACCGGATTTCCGAAGATCGTGGCGATCGCCGCCGCCGAACCGGCCGCGCCCAGCAGCGCGTTGCTCTGCGGGGTCGCGGCCGCGCGGACCAGGCCGTGGAAGAGCAGCGCCAGTCCCCCGCCGAAGGCGATGAGCGGGGCCTCGGGTCCCAGCACGGCGCCCAGCGGCAGACCCGCCAGGGCGGCGATGACCACGCCGGGCAGGGCCGAGGCCGTCAGCCCGCCGGCGTGCAGGCCGGCGGCCGGGATGTGGCCGCCACGGCCGGGCATGCGGGTGACGACCAGGCCCACGATCGCGCCGGCGAGGGTGAGCAGCACCAGCGGCCACCACCAGGGGGCGGCGTGCCACCCCAGGTGCTCCGGCAGGACCTCCCAGAGCAGCCGCTCCAGTTCGTGGAGCGCGACGAGGAACCAGAAGGCCAGGAAGGAGACCGGAATGCCGACCAGCGCGGAGAACACGAGCACCCTGCGGTAGGCCGGCCGGCGCAGCAGGATCCGCAGCTCGTCCGCTTCCTGGGGCTGGTTCCCGGGGTGGCTGATCGCTGCTCTCCTCGGTCGCGAATGGGGCGGAACGGGTGATGTGCGGCGAGACTACCGACGCGGGACCGCACGGCGGCGCAGGCCACGCTGGACGTTAGGGTGAGCCGACCGCGCGAGGAGGCGCGGCCCCGAACGTATCTGGAGGTGCCATGGCCGCCCCCACCTGGGTCGCCGTGCCGGACGACTCCCCCTTCGGCGTCCACAATCTGCCGTACGGGGTGTTCACCACCGCCGACCGCCCGCAGGAGCGGCGGATCGGCGTCGCGATCGGCGACCACGTGCTCGACGCTGGCGCCGCCGCCCGTGCCGCCGGAGCCGGAACGGCGGGGCCGGAGGCCGGGCTGCTGACGGCGCCGTCCCTCAACCCGCTGCTGGCGGCCGGGCGTCCCGCCTGGACGGCGGTGCGGGCGCTGCTCACCGCATGGCTGACCGACGAGGCCCACCGGGCGGCGGTCGAACCGCACCTGCTGCCGCGCGAGTCGGTCACGCTGCACCTCGCGTTCGACGTGGCGGACTACGTCGACTTCTATGCCTCGGAGCACCACGCCACGAACGTCGGCCGCATCTTCCGCCCGGACGGGGAGCCGCTGACCCCCAACTGGAAGCACCTGCCGATCGGTTACCACGGCCGCAGCGGCACGATCGTCGTCTCCGGCACTCCGGTGGTGCGGCCCAACGGGCAGCGCAGGGGCGCCGGGGTGTCCGCGCCGTCCTTCGGGCCCTGCGAGCGGCTGGACTTCGAGGCCGAGATCGGCTTCGTCGTCGGCGGTCCGACGGCGCAGGGCGAGCCGGTGCCGCTGGCGGCGGCGGAGGACCACGTCTTCGGTGTCTGCCTGGTCAACGACTGGTCCGCCCGTGACATCCAGTCCTGGGAGACCGTGCCGCTCGGCCCCTTCCTCGGCAAGTCCTTCGCGACGTCGGTCTCCCCGTGGATCGTGCCCCTCGACGCCCTGGCGGCGGCGCGTGTCGCTCCGCCGCCGCACGATGTGGAGCCCCTGCCGTACCTGGACGACCGGGGCGCGGGGACGCCGCCTCGCGGCCTGGACATCGCCGTGGAGATCCGGCTGCGGGACGAGGTCGTCTCCCGGCCGCCGTTCTCCACCATGTACTGGACGTACGCCCAGATGCTCGCCCACATGACCGTGAACGGCGCCTCGTTGCGGGCCGGTGACCTCTTCGCGTCCGGGACGATCAGCGGTCCGGAGCGCGAGCAGCGCGGCGCGCTCATCGAGCTGACGTGGAACGGCGAGGAGCCGCTGGTGCTGGCGGACGGCACGAAGCGGACCTTCCTGGAGGACGGCGACGAGCTCGTCGTCTCGGCGACCGCCCCGGGGCCGGACGGCACCCGGATCGGCTTCGGCGAGGTCGCGGGACGGGTGGTGGCGGGGCCGGCACTCCCGTGAATTGACCTGCTCAGGGGTCTGTCCGAGTCCCGGGTCGCCGTGATCTCCTACGCCTGACGGCGCGGCGCCCGGCCACGGCACGCCGCGCCGTCGCGTACGCCCGCCCCGAAACGACCCGGCCCAGCAGGGAACCCATGTCCGAGACGCTGCCCTCCGCACCTCCCGAGGACGCCGGCCGTGCGTCCGCCCCGCCGCTGCCCCGGGAGGTGCGGATCGGGTACGGCCTGGGATCGCTGGGCACCGGCACCTTCGGCACGGTGCCGGGACTCATCCTGCTCTACTACCTGACCAATGTGCTGGCCGTCCCGGCGGCCGTGGCCGGGGCTGCGGTCTTCCTACCCAAGGCGTGGGACGTGCTGATCAACCCCCTGGTGGGCGCGGCGGCCGACCGCAGCCGGCTGCAGGGGGGTTCACGGCGGCCCTTCCTGCTGGCCGGGGCGCTCACCCTGCCCCCGCTGTTCGCCCTGGTCTTCGCGGCGCCGCCGCTGCGCGGGGCCGCCGCCGCGGGTTATGTGGCGGTGCTGTTCCTGCTGGCCGCGACGGCCTACGCCGTCTTCCAGGTCCCGTACGTGACGATGCCGGCCGAGATGACGGAGGACACCGGCGAGCGCTCCCGGGTGCTGGGCTGGCGCGTGGGGTTCCTCGGGGTGGCGATCCTGCTGTCGGGGGCGCTGGCCCCCGCGGTCGCCCACGAGAACGGTGACACGCCGGCGAGCTACCGGCTGATGGGCGTGGTCGTGGCGGTGCTGCTCCTGGCCGGGATGCTCGGGGCCTGGCACTTCACCCGGCGGGCCCCGTCGGTCGCCCGCAGTGAGGCGGAGCCGTCGCTGCGGGCGCAGTTGGCGGCGGCCCGGGACAACCGGCCGTTCCTCTTCCTGGTGGGGATGTGGACGCTGCAGGCCCTCGCTGTCGGGATCATGCTGGCCGGGGTGCAGTACTTCGCGACGTACACCCTCGGCTCGGCGGCTGCCGTCACCCCGCTGTTCGTGTGCATGATCGGCCCGCTGGTGCTGGTGATGCCGCTGTGGAACCGGCTGGCCCGGGCGCGCGGGGTGAAGTTCGCGCAGTGGTGCGCCTCGTCGCTGTTCGTCGCCGCTGCCGTCCTGCTGGCCCTGACCCCGTACGCGGGACCGGGGCTCGGCTACCCGGCGGTCGCGGCCGTCGGGGTCGCCTACGCGGGGCTGCAGTTGCTGCCGCTGACGATGCTCGCCGACACCCTGGCCGCGGACGCGGTCCGCACGGGGCGGCGCCGGGCGGCCACCTTCACGGGGCTGTGGACCGCCGCCGAGACGCTGGCGTTCGCCCTGGGCGCCGGAGCCTTCGCGCTGGTACTGGCGGCGAGCGGGTTCCGCTCCTCGGACGCCGCACACCACGCCGACCAGCCCGGCTCGGCCCTGACCGGCATCACCGCCGGCATGAGCCTGCTGCCCGCCGCGGTCGCTCTCGCGAGCCTGTGGCTGCTCCACCGCTACCGGGAGGACCCCACGGCCCCGGCCCCGCGGACCCCCGCCCTCACCGACCCGCCCGAGGACACCGACGACCATGCCCACTGAGCCCGTTCCCTCCCCCGCCCTCCCCCACGGCCGCCCGGCCGGCGAGGTGCTCGACAGCCTGCGCGAGCTGCGCGCGCAGGACGCCCCCACCCGCGGCGGGCGCACCTTCGCGTACGTCTACGACTCCGGCCTCTTGGGCGTGGACGCGTTGGCCGCCGCGGCGTACGCGGAGTTCGCCACCGTCAACGGGCTGGACATGACGGTCTTCCCCAGCGTCGCCCGGCTGGAGAACGACCTGATCGCCGCCGCCGTGGCGCTGCTGGGCGCGCCCGGCGCGCAGGGCACCTTCACCAGCGGCGGCACGGAGTCGATCCTGCTGGCCGTCAAGACCGCCCGGGACCACGCCCGCGCGGTGCGCGGGGTCACCGAGCCCCAGCTGCTGCTGCCCTCGACGGCGCACGCCGCCTTCCACAAGGCGGGCTCGTACCTGGGCCTGGAGACCGTGGTGGTCCCGGTGGACCGGGAGACCCTGCGGGCCGACGCGGCGGCCATGGCGGCCGCGACCACCGGCCGTACGGCGCTGGTGGTGGCCTCCGCGCCCTCGTACGCCCACGGGGTGATCGACCCGGTGGCGGAGATCGCCGCCGCGGCGGCCGGACGCGGCGTGCTGTGCCATGTCGACGCCTGCATCGGCGGCTGGCTCCTGCCCTACCTGCGGCGCGCCGGACGGGAGGTACCGGCCTTCGACCTGTCGGTGCCCGGGGTGACCTCGCTCTCGGTGGACCTGCACAAGTACGGGTACGCCGACAAGGGCGCCTCCGTGGTGCTCTACCGGGACGCCGCGCTGCGCCGCCACCAGTACTTCGCGCACGCGGGCTGGCCGGGCTACCCGGTGGTCAACCCGACGGTGCAGGGCACCAAGTCGGCCGGTCTGCTCGCCCAGGCGTGGGCCGTGCAGCGGCACATCGGGGAGGACGGCTACCGCGCTCTCGCCGAACGCACCGCCGGGGCCGCCGACCGGCTGCTGCCGGGGCTGCGCGCCCTGGAGGGCGTCCGGGTGCTGGGCGAGCCGGAGGCCGGGCTGGTCGCCTTCACCCTGCACGGCGCCGACGGAACGCCGGACCTGAGCCTGCTGCTGCACCTCGCCGACGAGATGCGCGGACGCGGCTGGTACCTCCAGCCGCAGCTCTCCTTCGACGGCCTGCCGCCCAATCTGCACCTGACCCTGACCCCTGCGGCGGCCGGTCTGGTCGACGCGCTTCTGACCGATCTGGACGGGGCGCTCAAGGCGGCGCGCGCCCTGGAGCCGGTGGCCGTGGACCCGGCGATCGTGGACTTCGCGGCGGGGCTCGACCCGGACACGCTGGGGCCGGAGGAGGTGGAGGCGGTTCTGGCCTTCGCAGGTCTCGGCGGCGACGCAGGACTGCCGCGGCGGATGGCCCCGGTGCTGGCGCTGCTCGACGCGCTGCCGGTCCCGCTCAAGGAACGGCTGCTGACGGAGTTCGTCGGGGCGGTCTTCCGCGTCTGACGGGCGGGCCTCGGGGAACCGGGACGCGGCCCGGGAGGCCGGCCCGGTGGGTGAGTTCGAGCGACGCGCACGCCTCGGCGGGGCCCACGGAACCGGCCGGGCCGACCGCGCGGCGCGGCACCACCGCCGCGCGGATCGCGAGGGCGGCGCCAGGGGCCGCAGGTCCCCGTGGCCGGGCAGCAGGACGTACCGCACCCCGCGCCGGTGCAACGGACGACGGGCGACGGCCGGCAGGCCTACGCGGTCGGCACAGCGCTTACGCGTCGCCGGGCCGTCCAAGACGGTCGAGGCGGCCGAGGCGGCCGAGGCGGCCGCAGCCGCGCGGGCCGCGAGGCCGACGCGGGGGCGACGCGGCCCGCGTCGCCCCCGCGAACCGGGCGCACCCAGGAGGTCGACCCGGTGGGCGAGTTCGCGCGTACGCGTCGGCCAGGGCCACGGGACCGGCTCGCCGCGCCGCTTCAGCGCTCCCGCCCGCGTGCCTTCAGCGGCGTGGCGGGCAGCTCCGGCGCCAGGAGGCGGTCGCCGTGGTAGCCGTGGACGGTACCGAAGGCGGTGCCGGTGTTCCACTCCTCGCGGGCCCTGGCGATCTCCTCCCCGGTGCGCGCGACGAAGTTCCACCACATGACGAGCTTCTCCTCGAACGGCTCGCCGCCCAGCAGCATCAGGCTCGCGTCGCTGTCCGCCCGCAGCGGCAGCGCGGTGCGGCCGCAGCCCAGATAGAGCATCGAACCGGCGTCGACGGGCACCCCGTCCACCTCGACCCGCCCGGACATCGACAGCACCGCGTACTCGAAGTCCCGCTCCAGCGGCAGCCGTACGTCGGTGCCCCCGGCGAGCGCGAGGTCGGCGCCGACGAGGGGCGTGTACGTCGTGCCGGGCGAGGCGGCGCCGTCGACCTCCCCGAGGATCACCGTGGCGGTGAGTCCGCCTCCGCCGTCGAGCACGGGCAGGTCGGCGTGGTGCTCGAAGGCGGGTGCGCCGTGCCGTGCGGTGTCCGGGAGCGCCACCCACAGCTGGGCGCCGTGCAGGAGACGGGCGTGCTCGCGCGGGGACTCCTCGGAGTGGGCGATGCCCCGCCCCGACGTCATCAGCCCCAGTTCCCTCGGCCGCACGGTCTGCAGGCTGCCGAGGGTGTCGCGGTGCAGCACCTCGCCCTCGTGGAGCCAGCTGACGGTCTGCAGGCCGATGTGCGGGTGCGGCGGCACCTGCATCCCGGGCTGGTCGGCGATGTCGTCGGGACCGTAGTGGTCGACGAAGCACCAGGCGCCGACCATGCGGCGGCCGAGGTTGGGCAGCAGCCGCCGCACGGCGGTGCTCTCGCCGAGCGGTACGAGGCGTCCGGTGAGCAGGTCGTGGACGGGTTTCGCGGACACGTCCTCGCGCCCGCCGCAGGTGGCGGGCACGGGGTGGACATCGAGGTTGCTCATGGGCCGATCATGCCTCCTCGCGGCGTTGCCCGGGGACGAGCACCGCGGGGATGTCGGCCTCCAGCCCGCGCAGATACTCCCCCAGCCCCTTCGCCTGCGGGTCGGGGCGGGTGGAGGCGGCGACGCCTTCGCCGAGCAGTCCGTGCACGACGAAGTTCAGGGCGCGCAGATTGGGCAGTTCGTAGCGGCTGACGGGGAGTTTGGCGGCCTCCGGGAGCAATGCGCGCAGCCGCTCGACATCCAGCCAGGCGCGCAGCCAGGCGTACCCGGCGTCGTCGCGGGCCCACAGGCCGACGTTGGCGTCGCCGCCCTTGTCGCCGGAGCGGGCGCCGACGAGCAGGCCGAGCGCGGCCCGCACGGTGGGGCCCGCCGCCGGGGGGCCTGCCGGGGCCGGGGGCTGCGCGGGGACGCGTACCGCGGTCGCGGGCGGGCGGGGCACGGTGAGGCGGGTGCCGTCCTGGAGCACGACCTCGGGGTGGACGAGCGCGGCTGGGACGAGGGCCGGCCAGTGGACGCCGTACTCGGTGGGCCTGGGCGAGAAGTGCTCCATGTGCAGCCCGGGCGCGCTGGACAGGCCCGTCCCGACGACGGCGCCGAACAGGGCACGGCCGACCCTGTCCTTGTCCGCGTCCTTGACGGTGAGGGTGAGCCGGGCGCCGGACGCGGTGGGCTCCGTGCGGACGTCGTACGTCCCGAAGCGCTCGGGACCGCCGGTGGCGTCGAGCAGGGACGCCTCGGCGAACCGGGCCTTGGCCTCGATGTCGGGGCCGGTGAGCACGAAGGTGGCCGAGTTGCGGTAGCCGCCGTGGTGGTTGAGGCACACCTTGAGGGTGTCGGGGGCGGGCTCGCCGCGGGCGCCGGTGACCAGGACCCGGTCGGGGCCCTCCTGCTCCAGGGTCACGGTGTCGAAGCGGGTCACGACGTCGGGGTTGAGGTAGGCGGGCCGGTCGATCTCGTACAGCAGCTGGGCGGTGACGGTCTCGACGGTGACCGCTCCCCCGGTGCCCTCGTGCTTGGTGATCACACTGGAGCCGTCGGGACGGAGTTCGGCGATGGGGAAGCCGGGGCGCACGGGCCGTTCGATCTCGGTGAAGAAGGAGTAGTTGCCGCCGGTGGCCTGGGCCCCGCACTCGATGATGTGCCCCGCGGTGACCGCGCCGGCGAGCCGGTCCCAGTCGTCGGTGGCCCAGCCGAAGGCCCACGCGGCGGGGCCGACCACCAGGGAGGCGTCCGTGACACGGCCGCAGATGACGACGTCGGCCCCGGCGCGCAGGGCCTCGGTGATGCCCCAGGCACCGAGGTAGGCGTTGGCGGTGAGCGGGCGCACGCCGGCCTCGGCGAGCGGGAGGCCGGTGGCCAGGTGCGCGAAGGGGTGGCCCTCGCGCTGGAGTCCGGGCAGCCGGTCTAGCAGGTCGTCGCCCTCCAGATGGGCGACGGAGGGGTTCAGCCCCGCGAGGGCGGCCAGCTCGCGGAGCTTGGCGGCCAGCCCGGCGGGGTTGAGCCCGCCCGCGTTGACGACGATCTTGATGCCGCGCTCCAGGCAGGTGGCCAGGACGTCGCCCATCTGGGCGAGGAACGACAGGGCGTAGCCGGCCTCGGGGTCGCGCTGCCGGGCCTTCCAGAGCAGCAGCATCGTCAACTCGGCGAGGTAGTCGCCGGTCAGTACGTCGATCGGGCCGCCCTCGACCATCTCGCGGGCGGCCGACAGGCGGTCGCCGTAGAAGCCGGAGCAGTTGGCGATGCGCAGGGTCTCACGTCGCTGGGTCATGTCCCTCGCCGTCAGCGGTGTCGTTGTTCAGATGTGTGGGATGGGGTGGTGCATGGGGGTGGGGTGCGGGGAGTGCGTGGGGGCGCCGGGGTCACGCCGCCGTCGCGCGCAGCGACTCGACGTGGCGGCGGATCTCCTCCGGCGAGAGGTAGATGTCGGTGACCTCGAAGTCCTTCAGCGCGGCCGGCCTGCGGGCCTGGAATCCGGTGCGGACGAAGTCGTCCCCGGCGACGGCGTTCAGGAACCAGCCGGCGGCCGCCCGGAAGCGCGCCGGGAAGGTGCGCAGCGCGCCGAGGTGGTAGCCGCGCGCGACGACCTGGGCGGGGAACCCGCTCAGCGGGATGCCGAGCGGCTTGGAGACCGCCTCGACGCCGCCGAGGTCCACCACGAGCCCGAGGTCCCTGTGCCGGTACGGCTGCAGGGGCCGGCCGCGCAGCGCGGCGACGACGTTCTCGGCGACGGCCTTGCCCTGGCGCATGGCGTGCTGGGCTGTGGGCGGGCAGACCGCGCCGCCGCCCACCTCGAGGTCGGGGACGGCGGCCGAGTCTCCGAGGGCGAAGACCCCGTCGGCGCCGGGGATGCGCATCTCGGGGTCGGTGACGAGCCGGCCCTTGACCGTCTCGGTGCCCAGCGTGGCCACCAGGGGGCTGGAGACGACACCGGCGGTCCAGATGAGGGTGCGGCAGGGCAGCTTGCGCCCGTCGGTGAAGGTCACGGTGTCGGGGGTGACCTCGGCGACGGAGACACCGAGCGAGACCTCGACCCCGCGCTCGCGGACGATCTGCAGGGCCTTCAGGCCGAGCTTCTCGCCGAGTTCGGGCATCAGCCGCGGCGCGATGTCGATCAGGTGCCACTTGATCAGGGCCGGGTCGAGGCGCGGGTAGCGCTTGGCCGCCGCCGTGGTCAGCCGTTGCAGGACGGCGGCCGTCTCGGTACCCGCGTAGCCGCCGCCGACCACGACGAACTGCAGCCGCGACTCCCGCTCGGCCTGGTCCGTGGTGGCGGACGCCAGGTCCAGCTGGGCGATGACGTGGTCGCGGATGTACGCCGCCTCGGCCAGGGTCTTCATGCCGCGGCCGTACTCGGTGAGGCCGGGGATGTCGAAGGTGCGGGTGACGCTTCCGGGGGCCAGCACGAGGTAGTCGTACTCCTTGACGAGCTCCTCGTCGGTGATTTTCTTGATGACGACCGCCTTGGCGGCCGGGTCGACGCCGATCGCCCGCCCGGGTATGACCTGGCTGCGGTGCACCATGCGGCGCAGCGGGACGGCGACCGCCTGCGGGGTGAGCACGCCGGCGGCCACATGCGGGAGCAGGGGCAGGTAGAGCTGGTGGCTCCAGGGCGTGACCAGGGTGATCTCGGCCTCGCCGGGGGCCAGCCGCCGCTCCAGCCGGTGCGCGCACTCCATGCCCGCGAAGCCACCGCCGACGACCAGGATCCTGGGTCGCTTCATCACTCGCCTCCCGTAGGACCGTTCGGGCCCGTTTCCCTACCCGTGGCGTGTGCGGATACGCCTCCGGCCACGCTCGCACACGCCTCGTGGCGGCGCGAACGGAGCGGCGGCGGCCGTGTGCGGCACGCTACCGGCCCCGGCGTGCGCGGACGGGGGTTTCCGGAAGGCCGCGGGACCCGGGCCGGACGCAGGTCAGCCCGCCGGTCGCGCCGCGGCCCGGGGGGAGACGCGGCAGCGGGCCGGGCCGCGGGCCTGGAGGGTGATGCCGGCCCCGAGCGGGACGTCGTGGTCGAGGGCGGTGAGTTCGTGGCCGCGCAGGAGCACGGCGAGGGCCAGTACGGACTCCAGCAGGGAGAAGTGCTTCCCGATGCAGGCACGGGGCCCGCCGCCGAAGGGGAGCCAGGCGTAGCGGTGGCGGGCGGCCTCCGCCTCCGGGGTGAAGCGGCCGGGGTCGAAGCGCTCGGGCTCGGGCCAGTGCCCGGGGTGGCGGTGGATGGCCCAGGGGACGACGATGACGTCCGCGCCGGCCGGGACGACGCGGCCGCCGATGCCGGTGGCGGCGACCGACTGCCGTCCGATGACGGGAGCGGCCGGGTAGAGCCGCATGGCCTCCTTGAGCACCGCCGTGAGGAAGGGCAGGGCGTCGAGGTCGGCGGCCTGCGGGGTGCGGTCGCCGAGGACCCGGTCGACCTCCTCGCGGGCGCGGGCCTGCGGCTCGGGATGGCGGGCCAGCAGGTGGAGGGCGAAGGCGAGCGACGTGGCGGTCGTCTCGTGACCTGCGAGCAGGAAGATCAGCACCTGGTCGCGGATCTCGGCGGGGGCGAGGGGGCGGCCGTCCTCGTCCCGGGCCGCGGCGAGCAGCGACAGCAGGTCCCGGCCGTCGCCGCCCTCCCCCCGGCGGCGCTCGATGATCGCCTCGCAGACGGCGTACACCTCGGCGGTGGCGGCGGCCGCCCTCCGGTTGCCTGGGGTCGGCCAGTGGCGGGGCGCCGTGACCGGGGAGAAGCCGCGCCGCAGCACGTAGTCGTTGATGACCGGCATGCAGCGGCGGACGGTGTCCACGGTGGACTCGACCGCGCCGCCGAACAGGACACGGGCGATCGTGCGCAGGGTGAAGCGGTGCATCTCCTCGACGACGTCCACGATCCCGGAGGGCGCGTCGTTCCAGGCCGTGACGAGGGCGGCCGCCTCGGTGGTGACGGCGCTCGCGTAGCCGTCGACACGGCGCTGGGTGAACAGCGGCTGGATCAGCCTGCGCTGCCGCTGGTAGTCGTCGTCCTGGCTGGTGAGCAGTCCGTTGCCGAAGGACTGCCGGACCTCCTCGTAGAACTGGTTGTCCTTGCGGAAGTTGGCCGATTCGGTGGCCAGCACCTGCTGGGCGCCCTCGGGGGAGAACACCGCGTACACCTCGGTGCGCAGGCCCGGCGGGCCGGCGGTGAAACGGACGAGGTCCCCGTGGTCGCGCCGCGCGCGCTCGTAGGTGTCCAGCGGCTCGCGCAGCAGATCGAACATCGACCCGAGCAGCGGCACCCCGGCCGGTCCCGGCACCTTCGTGTGAGCGGTCGTCATGTCCCCGATTCTGCGGGCGGTCAGCGGGGCGCCGGGGGTTCCCGCGGGACGTTGGCCGGAACCCGTCGCGGGGCCGATCATGGAGCCGTACGGGGACCGCGGGTACCGCGACGGACGGGAGGCACCATGGAGGACGCGCCGCGCTCGGCGGACGAGTTGCTGGACATCGTGGACGAACAGGACCGGGTGATCGGGCGGATGGCGCGCGGCGAGGCCACCGCGCGCGGGCTGCGGCACCGCTGCGTCTTCATCCTGGCCAGGGACGGCGACGGGCGGGTGTTCGTGCACCGCCGCACGGCGGAGAAGCTGGTCTTCCCCTCCCTGTACGACATGTTCGTCGGCGGTGTGGTGGGCGCCGGCGAGGAGTACGACGACGCGGCGCTGCGCGAGGCGGAGGAGGAGCTGGGCGTGTCCGGGCTGCCGCGCCCCACGCCGCTGTTCAGCTTCCTCTATGAGGGGACGGGGGCGGCTGCGGGTCACACGTGGTGGTCCCGGGTGTACGAGGTGCGCTGCGAGCTGCCCGTCGTGCCGCAGGCCGAGGAGGTCGCCTGGCACGACTTCGTGTCGGAGGAGGAACTGGAACGGCTCCTGCCGGAACGGGAATGGGTGCCCGACGGCCTGGAGGCCTGGCACCGGCTGCGCGACTGGCGACGACGAAGGTGACGCTGATCAGCAGAGCCCAGGCGCCGAACTTGGCCAGGGAGACCGGCACCCAGCCGTGCGCCTGGTCGGGGTAGCGCCAGGCCCCCACGTAGGTCGCGGCGTTCTCCGCGACCCACAGGAAGAAGCCGATCAGGACGAAGGAGAGCGCGAGCGGCATCCGGTGGCGCACCCCGTCGACCGTGAAATGCACCCAGGTGCCCGCGGTGGCCCACAGCAGCAGCACGGCGAGCACCCAGCGCAGGTCGGGCAGCCAGTGGTGGGTGAAGAAGTTGAGGTACACCGCCGCCGCGAGGATCGTCATGGCGCGGCGGCGGTAGCCGGTCAGGCCCAGCTCGAACAGCCGCCACGCGGCGCAGACGTAGCTGCCCACGGCCGCGTACAGGAACCCTCCGTACAGCGGGACGCCGCCGAACTTGGTGAGCGCGGGCTCGGGGTAGCTCCAGGACCCCAGCCGCACCTTGACGAGTTCGAAGAGCAGCCCGACGGCGTGGCAGACCGCGATCACGGCGACGTCGCGGCCGCGTTCCCAGCCGCACGCCCAGAACAGCGCGCTGAGCGCGATGCCGTAGCAGAGCAGCAGGTCGTAGCGGGCGACGGGCAGCGGCGGCAGCAGCCGCGAGCCGGCGACACCCGCCATGAGCGCGACGGCGAACGCGCAGCAGCGCGCCTCCGTCCAGCCGAAGAGCGCGAGTCGGCGGATCGCGGTGACGATCGGTCCCATGGGGAGGGGGACACCGTGGAGCGCCATCCGGTTCCGGGCGGGGCGGGCGTCAGTCCAGCGAGCGCATGGCGGTCTCGACGGCGTCCTCGACGAAGGCCCGGCCCATGCGGGCCTGGCCCACGACGCGCAGCCCCTGGACGAAGGTGGTGAGGAAGCGGGCGAGTTCCACCGGGTTCTTGCCGGCGGACAGCTCGCCGCGGGCCCTGGCCTTCTCCAGTGCGGCGGCGAGGGCCGACTCCAGCAGGCGCAGGGTGACCGTGACGCGGTCCACGGTGCCGGGGTCGTCGCCGCGCTCGGTGGCGGCGTTGACCAGCAGGCAGCCCCGCTCCGGGTCCTCCAGGTCGGCCTCGACCATCTGCATCAGCGCGGCGCGGACGGCGGAGCGGACGTCGTCGGCGTTCTCCAGGAGCTCGACGAGCCCGCTGGCGTGCCGGGAGCAGTAGCGCTCCAGGGCGAGGGCGTAGAGCTTGTCCTTGGAGCCGAAGGCGGCGTACAGGCTGCCGCTGCCGATGGAGAGTTCCGACAGCAGGTCCTGGAGCGAGGTCGCCGCGTAGCCGCGACGCCAGAACACGTCCATCGCACGGTCGAGTGCCTGGTCGGTGTCGAACTCCCTGGTGCGTGCCATGTACGGAGGATACCATTTCTGGATCGGTTGTTACACTATCGCGTTCTGCCGCCTTTCACCTGCCCCCGCACCGCACCCGCGCCGCGCCCCCTCGGACGGCGCTCGGTACTGTGGAGGCCGTGATCAAGCATGCGCGGGCCGCGATCGGGGCCGTCCGCCTGTGGTTCGCCCCGGCACGCGTCCGGGCCGAGGGGACGACGCCCGACTACCGCTTCTCGCTCGCCAACGAGCGGACGTTCCTGGCGTGGCTGCGGACGGCGCTCGCCCTGGTGGGCGGGGGGTTCGCGGTCGACCAGTTCCTGCGGGACCTGCGCCGGCCGGTCCGGGTGACGCTGGCCGTGGTGCTGGTGGTCGGTGGGGCGATGTGCGCGGTCCGCGCGGTGAACCACTGGGTGCGCTGCGAGCGGGCGATGCGGCGCGGGGAGGATCTGCCGGAGTCGCGGTTCCCCGCGGTACTGGCGGTGCTGGTGGCCCTGATGGCGGTGGCGATGCTGCTGACGGCGACGCTGGGGTGGGCGGGCTGATGAACGCCCCGGCGGGCGGCGCGCCGCGGGACCCGGGGCTGCAGCCGGAGCGGACCCGGTTGGCCTGGCGGCGCACGACCCTGGCCTTCGCGGTGGCGGCGCTGCTGGCCGGACGCGAGGCGGTGCTGCACGGGGTGTCGCCGGCCGGGCTGCTGGGGCTGGCGCTGTGCGCGGCGGTGTGGCTGGCGTTCACGGCGGCCGCCCAGCGCCGGATCGCCGCCCTGGACACCGCGCGGCCCGCCGTGATGTCACCGCGGGCGGCGGCCTGGGCCGTGGCGTGCGTCCTGGCCCTGGCCACCGCCGGGATGTTGCTGGTCTTCCTCGGTCCCCGCTGAGGACCGTCCGCACCGCTCCCTCGGAAGGGCCGCCCGGGCGGGGTGGCCTCGGTGAACCCCGGGGGGTTGATAATTGAGGACATCAAGTTAATGATTCACAATCTCAAGCATTTGAGTACACTCGCAGGCATGAGCGCCCCGACCGCCGCCACGCCCGCGCCGCCCACCAAGATCCAGCTGCTGGAGCTGCTCGCCGCCATCGGCACCGCCCAGTGGCAGGACTTCGCCGCCGCGGCGGCCCGGCACGGGCTGACGTCCATGCAGGCCAAGGTGCTCGCCCAGCTGGGCGGCCCGGTCCCCATGCGCGGTCTGGCGGAACGACTGGTGTGCGACGCCTCCAACATCACCGGCATCGTGGACCGGCTGGAGGCCCACGGCTTCGTCCGCCGCGAGGTGAGCCCCACCGACCGCCGGGTCAAGAACGTCGTGGCCACCGACCTCGGACGCGAGACGATCCACCGCGTGCGGGAGGAGATGCAGGCCACGCACGGCGCGCTGGACACCCTGGACGAGACGGAGCAGGCGGCCCTCCACGCCCTGCTGGAGCGGCTGCGCCCGGTCATGGAGGCACGCGGCAGGAACCGCTAGAGCCGCTCTAGGCCGCCGGGGCACGCGGCGCCGCCGGCATCCGCCGGACAGGTCCTAACGGCACCGTTTGCGCACCTGCGACCGCCGGCGGCGCAGCGGCGCGACGAGGGCGCGGACCTCCCGGTCCGCGAAGCCGGGCTCCGCGCCGATCACACGGATCAGCGCCTCGCGGACGCCCCGTCCGCGGCCCGCCTCGACCAGCGCCAGCGACTCGGCCAGCGCCGCCGGGAGGTCCGGGCCGTGCCAGGGCTGATACCAGAGCCGGGGCCGGTCGGCTCCCTCGGTCAGGATCCCGAGCCGGTCCGGGGGCGCGCCGCCTCGGGCGTGCGTCAGCGCCCAGCGGTACGGCTGGGGCGGCGGGGCGGACGGCGCGGTGGGCATGACCCCAGTGGACCACCCCAACTCCCCGCCGATCAGCCGGATTTCGGGTCCGCCGAAACGTTCCGCTTGACGTGTCTCGAACATAGAGTCGCCCTGGGCGCCGCATGACGCCCGGCGGGGGTGACGGAAGGAATCCATGGCGATGAGGTGCGAGCGATGTTCCTGATCACCGGGATCCCCGCGTCCGGGAAGTCGACCGTGGCGCAGGCACTGGCCGAGCGGCTGCCCCGTTCGGTCCATGTGCGGGGCGACACGTTCCGGCGGATGATCGTCGGCGGCCGGGCCGAGGCCCTGCCGGGCGACGGATCGGGGGACGTCGCCGGTCTGAGCGAGGAGGCGCTGCGGCAGCTGAGGCTGCGGCACTCCCTGGCCGCGGCGAGCGCGGACGCGTACGCGGCGGCGGGGTTCACCCCCGTCCTCCAGGACGTCATCCTCGGCGACGAACTGCCCCGCACGATCGCCCTGTTGCGCACCCGGCCGCTGCACGTCGTGGTCCTCGTCCCGTCCCCCGAGGCGATCGCCGCCCGGGAGGCCGCCCGGCCCAAGCGGGCGTACGGAGCCTGGACGCCCGCCGATCTCGACCGCGCCCTGCGCGCGGGCACCCCGCGAATCGGCCTCTGGCTCGACACCTCCCACCAGACCCCCCAGGAAACCGTCGACGCGATCCTCCGCCACGCCGGCCCCACGGGCTGACCCCCGGCCCGGCGCCGGACACCGTCACGGCGGCCGCGCCGCGGACAAGCACCGGGGAAGTCACCCTCCGCCGCGGGCGGGGGAATGCTGCGGCGGCTACGGCGCGAGGATGTCCAGTTCACGCAGCGCGCCGACGCAGATCTCGCGCATCAGGCGCTCCGCGGCCACCGCGTCGCGGGCGCGGACGGCCTCGGCGACCCGGATGTGGAGGGTGACCGCCTCGGGATCGGGGGCGCTGAACATGACGTGGTGCTCGGTGCGGCCCGTGAGCACCTCGGCCACGACGTCGCCGAGGCGGGCGAACATCTCGTTGCCGGAGGCCGACAGCATCACGCGGTGGAAGGCGATGTCGTGGACCAGGTATTCGTCGAGGTCGGCGGCCCGCCCGGCCGCGGCCATCTCGGCGGCCAGGACGGTCAGTTCCCGGCACTGCTCCGGGGTCGCGGCGGCCGCCGCCAGACCGGCCGCGACGGGCTCGACGGCCGTTCGGAGCGTCGTGAGCGAGCGCAGCTGGCGGGTCCGGTCGGCACCGGCGAGGCGCCAGCGGATGACGGCGGGGTCGAAGACGTTCCACTCCTCGGTGCGCCGCACCGTGATGCCGACCCGGCGGCGCGACTCGACGAGATGCATGGCCTCCAGGACCCGTACGGCCTCGCGCACGACGGTGCGGGAGACGCCGTACTCCCGCTCCAGCTCGTCGATGCGCAGGACGGTGCCGGGCGGGTACTCGCCGGAGGCGATGGCGGGGCCGAGTTCCGCCAGTACACGCGCGTGCAGACCGCCGTTCTCTCCCTGCCGCTCCATGGGCGACAGCCTATGCGGGCATTGCTTCGTATGACGATTTGGTTTCGAACTCTTGAATAAGTAGTACCTATGACGTTTCCTGAGTCGGTCACGCGGACGAGGAGGTACCTGTGATGACCGAGGCAGGCCCGGAAGGCCCGCAACTCCCCCTCCCCCTGGTGGTGGTCATGGGGGTGTCCGGATCGGGCAAGTCCACCGTCGGCGGACTGCTCGCCGAGCGGCTGGGCGTCCCGTACGCCGAGGCGGACGACTTCCACCCGCCGGCCAACATCGCCAAGATGTCGGCCGGGCACCCGCTGAACGACCAGGACCGGGCGCCCTGGCTGGACGCCATCGCGGCGTGGATCGTCGAACGCGGCGACCGCGGCGGCGTGGTCAGCTGCTCGGCCCTGCGGCGCCGCTACCGCGACCGGCTGCGCAAGGACACCCCCGGGCTGTTCTTCGTGCACCTCGACGGGTCCGAGGAGCTGATCGGCACGCGGCTGGCCGCGCGGATGCAGCACTTCATGCCGGCGGGACTGCTGCACTCCCAGTTCGAGGCACTCGAACCGCTGGAGCCGGACGAGGCCGGTGCCGTCGTCCCGGTCGACGGCGGGCCGCAGCAGATCACGGACCGGGCCATGGCCGCACTGCCCCGCTGAGCCCCGCCGGCCCCGACCGGCACCCGGCTGCCCCCACCGAGCCCCCACTGGCTCCCTGACGGGGCTCGCCCTCCCCCACCCCCTCTCCCCCTACGGAGTACGAACGTGTCTGCACTCAGCGCCGAGTTGCTGGCCGCAGCTCCGGCGGCGACGGAGCCGATCACCAGCGCCGGCGACACCCGGCTCGCCCTCGCCGCACTCGCCGGCATCGCGGTGATCGTCCTGCTGATCACCCGCTGGAAGATGCACGCCTTCCTCGCCCTCACCATCGGGACCGGCGTCCTCGGCGCCGTCGCGGGCGCCCCCCTCGCCAAGACCATCGCCAGCTTCACCACCGGCCTCGGCACGACCGTCGCGGGTGTGGGCGTGCTCATCGCGCTCGGCGCGATCCTCGGCAAGCTGCTCGCCGACTCCGGCGGCGCCGACCAGATCGTCGACACGATCCTCGCCAGGACGAGCGAGCGGCGGCTGCCGTGGGCGATGGCGCTCATCGCGGGCCTGATCGGGCTGCCGCTCTTCTTCGAGGTCGGCATCGTGCTGCTGATCCCGGTCGTGCTGCTGGTGGCCCGGCGCGGCAACCACTCCCTGATCCGGATCGGCGTCCCGGCACTGGCCGGACTGTCCGTGATGCACGGCCTGATACCGCCGCACCCCGGCCCGCTCGCCGCGATCGACTCCATCCACGCCGACCTCGGCACCACCCTCGCGCTCGGCGTGCTCGTCGCGCTGCCCACCGTGGCGATGGCCGGCCCGCTCTTCGGCCGGTTCGCCGACCGCTGGGTGAAGGTCACCCCGCCCGAGCACCTCACCCCCAGCCGGGCCTCGGACGACCTGGAGAAGCGGCCGGGCTTCGCCGCCACGGTGGCCACGATGCTGCTGCCGGTCGTGCTGATGCTCGGCAAGGCGCTGGTGGACGTCCTCGTCGACAACCAGGACAGCCTGGTCTTCCGGATCTTCGACGTCATCGGCACGCCGCTGATCGCCCTGCTGTCCGCCGTGATCCTGGGCATGTTCACCCTGGGCCGCGCGGCCGGCTTCACCAAGGAGCGCATCTCCGCCACCGTCGAGAAGTCGCTCGGCCCGATCGCCGGCATCCTGCTGATCGTCGGCGCGGGCGGCGGTTTCAAGCAGACCCTCATCGACGCGGGCATCGGCAACATGATCCTCGGCTGGTCGGACGGCTGGCACATCTCGCCGCTGCTGCTGGCCTGGCTGATCGCCGTCCTGATCCGGGTCGCCACCGGTTCCGCCACCGTGGCCACCATCTCCGCCGCGGGCCTGGTCGCGCCGCTGGCCGAGGGCATGACCTCGACGCACGCCGCGCTGCTGGTGCTCGCCGTCGGCGCCGGTTCGCTGTTCTTCTCGCACGTGAACGACGCGGGCTTCTGGCTGGTCAAGGAGTACTTCGGGATGAACGTCCCGCAGACCCTCAAGTCCTGGTCCGCCATGGAGACCGTGATCTCCGTCGTCGGGATCGTCTTCGTCCTGCTGCTGTCGCTCGTCTTGTAGGCGACGCCCCCGCGTCGCCTCCCGTACGCCCTTCCCTGGTACGTTCCATGCGTCTGACCAGGGAAGGGCGTTGTCATGTCACAGTTTCACACCGAGCTCCCGTTCACCGAGGAGGTCGCTCCCGGTGTCCACGCGTACGTCCAGCCGGACGGGGGCTGGTGCCTCAACAACGCGGGCTGGGTGACCGACGGGCAGGCGACGCTGCTGATCGACACCGCCGCCACCGAGCGCCGGGCCCTGATGCTGCGCGAGGCCCTCGTCGCCTCCGGCGCGCCGATGCCCGCGCACGTGGTCAACACCCACCACCACGGGGACCACACCTACGGCAACAGCGTGTTCGCGGCAGGGGCCCGGATCGTCGGGCACTCGGCGTGCGTCACCGAGCAGGTCGCGGCCGGCCATCAGCTCCACGCGATCTGGCCTAACGTGGAGTACGGCGAGGTGCCGGTGCTCCCCGCGACGGTCACCTACGAGGACCGGCTGACCCTCCACGTCGGCGAGGAGGAGGTGCAGCTCCTGCACCCCGGAGTCGCCCACACCCTCGGCGACACGATCGTCTGGCTCCCGGGGCGCAAGGTCGTCTTCACCGGGGACCTGGTCTTCAACGGGGGCGCGCCCTTCGTCCCCATGGGCTCGCTCGAGGGCTCGCTGGGCGCCCTGGAGGTGCTGCGCTCGCTCGACGCCGAGGTCGTCGTGCCGGGGCACGGCGGCATCTGCGACCCCTCGGTGTACGCCACCGTCGAGGGCTACCTGCGGTTCGTCGCCGAGCTGGCGGCCGAGGGCCACAAGGCGGGACGGACCCCGCTGGAGGTCGCCCGCGCGGCGGACCTCGGCGAGTTCGCGGCGCTGCGCGAGCCGGAGCGGCTGGTCGCCAATCTGCACCGCGCGTACGCGGAGCTGGACGGACTGCCGCTCGGCTCGCCGCTGGATCTGATGCCCGTGATCACCGACATGGCCGTGCTGAACGGCGGCCGGATCCCGGAGTGCCTGGCCTGAGTCCCGCCGGCGTCACCAGCGGGGCACGGACGGCGCGACCCAGCCGGGTTCCGCCTTGCGCATGGCGGCGGCGTCGTCGCGCTCGCGGTAGGTGCCGTCGTCCTCCAGCCAGCGCCGGTGCAGCGCGTCCAGGGCCACCCGGTCCAGTTCGACCCCGAGGCCGGGGGCGTCGGAGACGGGGAGCCGGCCGCCCCTGAACTCGTGGCGGCGGGTGATGACGTCCTCGGTCTGCCAGGGGTAGTGCGAGTCGCAGGCGTGGCGCAGGTCGGGGACCGTGGCGGCGACGTGGGTCATGGCGGCCAGGCTGATGCCGAGGTGGGTGTTGGAGTGCATCGACAGGCCGACCCCGAAGGTACGGCAGATCGCGGCGAGTTCGCGGGTGTTGCGCAGCCCGCCCCAGTAGTGGTGGTCGGAGAGCACGATCTGGACCGCGTCCTTGGCGAAGGCCTCCGCGATCTCGGGGAAGGTCGTCACGCACATGTTGGTGGCAAGCGGCAGGTCCGTGCCCGCGGCGACCTCGGCCATGCGGGCGGTGCCGGCGGCCGGGTCCTCCAGGTACTCCAGGACCTCCCCGAGCTCCCTGGCCACGTGCAGCGAGGTCTCCACCGACCAGGCGCCGTTGGGGTCCAGCCGCAGCGGCAGTCCGGGGAACGCCTCGGCCAGGGCCCGTACGGCGGCGATCTCCTCGTCCGGCGCGAAGACGCCGCCCTTGAGCTTGAACGAGGTGAAGCCGTGCTCCCGCGCGAGCCTGCGCGCCTGCGCGACCACCCCTGCGGGGTCGAGTGCGGCGCCCCAGTCGTCCTTCGGCCCCCGGCCGTCGGGGTGCTCGGCCCAGCGGTAGAAGAGGTAGGCGCTGTAGTCGACGGTCTCGCGTACCTTCCCGCCGAGCAGGGCGTGCACGGGCAGCCCGAGCACCTTGCCGAGAGCGTCGAGGCAGGCCACCTCGAAGGCCGAGACCACGGAGAGGATCAGCTTGTCGGCGGTCTGGACACCGCGCAGGCCGCCGGCGTCCACCGCGTCCGAGGTCTCCTCGGGCGGGGCGCACACCAGCCCCGCGAGGACGGGAAGGTTGTTCAGGTCGTCGACGCGGCATCCCGGCAGGGCCTCCGCGAGCGGTCGCGCGAGCTCCAGGTAGCGGGTGTCGCCGTAGGTCTCGCCGACGCCGCTCACCCCGCTCCCGGTGGTCACCTCGACGATCAGGCGCGGGGTGTAGGGCTGGTGCACGCCCTGGGTGTTGAGCAGCGGCGGATCGGAGATGAGAACCGGGGTGAGGCGCACCCCGGTGATCGTCAGGTCCCTGTGCTGTGTCACTGCACGCCACCCCTTGCGGTTCATGTACGTGAATGCTATACGTCCATCAGAACGCGACCCTAGGTGTCGTCCGGGTGCCCGTCAAGAACGCGCAGGTCGGTGCCGCTACGCCGGTTCGCGGGGCCCCGGCGGGACCCAGCCGCGCAGCTGCCCCAGCGCCGGGTGCCAGGCGGGCGGGAGCCCGGCGACACCGGTGCGGGCCGCGATGACGCCGCCGGCGACGGCACAGGTGGTGTCCATGTCGCCGAGCCCCGCGACGGTGTTCCCGCCAGTCCGCACAGGGAGCCGAGGGCGGCGGGCGGGATCATGGCGTCAGTCTTCCAGCGCCGGAAACACCGGGCACCTCCTTTTACGGCGGTGGCCGGGGCGGCGGACTGGACTACATACCGACTGGTCGGCATGATAGCCCGGACAGCTTTGGCAGTGGCGAGGAGCAAGGATGAGCGGGACGGAGAACCCACCGGGACTCGACCTGGAGCGACTGCGGCGGCATCTGGACGCCGTACGGCCCGGGCTGGTGGCGGGCGCGCTCGACGGCGAGCTCATCGAGGGCGGCCGGTCGAACCTGACCTACGCGGTGACGGACGGCATCTCGCGCTGGGTCGTCCGGCGGCCCCCGCTCGGCCACGTCCTGGCGACGGCGCACGACATGACCCGCGAGCACCGCGTGATCAGCGCCCTGCGCGACACCCCGGTTCCCGTCCCCGGAGCGGTGCTGCTCTGCGAGGACCCGGAGGTCATCGGCGCGCCCTTTTACGTCATGGACTTCGTCGAGGGCACCCCGTACCGCACCGAGCGGCAGCTCACGGCGCTCGGCCCGGAGCGCACCCGGGAGATCGTGCTGCGCCTGATGGACACCCTGGTCGCGCTGCACGCCGTGGACCCGGAGGCGGCGGGACTGGGTGACTTCGGCCGGCCCGACGGCTTCCTGGAGCGGCAGCTGCGCCGCTGGGGCAAGCAGCTCGACGCCTCCCGCAGCCGTGAGCTGCCCGGCATCGACGAACTCGCGGCGCTGCTCGGCACGCGCCTGCCCGACTCCGGACCGGCGGCGGTCGTGCACGGCGACTACCGGCTCGACAACGTCCTGGTCGGCTCGGACGACACCGTGCGGGCCATCCTCGACTGGGAGATGTCCACCCTCGGCGACCCGCTCACCGACCTCGGCCTGCTGCTCATGTACAGCGAGCTGCGGCCCACCCCGGGCACCCCCGTCTCCGTCACGGGCGGCGCGCCCGGCCACCCGTCGCCCGGCGAGCTGATCGAGCGCTACGCGGCGGGTTCCGGGCGCGATGTGTCCTCCGTCGCCTGGTACACCGCCTTCGCGTACTTCAAGCTCGCGGTGATCCTCGAGGGCATCCACTACCGCTACACCCTCGGCCAGACCCTCGGCGCCGGATTCGACCGGATCGGCGCCCTGGTCCCGGCCTTCATCGACAACGGCCTGCGGACGCTTCAGGAAGGCTGAGCCATGGATTTCGCGTACGACGCCAGGACCGAGGAACTGCGCGAGCGGCTGCTCGCCTTCATGGACGAGCACGTCTACCCGGCGGAGCCGCTCTTCCACCTGCAGCGCGAGGAGGCCGAGGGCGACGCGGTCTGGTCCGCGCCGCCGGTCGTGGAGGAGCTGAAGGCGAAGGCCCGCGAGCGCGGGCTGTGGAACCTCTTCCTCCCCGGAGAGCGCGGCGCCGGCCTGACGAACCTCCAGTACGCGCCGCTGGCCGAGATCACCGGCCGCAGCCCGCACCTCGCCCCGCCCGCCCTCAACTGCGCCGCGCCCGACACCGGCAACATGGAGGTGCTGAACGAGTTCGGCACCGGGGAGCAGCGCAAGACCTGGCTGGAGCCGCTGCTGGCGGGCGAGATCCGTTCGGCCTTCGCGATGACCGAGCCCGACGTCGCCTCCTCGGACGCCACCAACATCGAGACGCGGATCGAGCGGGACGGCGACAGTTACGTCATCAACGGCCGCAAATGGTACATCTCCGGTGCGATGAACCCCCGTTGCCAGATCTTCATCGTCATGGGCAAGACGGACCCGTCCGCGGAGCGGCACCGCCAGCAGAGCATGATCCTCGTGCCGCGGGACACCCCCGGTCTCGAAGTGCGCCGCGGCATGCGGGTGTTCGGCTATGACGACGGGGACCACGGCGGCCACGCCGAGGTCCTCTTCCGGGATGTGCGGGTGCCCGCGGAGAACCTGGTCGGCGAGGAGGGCGGCGGCTTCGCCATCGCCCAGGCGCGGCTCGGGCCGGGCCGCATCCACCACTGCATGCGGCTGATCGGCATGGCCGAGCGCGCGGTGGAGCTGATGTGCCGGCGCGCCACCGCGCGGGTCGCCTTCGGCAAGCCGCTGGCGGCGCAGGGCGTCGTGCAGCAGTGGATCGCCGAGGCGCGGGTGGAGATCGAGCAGTTGCGGCTGCTGGTGCTCAAGACCGCGTGGCTGATGGACACCGTCGGCAACCGCGGCGCCCACACCGAGATCCAGGCCATCAAGATCGCAACCCCGGAGAAGGTGGGGCTCATCCTCGACCGCGCCATCCAGCTCCACGGCGCGGGCGGCGTCAGCCAGGACTTCCCGCTGGCGGAGCTGTACGCGGCCGCGCGCACGCTGCGGCTGGCCGACGGCCCCGACGAGGTCCACAAGCGCTCCCTGGCGCGCCGCGAACTGAAGCGGTACGCCGAGCAGGCGTGACGGGGGACGGATGACCGCGGCTCCCCCGGGCTTCCGCCCCGGGGAAGCCGCGTGCGTGCGCGGCCGGTACGCGATCGGTGCGCGCACGGTCAGCGTGCGTCGCGATGGTGTTCCCGTCGCCGGCCACGGGGCCCGGCATCGAGCCTAGGAGCACGGGATGAGCACGCTGACCGGCAGGACCGCGCTGGTGACCGGCGGATCGCGGGGAATCGGCCGCGCCGTGGCGCTGCGGCCGGCGGCGCACTGGTGGCCGTCCACTACGGGAGCAGCAAGGAGGCCGCCGACGAGACGGTGGCGTTCATCGCCGCCCCCGGGGCCGCCGCCCGACTCGCCGCGATCACCGCCCTGGGACGGCTCGGCGAGCCCGAGGACGTGGCCCGCGCGGTCGCCTTCCTCGCCCGCCCCGGCGCCGCGCCGATCACCGGCCGGACCCTCGACGTCAGCGGCGGGCTGTGGCTCGGGCCGATCATCCCCGCCGCCGATCCCGCGCGCGGCGCGTGAGCGCGCGGGAGACCGCGGCCGGGGCGACCGCCGGCGATCAGCCGGCGACGACCACCAGTCGGCCGGTGGTGGTGCCGTCGGCGACCCGCTGGACGGCGTCGGCGGCGCCGTCCAGCGCGACCCGCTCGCTGACCAGGGGCTTGATCGCGCCCTCCGCGGCGAGGCGGGTGAGCTCCTCGTGGCAGCGGCGCACGGCGGCGGGGTCCTTGGTGTTGTACAGGCCCCAGTGCAGGCCGACGACGGAGTAGTTCTTGACCAGGGCGTGGTTGAGCCCGGGGCTGGGGATCGTGCCGCTGGTGAAGCCGACGATCAGGATGCGCCCCTCGAAGGCGACGCACTTGGTGGACCGGGTGTAGGCGTCGCCTCCCACCGGGTCGTACACGACGTCGGCGCCCCGCCCGCCGGTGGCCTCCTTCACGACGGAGACGAAGTCCTCGGACGTCCGGTCGACGACGATGTCGGCGCCCAGTTCACGCGCCGCCTTGGCCTTCTCCGGGCCGCCGACGACCCCGATCACCGTGGCGCCCGCCGCCTTGCCCAGCTGGACGGCGGCGCTGCCGACACCGCCCGCCGCGGCGTGCACGAGAAGGGTCTCGCCGGCCTGCAGCGCGACCCGCCGGTGCAGCCCGAACCAGCCGGTCTGGTAGCCGATGTGGAGGGCGGCGGCCTCGGCGTCGTCCAGCGCGGGGGGTGCGGGCAGCACGCTCGCGGCGGGGACGACGGCGAGTTCGGCGAAAGCACCGCCGGGCAGCGCGGCCGGGCCGATGACGCGGTCGCCGATCCGGTGCCCGGTGACCCCCTCACCGACGGCCGCGACCTCGCCGCAGAACTCGACGCCCGGGGTGAACGGCAGCGGCGGGCGCACCTGGTAGTGCCCCCGGCACAGCAGTGCGTCGGGGAAGTTGACGTTGGCCGCGCGGACCTTCAGGAGCAGCTCACCGGGGCCCGGCTGCGGGTCGGGGACGTCCTCCAGGCGCATCGCCGCCCGCGGCTCCCCGTTCTCGTGCACTCGCCATGCCTTCATGCGGTCTGCTCCCGGTTCGGTTCAGGGCTGCCGCACGGAGTGCAGCAGCATGTCTGCGAAATCGGCGGCGACCTGGCCGGCGGACAGCGGCCCGTCCTCCCGGTACCAGGTGCCGAGGTGGTGCACGGCGCCGAAGAAGAAGTCGACGACGAGATCCGGCCGGACCTCCCGCCGGAACACGCCCTCGCGCTGCCCCTCCTCGACCAGTGCGCGGAACTTCTCGTGGTAGCGGCGGCGGTCGGCCCGCACC
Source organism: Streptomyces sp. NPDC001070 (assembly GCF_053598835.1). Classification (NCBI taxonomy): domain Bacteria; kingdom Bacillati; phylum Actinomycetota; class Actinomycetes; order Kitasatosporales; family Streptomycetaceae; genus Streptomyces; species Streptomyces sp. NPDC001070. The sequence goes on from NZ_JBSFLB010000001.1 coordinate 347,690, forward strand.
GCCTTCTGCTTCTCCGGGCTGAGCTGGTGCATCGACCGGAAGAAGATCTTGGTGTCGTCGAGGTTGTCGATGCTGGTGACGACGACGTCGGCGGCGGCCTCGACCAGGCGGTCCGCCACCGGCGCCGTCTCCTTGTCGGCGATCGCCTCCAGGCGCTGCATCTGCAGCCGCAGCACGCGTCCGTAGATCTCGTGCAGGAGGTCGTCCTTGCTGCCGAAGTAGTGGTAGAGCGCGCCCTTGGTGACCCCGGCGGCCTCGACGATCTCCTGCACCGACGTTCGGTCGTATCCGCGCTCGGCGAAGAGCCGGGTGGCCTCGGCGAGCAGCCGCTGGGGTACCGCGGTCGCCGTCGCCTTGGGTGGGGTGGTGCTCCGTGCCATGGCCTGCCCTCTCTCCGTACCGGTGCGCCCCGACAGCATACCGACCGGTATGTGACTCAATCCCGTCGTGCGCGCAGCTCCCTACGGAGGATCTTGCCGCTCGACGTCTTGGGCAGCTCGGGCAGGATCTCGATCTCGCGCGGGTACTTGTACGCCGCGAGGCGTTCCCTGCAGTGCGCGATCAGCTCGGCGGCCTCCGCCGCGGCCCCCGGGCGGAGGCTGACGAAGGCCTTGACCGACTCTCCCCGGTAGGCGTCGGGGACGCCGACCACGGCGGCCTCGCGTACGGCGGGGTGGGTGTAGAGGACGTCCTCGACCTCGCGCGGCCACACCTTGAAGCCGGAGGCGTTGATCATGTCCTTCTTGCGGTCGACGACGTACAGCCAGCCGTCCTCGTCCATGAAGCCGATGTCCCCGGTGCGCAGCTCACCGCCGGGCAGGGCCGCCTCCGAGGCCTCCGGCTGCCTCCAGTAGCCGGGGACGACCATGGGCCCGCGGACGGCGATCTCGCCGTGCTCGCCGAAGGGAACGTCGGCGCCCTTGTCGTCGACGATCCGGACGAGCGTGCCGGGCCCCGGGACGCCGACCGACAGCGTCCCGGAGGCCGGGTCGACCGGGGCCTCCAGCCCGGCCGGAACGCTGGCGCAGGGCGCCGTGCACTCGGTGAGGCCGTAGCCGTTGCGCAGGTAGTGGCCGAAGCGCTCACGGAAGGCGGCGACCAGGGCGGGCGGCACGGGGGCGCCGCCGGAGTAGAGCAGGTGGAAGGAGGCGAAGTCCTCGGCGGTGGCGTCGGGCCGGGCCATGAGCGCCATATAGGCGGTGGAGGGCCCGACCATGTACGCCGGGCGGTGCTCGCGCAGCGCGTCCAGGACGACGCCGGGCTCGAAGCGGTAGGCCAGGGCCACGGTCGCACCGGAGACGATCCCGGCGGCCAGCTGGCAGACCATGCCGGTGATGTGGAACAGCGGGGCGAGTGCGAAGAGGGTCGCGCCGTCGGGCAGGACGCTGTGCGCGCGCTGCCGGTCGGCGTTGTAGCTGATGTTGCCGTGGGTGTTCATCGCGCCCTTGGGGACGCCGCTGGTACCCGAGGTGTAGCTGATCAGCGCGATGTCGTCGGCGGTCAGGCCGGGGTCGGGCAGCGCGGGGCCGAGCGTGCCGGCGTGGGCGGCGGCGAGCAGGTCCTCGGCGTCGTCCGCCGGCATGCGGTCCTGTGGCAGGACGCGGTCGTCGTTCCTGCTCTGCAGGTCGAGTTCACTGGTCGTCAGCGGGATCCGCACCGGCGAGCCGGCCGCCGTGCGGCGGATGTGCGACTCCCAGGCCCGTTCGGAACAGACGACGGCGGTGACCTCGGCGTCGTTCAGGACGTGGGCGAGCTCGCGCTCCTTGTACATGGGGTTGACCGGCACGACCGTGCCGCCGGCCTTCCACGCGGCGAGCAGCGCCACCACGAACTGCGGGACGTTCTGCAGGACGATCGCCAGCCGGTCGCCGCGCCCGAAGCCGCGAGCGGCCAGGTGCCGGGCGAGCCCGTCGGACAGCTCGTCGAGCTCGCGGTAGGACAGGCGGCCGTCGAAGTACGCGAGCGCGGTGCGGCCGGGGACGCGGGCGACGACCTCGCGGAGCGCGTGCAGCACGGTGGCGGGCGGATCGGGGAGGGTGTGCAGTTCCTCGCCGAAGTGCCGCAGCCAGGGCTTGCTCTCGTACGGGCTCACGCGTCGCGCCCCTCCTCCAGCTTCTGCTGCACCCGGTTCATGCCGTCGATCCAGTGGTCGGTGTCGCGGGACCGGGCGGCGTAGTAGGCGCCTGCCTCGGGGTGCGGCAGGATCAGGAAGCGCTCGTCGGCGATGCCCTGGAGCACGGCCTCGACGACGTCCTCCGGCTCGATGGCGGTGGGGGCCAGCACGAGGTCGCCCGCGTGCCCCGCCGAGCGGAGCATGTCGGTGCGCACGCCCTGCGGGCAGACGGCGTGGACGCGCACCCCTCGGTGGCGGTAGGTGACGGCGAGCCACTCGGCGAAGGCGAGGGCGCCGTGCTTGGTGACCGAGTACGGGGCGTCGCCGACCATGGTCAGCAGCCCGGCGGCGGAGACGGTGGCGATGAAGCGGCCCTCGCCGCGCTCCAGCCATTCGGGGAGCAGCGCGCGGGCGGCGCGGACGTGCGCCATGACGTTCACGTCCCAGACCCGCTCCCAGACGGCGTCCTCGGCCTCGGCCCCGGCCATGCTGCCGATACCGGCGTTGGCGCAGAACACGTCGATGCCCCCGCCCAGTGCCGCGCGGGCCGGCTCGACCACCGCTGAGGCGTCACCGGGCACGCAGATCCCGCCGATCTCGTCCGCGACGGCCTTGGCGGCGTCCTCGTTCAGGTCGTTGACGACGACGCGCGCGCCCTCGGCGGCGAATCTGCGCGCCAGCGCCGCCCCGATCCCGCCCCCGGCACCGGTGACGACCACCCGGGCATCGCGCAGCGCTTCCATCGCGTCTCCTTCGACTCGGAACGGCTCCGTCGGCATACTAAGCGGTCGGTCAGACCTTGGGAAGGGCACGCCGGGGAGGTGGGGAAATTCCCCCTGCGCGGTGTATGGCCGGACCCGCTGCGGATTGGGATGATGCGACCGCATCGGGCCGGGCGAACCAGGGGGACGGTCATGCCGGGAATGAGTGTCGAGCCGTACTGGGAGATGACCTTCGACGCGGACGGCGACCCCGACCGGGCGCAGCGCGACCGCCTCACGGCGGGCATCGGCGCGGAGGGCGTCACCGACCTGATGGTCTTCTCGCACGGCTGGAACAGCGACCGCTCCGGCGCGACCCGCCTGTACGACCGCTTCTTCGCCCCCGTCCCCGGCCTGCTCGCGGGCCGCGCCCGGCCCGGCACGGTGATGGGCTACGTGGGCGTGCTGTGGCCGTCCATGCGCTTCTCCGACGAGCCGATCCCCGACTTCGACACCCTCCTCCCCGGCCCGCCGTCACCACGACCCGAACCGGCGCTCGACGCGGCCACCCGCGACGCGCTGGTGACGGTCTTCCCCGGTCACGAGGACGAGATCCGCCGGATCTGCGAGCTGCTGGAGGAACGCCCGGACGGCGAGGAGCCGTTCGCCGAGTTCGCCGCCCTGGTACGACGCCTGACCGGGGTGCCGCCGGAGGCCGTTCAGGGGCTGTGCGCCGAGGACACCTCGGACGGGGTGCCGGGGGCGGAACCGGCCGTCCTGTGCGGCGACCCGGTGGCCGCCTGCGACGAGTACGCCGCGGCGCTGGAGGGCGGGCACGGGCTCCCCCTGGCGGGCGGCGGCTGGACGCGGTTGTGGAACGGCGGCAAGGAGATGCTGCGCCAGGCGACGTACTACGCGATGAAGCGACGGGCGGGGACGGTGGGCGAACGCGGGCTCGGCCCCGCCCTGGGCCGCGTCGCCCGCGCCCACCCCACGCTCTCCGTCCACCTGGTGGGGCACAGCTTCGGCGGGCGGCTGGTCTCCTACGCGCTGCGCGGACTGCCCGACGGCATCCGCAACGTGAAGTCGGTGACCCTGCTCCAGGGCGCCTTCTCGCACTACGCCTTCGCCTCCCGGCTGCCCCACGACGGCGCGCACAGCGGAGCGCTGAGCACCGCCCGGCTCAAGGTCGCGGGCCCGGTGGTGTCCTGCTACTCCCGGCACGACATGGCGCTCGGCACGATGTACCCGATCGCCTCCCGGCTGGCGGGCGACGACCGGGGGTTCGGCCCCGACCTCGGCGAACGCTGGGGCGCGACGGGCCACGACGGCATCAAGGCGGTCGACGACACCATGGACATGCCGCTCGCCGAGGCGCTGCGCGGGGCGTTCCCGCAGGCGGGGTGCGTGAGCGTGGACGCGTCCGCAGTGGTGTCCCACGGCGGACCGCCCTCCGGGGCGCACAGCGACATCTGCCACCCCGAGCTGGCGCGGATCGTGCTGCGCGCGGGCCGGCTCCTGGCCTGAGGCCGTGGGCCGGTCGCCGGCCCGCGCGGGCCGTTCTCGGCGGGTCAGCGGTGGGCGGGGAACTCCACGACCTGCTGGTAGGTCGGGCGGTTCTGCCAGCTGATCTTGCCGTGCTTGATGCCGCCGAGGGTGCGGTGGATGACCGTGTCCGCGCACCACTGGTCGCCGGCCGAGCAGTTCTCGTCACCCGGGTACACCTGGGCGGCGGTCCTGGCCGCGGCCTGCTTGAGGGTGCCGGTCAGCACGTCCCGGCAGGCCCCGAGGTCGCCGCCGCCGCAGTACGTGCGGGCCAGGCCGCCCTGCACGGGATCGCCGAGCACCGCCCGGATGTCCTTGTCGACATAGGACCACCAGCCGTACTGGAAGGAGCTGCCGGCGTGCGAGCCGGTCGGGCCGTGCCCGGCCGAGGGCGCCTCGTCGACCGCGAGGTCGGCGGTCAGCGCCGCGTACAGCTCGCTCCCCAGGCCCGGTTCGAACTCCGCCTGGACCAGCAGCGGCCACCAGGCGTCCATGATCCGCACCGCGTCGGCGTCGGCGTAGGTGTGCGAACCGGCCGACGTCTCCTTGCGCTTGGCCCCGGCGGTGACCCAGTCGGAGAGCTTGGTGACGGCCGCGGACACCGCGGGGTCGGAGACCGTGCCGCTGCGGAGCACCTTGAGCAGGTCGGGCAGCACGTCCTCGCCGCGCAGGTCGGTGAGAGCCGCGTCTGCCATCGCCTTGGTGAGCTGGGCCCGGGTGACGCCGCCCGCCGCGACGAGCTTCTTCACCCGGTCGTCGAGGAGGTTGCCGCGGTGCACCGAGCCGTTGCCGAAGCCGGCCGCGTCGTACTCCTTGGCCTGCCGGTTGTTCCAGGAGACGTAGTAGTCCTGCCCGACGGACTGCGGGTGCTCCGAGGCGGGCGTGTAGTCGGCGGTGTTGTGGGCGGGGTCGAAGCCGCGCCACTCGTAGGCGGCCTCGGCCCGCACCGGGAAGGTCGGGTCGACGTCGGCGGCCCGCACCGGGTTGGCACCGCTGTTGAAGTAGGCGGCCTGCCCTGAGTCGGCGTAGAACCAGTTGAAGGTGTAGTTGATGTGCTGGACCGCCTGCTGGAAGGACGCGGCGTCCGTGACGGCGGCCGGGTCGTTGAGCATCTGGAAGCCGACGACCGAGTCGGCCTCGTGCATGTAGGAGCTGCGCAGCGCCACATAGGCGACCTTCTTGCCGCCGACGGTCGCGCGGTGCGTCACCGGCCCGTACTTGGTGCGGTAGATCTGCATGCGGTAGGAACCAGCCGCCGTGCCGTCGGCGGTGGTGGGCTGCCAGGAGTTGGTGCGCTCCAGCTTCTCCATGGCCGTGCAGGTGCCGTGGTGGAGGTAGTGGACGTCGTCCTGGCAGAGCTCCATCGCGTAGGTGTCGGTGATGTCCTGGGCCGAGGTCGTCGCGCTCCACGCGTAGTCCTGGCCGCGGCCGAGCTCCACGTACATGCTCAGCCCCGCGAAGGAGGCGCCTCGGGCGCTGATCCCGGGGCCCTGGATCTCCTGGAGCATCAGCAGCTGTGGCGCGAAATAGCCGGTCTGCGGGCCGAAGACGGCGATCGGGTGGCCGCTCGCGGTGTGCGCGCCGCTCACCAGCAGCGCGTTGGACATGCCCCGGGTGTTCGCCGACAGCGCGGTGGTGGTGGCGCTCTTGGACGCCGCGGTCGCCTTCGCGGTGCCGGCGCTGCCGGTCCGGTCGTAGACCAGCGGCTCCACCGTCACGCTGCCGGCGTCGGGCAGCGCCCTCCCCTGGGGGTTCTCCGGCCGGACGGCGTACGGGAAGCTCCGGCCGTCGTGGACGGTCAGGACCGCCTCGGGGTCGTTGCGCTCGCGGAAGGACTCCCAGACCCGGGTGCCCTCGGTGACGCCGTACTTCTGCTGGGCGGCGAGCAGCGACAGCGCGTTGGTCACCTCCCCGCCCCCGCCGGTGCCGAACAGAGCGCCGATCACGGCCGCCAGGGCGATCAGGTCGGTGGGTTTGAACCTCTCGATGGTGCCGGCGTTGGTGATGGCGTCCTTGTGGCCGGTCAGAACGTACTCACCGGGGAAGTAGCGGCCGCTGTCGGAGGCGGCGATGTAGGCGTTGATGCCGTCCACGTAGGCGTTGACGTCGGCGAGCGCCTGCCGGCCGCGGTCCCCGTTCTGCGTGGCGATCCAGTCGATCTGGGCCTGCAGATCGTCCTCGGTGTACGGCGCGGCGCGCCAGAACTCCTGCTCCAGGCCCTGGTTGGCCGGGGCACCGCCGGCGAAGGAGGTCAGCTGGCCGCGTCCGACGTGCCGGAACAGGTCCATCAGCCACAGCCGGTCCTGGGCCGCGGCGTAGCCGGCCCCGAACTCGGTCCCGTACCGGGTCGTTCCGGAGATGTGCGGCACCCCGGTCTTCTTGTCCCGGGTGATCGTCACGTCGCTGCGGGGGGAGGTCGTCGAGGCGACCTGCCCGGACGGGATGCCGAAGGAGGCGTCGTTGAAGTAGGTGCTCATCGTGGCGTCGGTGAGGTTCTGGTACCCGCCGGCCAGGTTCGCGTACGGGCCGAGCTGGTCCTCCGCATGGTCCGGCTGGGTGCCGAAGATCTGGTTGAGCAGGATCTGGGCGAGCGTGGCGTTGCCGTTCTCGCCCGGCGGCAGGATGTCCGAGCACCGCCCCTGGCAGTAGTCGGTGACGGGGGCGGCGTGCGCCGCCGTGGGCAGCGGCGCGACGACGCTCGCGCCCAGGGCCAGGACCGCCGCGGCGGCCGCCGTCCTGACTCTTGTCCTGAACCTGTCAAATCTTGCTCGCATGACCGCTCCTCCCGAAGCCCGGTGTGACGCAGGTTACTTCGAATATGACCACCGAGTAAGGTGAACATGCGTCACGTTTCAGCTACGCCATCACGGCTGGAACTCATCGCCCCGGGGATGGATCCGGCACGCCGTCCGTTACGTCCATTCGACAGCGATGCGATACCGATGACGGAGGTGGCACACCATGGCCGGATTCCGAAGTCTCGCGAGACAGGTGCGCGATCCCCGGCGCTCGCCCACCCAGCGCCGCACCTACCTGCGCAGGTGCCTCGAGCGCTTCGCGCCGTACGGGCACCGTGCAACCTGGGACCACCTGTGCACCGGCGCGGGGATCGCGCCCGACGACCGCGAGCCGGACCCGGTCCGGCTCGTCGCGGCCCTCGCCGAACTGGAGGAGGCGCGGGCCGTCTGGCTCACCTACGAGCAGGAGTTCGCCGCCCGCCGCAAAGAGGAGAAGTTCTACGGCATCCGGCAGCCCGGCGCCCTCGACGACTGGCACCGGCGCACCTGGGGCGGCAACGGGGTCGCCTGGTGCGACGACCCCCGCGTCCACCCCGGGGACCGGCTCGCCGACGTACTGCGGCGCATCATCGCGGCGATCGACACGGGGCCGGGGGCGGGGTGCCCGGTCTGCGGCGAGTCGCACCTGCGGTGGCGGAACGGGCTCAACCACTACCCCGGTGCGGGGCCCGTGTGCGGGCGCTGCGGCATCGTGGTGCCGGTTCCCGTTCTGACGGAGGCGGCACTCGCGGCCGCCCGCGGTGGCCTCGTCCCGACGGGGTGAGTGTGCGGCGCGGCTGCGCCGGGCTGGCCGGTGGTTGTGTGCGGGTTGTTTGCGCCTGCGGCGGGCATGCCCCGCCCTCCCTCCCCCGGCCGAAGGCTGGGGGAGGGAGGGCGTTCTGGACGCTGACGCATATGTGTGTGCGGCATCCGGGACAGATCGAGGTCGTGCCCGCATGCACGTGAATATGCGGTCCAGAATGGCCGAGCCCGAAGGCCCCGACCCCGGCCCACCACCCGCGGCGCGCCACGGTCACCGACCACGCCGGAACACCCCCGCCCCCCGACAGAAACGACAAACAACCCGCACTGCTGACAGTTACCGCCCGGTAGCGCAACGATGCCCCCGGCAGAAGCAGGAACCACCTCGCGCGGACGGGACGGGACCGGGACATGGCCGAGCTGCACGATCTGACGGCGCTGGAGCAGGGGAAGGCGATCAGGGCCGGGGAGCTCTCCCCCACGGAACTCGCGGAGCACTACCTGGACCGCGTCGAGCGGCTCAACGACACCCTCGGGGCCTACATCACCGTCACCCCGGAAATCGCCCGCAAGCAGGCCGCGGACGCCGAGTCAGAGGTGCTGGCGGCCCGCCGCGAGGACCGGCACCAGCACCTGTCGCCCCTGCACGGCGTACCCGTCCCCGTGAAGGACCTCAACTTCGTGGCCGGGGTGCGCTGCACGCTGGGCTCGCAGGCGTACGCCGACCACGTGCCGGACGTCGACGACCACGTCGCCGCCAAGCTGCGCGCGGCCGGGACGATCCTGCTGGGCAAGACCAACACCCCCGAGTTCGGGCTGCCCTGCTACACCGAGAACAAGCTGGCCCCGCCCGCCCGCACCGCGTGGGACCTGGAGCGGTCCGCCGGCGGCTCCAGCGGCGGCGCCGCGGCCGCGGTCGCCGCCGGGCTGGCGCCGATCGCCCAGGGCAGCGACGGCGGCGGCTCGATCCGCATCCCGTCCTCCGTCTGCGGTCTGTTCGGCATCAAGCCCAGCCGCGGCCGGGTCAGCGCGGGCCCTGTGCAGCACGACGTGAGCGGGCTGAGCAGCAGCGGCCCGATCGCCCGTACCGTCGCGGACGCCGCGGCCCTGCTCGACGTGCTGGCGGGCCCGATGCCAGGTGACCCGTACGGCGCGCCCTCCTTGCCGCCGGGCGAGACGTTCTCCTCGTACGTCGCCCGCGAGCCCGGCACGCTGCGGGTGGTGGGACTGCCCCAGCCCCCCGTGCCGGGGGTCGAGCTGCACCCGGACTGCCGTGCCGCGTACGACGGCACCGCGGAGCTGCTGCGCGAACTCGGCCACCAGGTGGACGAGATCGAGCTGCCCGTGGACGGCGCGATCCTGGACGCCTTCACCCGTGTGTGGGGCGTCATGGCCACCGTCTACCCGGTGGCACCGGAGCAGGAGGAGCTGCTGATGCCGCTCACGCGGCACCTGCGTGCCGAGGGCGGCAAGGTGAGCGGCCCGGACTTCGCCGGATCGCTGTACGCGTTCCGGGCGTTGGGGCAGCTGATCGCGGACGCGCTGCTCTCCTCGTACGACCTCGTCCTGACCCCGACGCTGGCGCAGCCCCCGGCACTCGTCGGGAGTGCGGGCCTGCGCAACGACGACGATCCGGCCGCGGAGTTCGCGGGGCTGGCGGGCTACACGCCGTTCACGCCGATCTTCAACGCCACGGGCCAGCCGGCCGTGAACGTGCCGTTGCACTGGACGGAGGAGGGGCTGCCGATCGGTGTGATGTTCGGCGGCCGCTACGGGGACGAGGCGACCCTCATCTCGCTGTCGGCGCAGCTGGAGGCGGCCCGTCCGTGGGCCGGCCGCAGGCCCGCGATCTGGTAGCCGGGACGGGGCGCGGCGGTTCCGTACCGAGCAGCCGCCGCGCGCCCGGCCCCTGGTCGCCGAGCACGTCGCCGGGGTTGGACAGGGCGCATCGGTCCAGGGAGAGGCAGCCGCAGCCGATGCAGTCGTCGAGGCTGTCGCGGAGCCGGGTGAGCCGTTCGATGCGGCCGTCGAGTTCGGCGCGCCAGCCCGCGGAGAGCCGCGCCCAGTCCGCCCGGTCCGGGGTACGGCCCTCGGGCAGGCCGTCCAGCGCCTCGCGGATCGCGGCGAGCGGCATGCCGACCCGCTGGGCGGCCCGGATGAAGGCGACGCGGCGCAGGGTGTCGCGGGTGTAGCGGCGCTGGTTGCCCGGCGTGCGACGGCTGCCGATCAGGCCCTTGGCCTCGTAGAAGTGCAGCGCGGAGACGGCGGCGCCGCTGCGCCCGCTCAGCTGGCCGACGGTCAGTTCGCGGTGTTCCCCCGGGATCCTCGCCACGTGCCGACTCTACGGGAGCGCCGCCGGCCGCTTCCGGTGCGGGACGCTCGTGCGCCACAGCCGCACGCACGACACCACGGCGGCGGCGACCAGCAGTGCGTTGCGGACGGCGACGATCGCGGCGCCCTGCCAGGTCGGTGCGGTGACGTCCTCGAAGAAGAGCGGGTAGTCGACCGTGGTCACGGCGGTGGCGAGCAGCACCAGCACGGCGACCGGCCGCTGGGTGGTCTGCCGCACGGTCAGGCAGACGGCGCCGAGGCCGAGGAGCCAGATCAGGTACTGCGGGCTGATGACCCGGCTGGTGACGGTGAAGAGCAGCACGGCGGTCAGCGCCGCGTCGTACGGGGTGGCCGGTGTCCAGCGGGCCGCCCGCATCCGCCACATCAGCAGCCACACCAGGGCGAGCGCGGTCAGCAGCAGCGAGGCGGTGGTGATCTCGGCGACGTACGGGCCGACGAACTCCAGCGACCCGTAGTGTGCGCGAACGCGCCCCGGCCAGCCGAACATCTCGGCGACGTGCAGGAAGGTGCCGCCGAGGGACTCGATCTCGACGCCTCGGTGGTGCTGGGCGGACAGGAAGCCGAGGGCGCCGCGGAAGGCGGTGCAGAGCACGAGCAGCAGCGCGCCCGCGGACACGGCCAGCGCGGTCCAGGTCTGCCGGGTGGTCCGGCCCCGCGGGGTGCCGAGCACGGTCAGCACGGGCCAGAGCTTGATCAGCGCGGCGAGCCCGGCGAGCGCGCCGCCGAGCCGCGGCCGCGCGGGCAGCGCGAGCAGCGCCCCCACGGCGACGACGGTGACCATCAGGTCGTACCGCGCGTAGGGCAGGTGCATCAGCAGCGGCAGCCCGAGCGCCCACAGCCACGCCCCGGCGGTGCTGCGCCCGGGCATACCGGTCCCGGCGCGCAGGAGGAGGAGCAGGACGAGGGCGTCCGCGGCGAGCGACAGCAGGACGAAGCCCTGGAAGTAGCTGAGACCGGGCAGCAGGGCCGGGGCGAGCATCACCAGCGCGGCGCCGGGCGGGTACTGCCAGGTCACGTCGCCGACGGGGAAGGTCCCGTGCTCGAAGCCCTGGCTCCAGTGGCGGTAGAGGTAGTGCACCTCGCGGGCGATGTCGCCCTGCCCGCTGCGCAGCAGGGCCAGCATGACCACCCGGCTGGCGATCCAGTAGGCGGCCAGGGCGAGCCAGGTCTGGGGCCAGGTCGCGGGACGCAGCAGGACCGGACGGTCGGCCGGGGCGGGAGTGCCACCGCCGTGCCGGACCTCCACCGTGTGCCAGTCGGGCGGGCTGGTCTCCGTGGGGGCCTCGGCCACTTCCGTCTCCTCCACCGCCGCGAACAGGGACATACGGAGATGAAAGATAGTCACAATCCGGACAAACAAACCGTGATACGCGCCGAGTGCGGGGCGTTGACAGGGGTCCTCCGCTGAGACCATGCTGAGCAAGCGCTTAGACAGTACGGGAGGCATGACATGGGACAGCCCAGGATCTTCACCTCGGTGGACGAACTGAAGGCCGCCATCGGGGAGGACCTCGGCACGACCGGATGGCTGGAGGTCGACCAGAAGCGGATCGACCTCTTCGCGGACGCCACCGGGGACCACCAGTGGATCCACGTGGATCCGGAGAAGGCGGCCCAGGGCCCCTTCGGCACGACCATCGCGCACGGCTACCTGACGCTGTCGCTGATCCCGTCCTTCACCCCGGAACTGCTGCGGGTCGAGGGCGTGCGGATGGGCGTCAACTACGGTGTGAACAAGGTTCGCTTCCCCTCCCCCGTCCCGGTCGGCTCGCGGCTGCGGGCCACCGGCCGGATCGCCGAGGTGAGCGAGGTGCCGGGCGGCGCCCAGCTCGTCGTGGGGATCACGGTGGAGCGGGAGGGCGGCGACAAGCCGGTGTGCGTCGCCGAGACGGTCGTGCGCTTCTACCTCTGACCGGGGGCGTACCCGACCATGCGCAGGGCGAGATCGGCGTACAGCGCGCCGATCCCGTCCGGCGTGCGGCGCCCGCCGGGGTTGAACCAGCGGGCCACGTCGATGCAGAGGGACAGCAGCGCGACGGTGGTCCCGGACACGTCCGGCACGTCGAAGTCCCCGGCCTGCACGCCGTCGCGGATGATCGAGCGGACCGCGGCCTCGCTCTCCCGGCGCAGCGCCACGACCTCGGCGTAGTGCTCGGGGCCGAGCGCGCCGAGCTCGTACTGGACCACCCGGCCCGTGGTGTGGTGCTCGGCGTGCCAGCGGACGAAGGACCGCACGGCCGTGGCCAGCCGCTCGGCGGGGCCGCCCTCGCCGTTCGCGGCACCCTGGAGCAGCCCGAGCGAGAGCCGGTGCCCGACCACGCTGATCTGGTAGAGCAGCTCTTCCTTGGTCTTGTAGTGGATGTAGAGCGCCGCCGGGCTCATGCCGGCCCGGCCCGCGATGTCCCGCGTGGTCGTCGCGTGGTAGCCGCGCTCGGCGAACGCCTCGACCGCGGCGATCACCAGCCGCCTGGCGGCATCGGGGGTGATCCCGGTCCACGCCTCGGTCCGCTCCGACTGCTCCGCCTCCACGTCCATGGCGGACACCTTACATCGACACTGAGCAAGCGCTTAGATACCGAGCGGTCGGTCGGTCCGCGGACGGCCGGTCAGAAGGCCGCGATCCCCGTCAGCTCCCGGCCGATCAGCAGCTTCTGTATCTGGCTCGTGCCCTCGTACAGGGTCATCACGCGGGCGTCCCGCAGCAGCTTGCCCACGGGGTACTCGTCGATGTAACCGTAGCCGCCGAAGACCTGAAGCGCGTTGTTGGCGCAGCGCACCGCAGCCTCGCTCGCGAAGAGCTTCGCCTTGGACGACTCGGCGGCGAAGGGCAGCCCGCGGTCGATGAGGTCGGCGACCCGCCAGGTCAGCAGCCGGGCCGCGTCCACGTCGAGGGCGATGTCCGCGAGCAGCTCCTGCACCAGCTGGTGCGCGGCGATCGGCTTGCCGAACTGCTCGCGCTCCTTGGCGTACGCCACGGCGGCGTCCAGCGCCGCCTGCGCGATGCCCACGCAACCGGCGGCGACGGACATGCGGCCCTTGGCCAGGGCCGACATCGCGACCGAGAAGCCCTTTCCCTCGGGGCCGATCATCGCGGAGGCCGGCACCCGCACGTCCTCCAGGGCCAGCTCGGCGGTCGCCTGACCGCGCAGGCCGAGCTTGCCGTGGATCTCGCGCCGGGACACCCCGGGGGTGTCCGTGGGCACCAGGAAGGCGCTGACGCCCTTGTGGCCGGGGAGGTCGTCGGTGCGCGCGAAAAGCAGGACGACGTCCGCCCAGGTGCCGTTCGTGATGAACGTCTTCGCGCCGTTGATCACGTAGTCGCCGCCGTCGCGCCTCGCGCGAGTGATGAGGCTGCCGGCGTCCGAGCCGGTGCCGGGCTCGGTGAGGCCGAAGCAGCCCACGGCCTCCCCCGAGGCCAGCCGGGGCAGCCAGGCACGCTTCTGCTCCTCGGTGCCCCAGTGGGCGACGGACTTCGCGACGAGCCCGAGGGAGACGGAGACGATGCCGCGCACGGAGGAGTCGCCACGGCCCAGTTCCTCGGTGACCAGGCAGTACGCCAGGTGGTCGCCGCCAGAGCCGCCGTACTCCTCGGGAATGGTCAGCCCGAGGAAGCCGACCGCGCCCAGCTTCTTCACGATGCCCCGGTCCACGCTCTCGGCCCGGTCCCACGCGGCCGCGTGCGGCACGATCTCGCGCTCGGTGAAGTCGGCGGCCAGCGCGCGCACCGCGGCCTGCTCCTCGGACAGCTCAAGATTCACGGGGCACCTCGGTTCGACTTTAAATTAGCACTGCTAGTTTCCAGCGGCCGGCCTCTACTATGTGCCGCATGGCCCGCCCCCGCAAGCCCCTGCTCAGCCGCGAACGCATCGTCGCGACGGCACTCGCGCTCGTGGACGGGGAGGGACTGCAGGCCGTCTCGACGCGCCGTCTGGCGGCCGAGCTCGGCGTCAGCGGACCGAGTCTCTACAACCACTTCACGACCAAGGACGAGATCCTGGACGCGGTCGCCGACGCGGTCGTCGGCGAGGTCGACATCTCCATGTTCGACAACGGCCGCGACTGGCGGGAGGCACTCGTCGCCTGGGCCCGTTCCTACCGCGCCGCGCTCGCGGCCCACCCCCACATCGTCCCGTTCCTCGCCCAGGGCCCGGGCCGCCGCCCGGCGGGCCTGCGCATGGCCGACGCGGTCTTCGGCGGCATGACCGCCGCCGGCTGGCCCCCCGCCCACGCCACCCGCGTGGGCGCGCTCATGCGGTACTTCGTGGCCGGATCGGCCCTGGGGTCCTTCGCGCGGGGGTTCGTCGACGATCCGTCCGCCTACGATCCGGCGGACTACCCGCACCTCGGCCAGGCCCACCTGCTCGCGGAGCGCCAGGAGCAGGTGGACCAGGGCGCGTTCGAGGCGGGCCTGCGGGCCCTGGTGGACGGGCTCGCCCTGCAGTTCGCCGCGCTCGGCACGGCGCCCTGACGGGGCGCCGAGCGGCGACGGCACGGGTCACAGCACGCAGGGGGCGGTGATGCAGACGGGGTGTTTGCGCCAGTCGCCGCCCTTCGTGTGGACGCCGCCGTTGCTGCCGCCACCTCCGTAGCCGTCGCCGTCGTGGTCACCGTGACCCGGGTCCCAGGGGCCGGGTTTCCAGTGGTCGGTCCGGATGTGGGTGCTGCCGGAGCCAGTCTGGTTCATGTCCTCGGTGTAGAGGAGCGTCGAGTACTCACCGCCGTGATCTGCCGGGACGTCGGCCGGCACGGTGTGCCGCGCGACGGGTGCGGCGGCGAACGCCGTGGTGGGCAGAAGCGCGCCTCCCGTCACGACGGCGGTTGCGGCGGCGAGTGCGAAGAAGCGGCGGGTCAGGATCATGTGCGTCATGGGAATCTCCTCGGGCGATCGTGGGCTCCCTCCAGTGGGCCGCGTGAGGATCGTCCCGTCATGACCCTGGATTTCGTGGCTTGACGCGTGGGGTTGTTCGTGGTCGGGGTGGGTGTTCCGGCGCGGTCGGCGACCGTGGCGTGCTGTTCGTGGTGGGCCGGGGTCGGGGCCTCCGGGGCTGCACGTCCTGGACTGGCATGTTCACGTGCATGGCGGGCACCTTCTTTTCCCGCCCCGCATGCCGCACACACATGGGCCGCAGCGTCCAGAACATCCCATTCCCCCAGCCTCCGGCCGGGGGGGGTGCCCCCAACTCCCCCGCCCCTCCCTCTCGTCGGCGACTGACCGCCGGTGGGTGGGGTGAGAAGGCGGTCCGGGTTGCCGCACGTGCCCGGACCACCCTCACCGCCCGTCAGGCGCCCCTGGGAGCACCTCCCAGCGGTGGCTGGGGGAGACGAGCGGCGGACCCGGCGCCGAATGACGTGGGCCAGCGCCGCGAGCGCCGAGGTGGGGGGGCACCCCCGGCCGAAGGCCGGGGGAGGACCCCGGCGCGGCACCGACCCCGTACGTGCGCAGCGAGGCGGCAACTGACCGCGCCGGATGGGGCACCCCGGCCGAAGGCTGGGGGAGGGCGGGAGGGCGGGGGATGCCCGCCGCAGGCGCAACGGAACCGCACACGAACGACAACCGGTACAGGGTGCCGCAGGCACCACCGCACTGTCAGAAGACGACCAGCGCCCTCCCACCCCGTCCCGCCAGCATCCCCTCGAACGCCCCCGGAATCCCGTCCAGCCCGATCCGCTCCGTGACCATCGCCGAAAGATCCAGCCGCCCCGCCCGCACGTGCTCGGCCAGAACGGGCAGGTCCCGTGCCGGGTCGCTGTTGCCGTACACGCACCCGGACAGCGTGCGCCCGAAGTGGAAGAGCTCCAGCGCGGAGAAGGAGACCAGGTCCCCCTTCCCCCCGATGCCCACCACCGTCGTGCGGCCGCCGCGCCGGGTGGAGGACCACGCGGCGCGGATGGTCTCGGCGCGGCCCACGCACTCGATGGCGACGTCCGCCCCGTGCCCGCCGGTCAGCGCGCGGATGCGCTTCGCGATGTCGTCGCCGGCGACGAGGAACTCCGTGGCGCCCGCGGCCCGTGCCAGGGCCTCCTTCTCCGGGGAGACGTCGACGGCCAGGACGGCGCCCGCCCCCGCGATGCGGGCCGACTGGAGGACGGCGAGGCCGACCCCGCCGACGCCGAAGACGGCGACGGACTCGCCGGGGCGGACTGCGGCGCTGTGGTGGACGGCGCCGTAGCCGGTGAGCACCGCGCACCCCAGCAGGGCGGCCTCCGTGAGCGGGACGCCGTCCGGGAGGGGCAGCACCGCGGAGGCCGCGACCACGGTCTCCTCGGCGAACGCGGCCGTGCCGAGGCCCGGGTAGAGCTCGTCGCCCGAGGTGGCGAGCTTGGCGTACGGCGCGGCGGCCGCCGCGCCCGCGTTGGCGCAGAGCCAGGGCTCGCCGAGCCCGCAGTAGTGGCAGGCGCCGCAGGAGGGCGCCCAGTTGAGGACGACGCGATCGCCGGGTGCCACATCCGTGACGCCCTCGCCGACGGAGACGACCGTGCCCGCGCCCTCGTGGCCGAGGACGGCCGGCACGGGCTGCCGCAGCGTCCCGTTGGACAGGGACAGGTCTGAGTGGCACACCCCGGCCGCGGCGAGCCTGACCCGGACCTGGCCCGGCCCGGGTTCGGGCAGGTCGATGTCGGCGATGGTCAGGGGCGCGTTGACGGCGGGCAGTACGGCGGCGCGGACCACGGTGTTTTCTCCTGCGCTCAGGGCGGTGACGGCTGCGGTCAGAACTGGAGGGACTTGGTCTGGAGGTACTCGGCGAGGCCGTGCGGGCCGAGTTCGCGCCCGACGCCGGACTGCTTGTACCCGCCGAAGGGCGCCAGCGGGTTGAAGCGCCCGCCGTTGATGTCGACCTGGCCGGTGTCCATGCGCCGGGCGAAGGCGACGGCCTCGGCCTCGTCGCCCGCCCAGACCGCGCCGGCGAGGCCGTAGACGGTGCCGTTGGCGATGCGCAGGGCGTCGTCCTCGTCCTCGTACGGGAGGATCGACAGGACGGGGCCGAAGATCTCCTCCTGGGCGATCGTCATGTCCGGGGTGACGTCGGCGAAGACGGTCGGGCTCACGTAGTAGCCCTCGGGGCGCGGCGCGTCGGCACCGCCCGCGACGATGCGGGCGCCCTCCTCGACGCCCTTGGCGATGTAGCCGCGGACACGGTCACGCTGCTTGGCGTTGACGACGGGGCCGATGCGCTCGCCGGGCACGTACTTGGCGGCGGCCGTCGCGGCGAGGGCCACCGCCTCCTCGTAGCGGTCGCGGTGGACCAGCATGCGGCTCCAGGCGCTGCACGTCTGGCCGGTGTTGGACATGACGTTGGCGACGCCGACGTTGACGGCCTTGGCGAGGTCGGCGCTGGGGAGGATCACGTTGGCGGACTTGCCGCCGAGCTCCAGCGCGACGCGCTTGACGGCGGCCCCCGCGGTGGCGGCGATCTGCCTGCCGACGGCGGTGGAGCCGGTGAAGGAGACCAGGTCGACGTCCTCGTGGGCGGCCAGGGCCTGTCCGGCGACCGGGCCGAGCCCCGTGACCAGGTTGAACACGCCCGCGGGCAGCCCGGCTTCGTGGACGGCCTCGGCGAAGAGCTGGGCGACCAGCGGAGTGTCCTCGGCGGGCTTGAGGACGACCGTGCAGCCTGCGGCGAGGGCGGGGGCGACCTTGGCGACGATCTGGTGGAGCGGGTAGTTCCAGGGGGTGATGGCGCCGACCACGCCGACCGGCTCGTGGAAGACGGTGGAGTTGCCGATCCGCTCCTCGAAGGAGTGGGTGGCGGCGAGTTCGGCGTACGAGCCCGCGACCGCGATCGGGAGGCCCGCGTGGACCGCCTGGCTGAACGGCGGCGGCGCGCCCAGTTCGGCGGTGACGGTCTCGGCGATCTCGTCGCTGCGGGCGGCGAGGGCGTCGCGCAGGGCGGCGATGCGGGCGGCGCGCTCGGCGGGCGGCGTGGCCGCCCAGCCGGGGAACGCCGCACGGGCGGCGCGGACGGCGGCGTCGACGTCCTCGGCGGTGCCGGCGGGCACGGTGGCGATCACCTGCTCGTCGGCGGGGTTGACGACGGCGATCGTCTCCGTGCCGGCGGCGGGCCGCCAGTCGCCGTCGATGTACATCGCGTCGTGCGGCTTCATCCCTTGTCCTCCCGGGCGGACCTGCCTTGGCACGCCCAAACTAGCGCTGATAGTTTTCCGTTTCCAGGGCGGCACCCCGTGCGGTGGATCACGCGGGCGCGACCTGGACGGGGAAGCCGTTGAGGACGGCCGTGCCCGACAAGGGGTCGAGCAGGGTGCCGTCGAGCAACTGGTTGAGGTTGGCGCCGGGTTCGCGGGCGGCGACGCTCAGCCGGGTGCCGTCCCGGTCGTGGCCCCAGCCGTGCGGCAGGCTGACGACGCCGGGCCGCATCGCGTCGGTGACCTCGACCGGGGCCTCGATCTCGCCGCCGTCGCCCTTGATCCGGGCGGGGGCCGCGTCGGTGAGGCCGAGGCGGGCGGCGTCCTCGGGGTGGATCTGGAGGGTGCAGCGGTTGGTGCCGCCGGTCAGCGCGGGCACGTTGTGCATCCAACTGTTGTTGGAGCGCAGGTGGCGGCGGCCGATGAGGACCAGCCCGTCCCCGGAGTGCCCGCCGACCGCCGCCAGCAACCGGGGCACGTCGGCGGCGATCGCCTCGGGCGCGAGTTCGATCGTGCCGGAGACGGTGCGCAGGATCTCCGGGACGCGCGGACGCAGCGGGCCGAGGTCGATGCCGTGCGGGTGGTCGAGGAGCCGGCGCAGGGTGAGGCCGTCGGGGTCGGTGCCGAAGCCGTCGCCGTAGGGGCCGAGCCGGAGCATCATGTCGAGCCGGCGCTCGTGGCCGCTGCGGCCGGTGAGCGCGGCGGCCAGTTCGGCGGGGTCGCGGCCGTGGACCGCGGAGTGCGGGTCGGCGGTCTCCTTGCCGAGGCAGTGGGCGATGACCTGCTCGTCGACGAGTGCGGGGTCGGCGTCCGCGCCGAAGCCGCCAAGGATGAGTGCGAGCCGGGCCAGGATCTCCGGCTCGCCGGGCCTGCCGTCCTCCAGCGGGACGGCGGGCGGGCTGTAGCGGGCGTTGTTGCGCACGGAGAAGTTGGCGAACGCGAAGTCGTAGTGGGCGCTGCGGGACGGCGGGGGCGGCGGCAGGACGACGTGGGCGTGGCGGGTGGTCTCGTTGAGATACGGGTCCACGCAGACCATGAGGTCCAGCTCCGCCAGGGCGCGGTCGAGGCGGGCGCCGTCGGGGGCGGACAGCACGGGGTTGCCCGCGATGGTGACCAGGGCGCGGATCCGTCCGTCGCCGGGGGTGTCGATCTCCTCGGCGAGGGCGGCCGCGGGCAGTTCGGAGGCGACCTCGGGGTGCCCGGAGACCCGGCTGCGCCAGCGGCCGGTGGTGAAACCGCGGCCGGGGCCGGCAGGCCGGGGGGCGCGCGCGGTGGGCGGCAGCGGGAACATGACACCGCCCGGCCGGTCGAGGTTGCCGGTGAGGATGTTGAGGACGTCGATCAGCCAGCTGGCGAGGGTCCCGAAGCGCACGGCGGTGCTGCCCAGGCGGCCGTAGACGGCGGCGGTGGGGGCCGCCGCCAGGTCGCGGGCGAGGGCGCGGATCCCCTCGGCCGGGACGTCGCAGTACGGGGCGACGGCCTCGGGCGTGAAGTCGCGGGCCAGGGCGCGCACCTCGTCGACTCCGGTGACGTGCCCGGCGAGGGCGCCGAGGTCGGTGAGGCCCTCGTCGAACAGCACGTGGACGGCGGCGAGGAGCAGGGCGGCGTCGGTCCCGGGACGGGGGGCGAGGTGGAGGTCGGCGAGTTCGGCGGTGCGCGTGCGCTTGGGGTCGATGACGGTGAGCCTGCCGCCGCGGCGGCGCAGCGCCTTGAGCTTGCCGGGGAAGTCGGCCGCGGTGGCGAGGCTGCCGTTGGAGACCAGGGGGTTGCCGCCGATGATGACCAGGTGGTCGGTGCGGTCAAGGTCGGGCACCGGGACGGCCAGCGCGTCGCCGTAGAGGTGGCCGCAGGCGGCCTGCTTGGGCATCTGGTCCAGGGTGCTGGCGGAGAACAGGGCGCGGGTGCCGAGGGCGCGGATGATCATCGGCGGATAGAGGCCGCCGGCGATGGTGTGCACGTTGGGGTTGCCGAGGTAGACGGCGGTCGCCGCGGTGCCGTGGGTCCCGCGGATCCGGGCGAAGCCCTCGGCCACGGCGGCGTACGCCTCGGCCCAGGTCGCCTCGGTGAGCCTGCCGTCGCGCCGTACCAGGGGGGTGGTGAGGCGGTCGGGGTCGCCGTCGACCTCGCCGAAGGAGGCGCCCTTGGGGCAGATGAAGCCCGCGCTGAAGACGTCGTCGCGGTCGCCGCGGGCGCGGGTGACGCGGTCGTCCTCGATGGTCAGGGTCAGGCCGCACGTGGCCTCGCACAGCGGACAGATACGCAGAGCGGTACGGCTGCTGGCCATCGGGCCTCCCGGGGCAGGGCGCTTCCTGGTGTGCGGTCACCATACCGACCGGTATGCATGTTGGGGTAGCACCCGCGGCACTACGGCTCCAGGACACCCGCGAGGTAGGCGCGCAGCAGTTGCTTCGTCTCGGCGATGAGCGTGGCGTCGCCCTGCGGGTCGGCACGGAAGGCCATCTTGAGCAGGGCGTCGGCGGCCTCGACACCCACGACGAAGGCCGTCCGCAGCCGCCGGCCGTCGGTCACGGCCACACCGGCGCTGCCGAGCGGGGCGATGAGCAGGGCGCGGAGGCGGTCGGCGACGAGGTGGTTGGCCAGGTCGTTCACGGCGGGGCCGGGAGCCGGGCCGGCGAAGCTGACGAGGGCGAAGCCGGGCACGGTGCGCCGCATGACGACGTACTGGTCGACGACGAGGTCGACGAGGCGGCGCCAGCCGCCGGAGGCGTCACGGGCCTCGCCGTCGGCCGCGTCGGCCGCGTCGACGGTGTCGCCGGCGTCGAGGTGGGCGGTCACGCCGGCGAGGTATTTGTCGAGGTTGCGGCGGGCGAGGGCGTCGGCCATGGCGCGCTTGTTGGAGAAGAAGCGGTACACCGACCCGATCGGCACTCCGGCGCGGGCGGCGACGGCCCGCGTGCTCAGCTCCTCGTACCCGCTCTCGTCGAGGATCGCCGCGGCCGCGTCGAGGATCCGGGCGAAGCGTTCGGCGCTGCGCTGCTGGACGGGGACGCGCCGGAGACCGTTGCCGCTGCTGTGCACGAGGTCCATCATGCCGGTTTTCCACAGGGCCAGGCCGATCCCTTGCGGGGTTGATTCCTATGGACAACCATAGGAATCGTGACCAGCACAGAGATCGCCAGCACAGAGATCCAGGACGGCAAGGACCTCGCCTATCTCCCGGGCTTCGGCAACGAGCACGTGAGCGAGGCGGTCCCCGGAGCGGTTCCGGTCGGCCGCAACTCACCGCAGCGCGCCCCGCTCGGCCTGTACGCGGAGCAGCTGAGCGGCACCGCCTTCACCGAGCCGCGGCATCACAACCGCCGCTCGTGGCTGTACCGCATCCGCCCTTCGGCGGCCCATCCGCCGTTCCACCGCATCGGCAACGGGCGGCTGCGCAGCGCGCCCTTCAGCGAGAGCGAGCCCGACCCCAACCGGCTGCGCTGGAGCCCGCTGCCGATACCGCAGGAGCCGGCCGACTTCGTGGACGGCCTGGTCACCGTCGGCGGTAACGGTGACGTGCTGCGCCGCGAGGGCGTCGGCATCCACTGGTACGCGGCCAACCTCCCGATGGACGGCCGGGTGTTCTCCTCCTCCGACGGCGAGCTGCTGATCGTGCCGGAGCGCGGCGGGCTGCTGATCCGCACGGAGCTGGGCGTCCTGGCCGCCGCGCCGGGCCATGTCGCGCTGATCCCGCGCGGGGTGCGCTTCCGGGTCGAGCTGCCCGACGGCGAGGCGCGCGGCTACGTCTGCGAGAACTACGGCCAGCCGTTCCGGCTGCCCGACCTCGGCCCGATCGGCGCCAACGGGCTCGCCAACGCGCGGGACTTCATGGCGCCGGTGGCGGCGTACGAGGATCGCGAGGAGCCGGTGGAGGTGGTGAACAAGTTCGGCGGCAACCTGTGGGCCGCCGAGTACGGCCACTCCCCCCTCGACGTCGTCGGCTGGCACGGCAACCTGGTGCCGTACGTCTACGACCTGCGGCGCTTCAATGTGCTGGGCAGCGTCAGCTACGACCACCCCGACCCGTCGATCTACACCGTGCTGACCTCGCCCTCCGACACCCCGGGGCTGGCCAACGCCGACTTCGTGGTCTTCGCGCCGCGCTGGCTGGTCGGCGAGGACACCTTCCGGCCGCCGTACTTCCACCGCAATGTGATGAGCGAGTTCATGGGGCTCATCGAAGGGGCGTACGACGCCAAGGCGGAGGGCTTCGTCCCGGGTGGGGCCTCGCTGCACAACATGATGTCGGCGCACGGCCCGGACCGGGCGACCTTCGACAAGGCGAGCGCCGCCGAGCTGATACCGCAGAAGGTGGACGACGGGCTGGCCTTCATGTTCGAGACGCGCTGGCCTGTGGTCGCGACGGCGGAGGCCCTGGGAGCGGAGCATCTGCAGCGGGATTACGACGGCGTGTGGCGGGGGCTTGAGCGACACTTCAGGCCATGACGACGAGCCCGAGCACCTTCGCCCCCGACTCGCTGGTCCTGAACCGCAAACTCCCGTTGTGGTACCAGGTCTCGCAGTCCCTGCGCGCCTCGATACTCGGCCGCCGTCCGGACGCCCCGCTGCGGCTGCCGACCGAGGACGCGCTGGCGGAGCACTACGGGGTCAGTGTGCTCACGATGCGGCAGGCGCTGAAGGAACTGGAGGAGGAGGGGCTGATCAGCCGGCACCGCCGGCGCGGCACCTTCATCGAGCCGGCCGCGCGGCGCGGGGCGCCGGTGCGGCTGCTGGGCTCGGTCGACGCGATCGTCGCCCAGCAGTCCGGGGACCGTACCAGCGTGCTCGGCCACGGCCCGGCGCCCGTGCCGCCGGAATACGCGGAGCACTTCCCCGGGCTGTCCGAGACCGTGGCCTACCGCCGGCTGCGCTGCGACGAGTCGGGGGAACCGACCAACTGGGCGGAGAACTTCGTCCTGCCGGAGCTGGCGGCCCGGATCGACCTCGCGGACCTGGCGCGCTGGCCGATGACGAAGGTGCTGCGGGACGCCCTCGGCGTGCGGATCAGCCGCATCACCGACACCGTCGAGGCCCGGCTCGCCGACCCTGACACCGCCCGGCTGCTGCAGGTGCCGCTGCTCAGCCCGATCCTGCACTACACGGGGGTGACGTACGACGAAACCGGCCGCGCCGTCGACGTGGTGCGGATCCACTACCGGGGTGACCGCTTCTCCTTCACCGTGACCATGGAGGCCCCCTGAGGGGCGTCAGTAGCATGCTCACAGTGAGCGATGAAGCGCCGACGCTGGCCGACCTGATGCCGTGGTCCATCCCGCCCCTGCGCCTGGGGCGGGGCTGGGTGATGGCTCCCGAGGCGGCGACCCTCACCGCGCGCTGGGACCGGCTGATGAAGGCCGAAGGCGCCGAGCGCGAGCGGCTGTTCCATCCGACACGGGCCCGCACCCCGCACACGGCCGTCGCCCAACTGCCGGGCCATCCCACGCCCACCACCCGGCTGGAGCGGGAGGAGGGGCCGTGCGCGGAGCCGGTACGGGTACTGCACGGCCCTTACGACCAGCAGTGGCTCATCCCCGACCAGCGGCTGATCGACGCGGCGCGTCCGGAGCTGTGGCGGGTCGCCGACGAGGGCCATCAGCTGTACGCGGTGGAATCGGCGCGTCTGCCCCAGGTCCCGGGGCCGCCGCTGACCTTCTCCGCGCTGCTGCCCGACGGCCACTCCCCCGCCGGCCGGCCCGGCCGGATCCGGCCGCTGTTCCGCAGGCCGGGCGGGCTGGACCCGAACCTCGCGCCGGGGCTGCTGGGCCATCTCGCCGGGCGCCTGGGCGCCCCGGTCACCGCGGAGGACGTGCTCGCCTGGGTGGCCGCGCTGGGCACGGGCCCGCCCGTGGAGGTGCCGCTCACCGCCGATCCCGGGCTGTGGGCGGAGGGCCTCGCCCTGGGCCGCCGTGTGCTGTGGCTGCACACCCGGGGCATCCGCTTCGCCGATCCGGCGGAGCTCCGCCCGGCCGGTCATCCCCGGCTGCCGGGCGGCCGGCGGCCGTACGTCCGGGCGGCGCTGCCCGACGTGCCGCGCGAGGCGCCCTCGTACGACCCGGAGGAGGAGGCACTGGTGCTGGGGAGCGGGCGGATCGCACCGGTGCCGGAAGCGGCCTGGGAGTTCCACGCCGGGGGGACGCGGGTACTGGAGACCTGGTTCGAGCGGCGCGGCCCCGACGGCGCGGCCGACGGCCTCGACGCGATCCGCCCCGCCACGTGGCCGCGGACCAGGACGACCGAACTACTGGAACTGATCAGTGTGCTGGCCCTGCTGGCGGAGCTGCGGCCGCCGCGCCGCGCGCTCGCCGCCCGGGTGGCCGCCGGCCCGCGGATCGGCGCCGCCGAGCTGCGCGCGGCCCGCATCCTGCCGGTGCCGGAGGCGGCGAGGCGTCCGGCCTCCGTGCTGGATCACCACGAGGAAGGTCCGGACGGGCAGTTCGCCCTCCTGTGATCCCAGCCGTGACCACAAGTCGACATGACAACAGGCCCGGAGGGAACACACCGACGCGCCGCATGACACAGCGCGTTGCCGGGACGGTGTGTTGCGCCCGAGCCTGTCCGCCGCTCAAGAAGAGCCGGGAACGCCTTTGGTCAGCCGCGGCTGCCGAAGAGCGAACGGCGCAGCCGCCGCAGCGGCGCGAACAGCGACACGCGCGCCCCGCGGTTGGCGTTCGCGCGTACGTCGTCGCGCGCGGTCAGCTCGCGCATCAACAGCGTCGCCTCCTCCGCCTCCCGCTGCGGCACGGCAGGGCCGGCCAGCACCGAGAGATGGCGGTCGAGACGCGCGCTGGAAGCACTGCTCCCGCACGTGACGGCAGGCACCCGCGGCCTGCTCCGCATTGCTATCTGATCCATGACACTCCCCACCCGTTCGAGGGCACCCGGCACCGGGCAGGGTAACCCTATCGTCCTGCGGCGTCACCTATGCATCCGCGTTCCCGGATTCACCTGCCCGTCAAGGCTGTTGACGGTCACGAACCGATCCCCAGCGCGAGCAGGGGAAGTTGGGCGACAGGATCCGAGGTGGGAAGCACGGATCCGCCACTCGGCTCAATCGTCACCGTGAACGCGAACGACCTCTCGTCCAGTCCGCCGGCCACGAGCGGCCCGGGCGCGCCGCCCGCCGCCGGATCGGCGCCCAGCACCCCCACCGATCGATAGGCCGCCGGGCGCTCGCTCACCAGCCACAGCTGGTAGACGCGGCCCTCCTCCAGCCGTGGCAGCCCCTGCACCGTCACCACCGCCCGGCGCAGCTCACGCGACACCACGGCCGCCACTCCCCGCCCGTGGTCGTCGCTGGCGTAGGCGGGACGGGCGTCGGCGGCGGTCAGCACCTCGTTCACCGCACGGGTGTTCCCGCGCTCGCGGTCCAGTTGCCCCGAGGTCCGCAGCAGCAGGGCGCCCAGCACCGCGCACGCAAGCAGCGCCACCGCGGCGCCCGCCACCGCAAGGCGCGCCGCGGACGGCCGGCGCCACCCGTCGCCCCGCCGCCCCCGGACCGGCGCCGCGCAGGAGGGGGCATCCGCCGCGTCGTCCACCGGCAGCGGCACCATCGGCGGAGGCGGAAGCAGCACCGGCGCGGCCGCGCCCGGGGTCCCGAGCCGCACGGTGTCCCCGGCCGACTCCCGAACCCGTTCCGCACACATGTCGCAGCGCATCAGGTGCCGTTCGAATCTGCGCAGTTCACGCGGCGCGAGGGTGTCGAGCGCGTATGCCGCGGCCAGTTCGTGCACGGAGCGTCTCATCCGTCGCCCTGCTTCCCTCCGCGGTGCGCTCACCGCCCGGCGGCCATTACCACGTTACAGCCCTGTGACACAAATCCGCGCCGGTCCGCCAATCCGCCGCCCACCCGGCCCCGAACAACCCACGCAGGACCTCTTCCAAGGGGGAGGGGCCAGACTCGCGGAGGACCGACGCGATGACCGCAAACAGCAGGAGCAGGCTCACGGCCCGGTTCGGGCGATCGCGCACGATCGCCCTGCTGGCCGCGGGCGCACTGGCCGCGGGGGGGCTCGCCGCGGCGGGCGTCACCGGACTGGAGCCGGGGACGGCGCAGGCGTCCAGCCACCGGGAGGCACCCCTGATCTCGGGGCAGCCGCAGTACGACACCACGGACGTCTACGCGTTCGTCAGCCCCGACCGTCCGGACACCACCACGCTGGTGGCGAACTGGATCCCGTTCGAGGATCCGGCCGGCGGCCCGAACTTCTACAAGTTCGCCGACGACGCCCAGTACGACATCCACATCGACAACGACGGCGACGCGCAGGGCGACTACCTCTACCGGTGGACGTTCCAGGACCACTTCCGCAACAAGAAGACGTTCCTCTACAACACCGGCCCGGTCACCGGCCTGAACGACCCGGACCTGAACTTCTTCCAGACGTACGACATCGACCTGTTCCGGCTGCACAACCAGCAGGTCGTCGGCCGCTACAAGGTCGCGAACGACGTACCGGTCGCGCCCTCGAACGTCGGCAAGGCGTCGATGCCGGACTACAACGTGCTGCGCCAGCAGGCCGTCAAGCCCCTGGGCCGCGGCACGACGGCCTTCGCCGGCCAGTCCGACGACCCGTTCTTCCTCGACCTGCGGGTCTTCGACCTGCTCTACGGGGGCAATCTCTCCGAGGTCGGCGACGACACCCTCAAGGGCTACAACGTCAACACCATAGCCCTGCAGGTCCCGACCGCGGCGATCCGCCAGTCGGCCAAGCAGCCGGTGGTCGGCATCTGGTCCACCACGCAGCGGCGGACCGCGAACGGCGACTGGGCGCAGGTCTCCCGCCTCGGCATGCCGCTGGTCAACGAGGTCGTCAACCCGCTCAAGGACAAGGACCGGTTCAACGCGTCCTCGCCCTGGAACGACGCGCAGTTCCTCAAGAACGTGACGCACCCGGAGCTGCCCAGGCTGATCGAGGGCATCTACAAGATCAAGGCCCCGGCCACCCCGCGCAACGACCTGGTCCAGGTGTTCCTCACCGGCGTGCCCAAGCTCAACCAGCCGCCGCACGTCCGCCCGTCGGAGATGCTGCGGCTCAACACGGCCGTCCCGCCGACCGCCAAGCCCAAGCGGCTCGGCGTGCTGGACGGCGACACCGCGGGCTTCCCGAACGGCCGCCGGCTGAGCGACGACGTCGTCGACATCGCGCTGCAGGTGGTCGAGGGCGAGCTGGTCGGCTCGAAGAACGACCTGGGCGACGCCGTCAACGCCAACGACCAGGCCTTCGGCGCCAGCTTCCCCTACGTCGCCCTGCCGGCCTCCGGCTCGGACGGCCCGCTGGCCAAGCCGGTCACCAACTCGGCGCAGACCGGCGGGATCACGCAGCTCAACGCGGGCGGCCTGCTCCCGGGCGGCGGTGACGACGACACCGTGCTGATCGCCTCCGCGGCCTCCGGCGGCGCGGGCGTGCTGCTCATCGGCGCCGCGCTGCTGTGGTGGCGGATGCGCCACCGTCCCGTCGGCCGGCGGGCGCACAGCCGGGCCTGACGGCCACCGGCCACCGGCCACCGGCCACCGGCCACCGGCCACCGAAGGCAGCACACCGCACGGCACCCGGCCGGGGCGCACCGCGAGCGCCCCGGCCGGGCTCCACCCCATCATCCCGAAAGGCAGCAGCCATGGACGTACCGGCCCCGGGCCGACTGCGCGCCGCCGCCCTGTACGCGGCGCTGGTGCTCGGCCTCGCGCTGGCGCTCACCGCGGGCGCGCTGGTCCTCGGCGGATCCTCCGGCTCCCGTGACGCCGCGCGGGTCGCGGCGCCCGCCGCCGACGCCCCGCTGGACCGCCTCGCCGAGGGCGACCTCGCGGGCGGCATCGCGGCCCTGCAGACCCATCTGCGCGCCCAGCCCAAGGACGCCTCCGGATGGGCCGCGCTCGGCGCCGCCTACGTCGAGCAGGCCCGTACCAGCGGCGACCCGACCCGCTATCCGCAGGCGCAGGCGGCCTTCACCCGCTCGCTGCGGATCACGCCGCGCGACAACGACGCCGCCCTCGCGGGGCGTGCCGCGCTCGCCGCAGCCCGCCACGACTTCCGCACCGCCCTCACCGAGGCGGACCACGCGCTGAAGGTGAATCCGTACAACGAGCGGGCCCTGGCCGTCCGCGTCGACGCCCTGGTCGAACTCGGCCGGTACGACGCCGCGCTGAGCGCCGCCGAGCACGCCGACTCGGTGCGGCCCGGCATCCCGGTCTTCACCCGTCTGGCCTACGTCCACGAGCTGCGCGGCGACCCTGCCGGCGCGCGCCGCATCCTCACCCGCGCCCTGGACTCCGCCGCGACCCCCGGCGACACCGCCTACGTCGCCACCGCGCTGGGCCAGCTCGCCTGGAGCCAGGGCCAGTACCCGGCCGCGTTGCGGCACTTCGCCACCGCGCTGCGCGCCGACCCCGCCTACCTGCCCGCGATCGAGGGCCGCGGCCGGACGTACGCGGCGCGCGGCGACCGGGAGAAGGCGCTGCGCGACCTGGGCGAGGTCGTCGACCGCTATCCGCTGCCCGCGCAACTCGCGGAGCTGGGTGAGCTGTACGAGGCCGCGGGTCGCAAGGGGCGGGCCGAGCAGCAGTTCGCGGTGGTCGGCACCTGGATCGCCCTCGCCAGGGCCAACGGCGTCGCCACGGACCTGGACGCCGCCCTGGTCGCCGCCGACCACGGCGACGCCGGGGAGGCGCTGCGCGCCGCCCGCGCCGAGTGGGCGCGCCGGCACACCGTCCACACCGCCGACGCCCTCGCCTGGGCCCTGCACGTCAACGGCCGCGACCGCGAGGCCCTGCCGTACGCGAAGCGCTCCTCCGCGCCGGGCTACCGCAACGCGGCCTTCCTCTACCACCGAGGCGTCATCGAGGCGGCCCTCGGCGAACGCGAGGCGGCCGGGAGGTCCCTCGCCGCGGCCCTCCGCCTCAATCCCGGCTTCTCCCCCACCGGAGCCCCGGCCGCCCGCAGGGCGCTGGCACGCATCGAAGGAGACCCGTCATGATCCGGCGCAGGACGGCCGCCGCGGCGGCCGCGGCAGCGGCGGGAGCCGCGCTGGCGCTGCTGCCCGCCGGGCAGGCGCAGGCCCACCCGCTGGGCAACTTCACGGTCAACCGCTACGACGGCCTGGTCGCCGCCCCCGGCATGCTGCGGATCGACCACGTCGAGGACCTCGCCGAGATCCCCGCCGCGCAGGCCGTGCCCGTGATCGACCGGAACGGCGACCGGACCCTGAGCCGCACCGAGTTGGCGGACTGGGCGGCACGTCGCTGCGACACCGCCGCGAAGGGCGCGGAGGCGACCGTCGGCGGCCGCCCCGAGCCGGTGTCGGTGCGCGCGGCGGCCGCGACCGTACGGCCGGGGCAGGCGGGACTGACGACCCTGCGCGTCGAGTGCCGGCTGACGGCGCGGCTGCCGAACGGCCGGCCCGCGGCGCTGACGTACCGTCCGGCGGACATCGGCACCGGGCCCGGCTGGCGGGAGATCACCGCGCGCGGCGACCGGATGACGCTCCAGGACGCCGACGCGCCCGGGGACTCGGTGTCTCGGCGGCTCACCGCGTATCCCAAGGACCTGCTGTCCTCGCCCGCCGACGAGCGCTCGGCCGGCTTCCGGGTGACTCCGGGAGGCCCCGCGCTGACGGCGCGGGAGGACGCTCCCGCTGCCTCCGGTGTGCTGCCGCGCGGCGCGGACCGCTGGACGCAGGCGCTCACCGACCTGGTGTCACGGCACGCGCTCACCCCTGGGTTCGCCGCCCTGGCCCTGCTCACGGCGCTGGTCCTGGGCGCGATGCACGCGCTCGCGCCCGGTCACGGCAAGACGCTGATGGCCGCGGCGGCGGCCGCGGGCGGGCGGCGGTCGCGGCGGGACATGATCGCACTGGGCGCGTCGGTGACGGTGACCCACACCATGGGGGTGTTCGCGCTCGGGCTGCTGGTCACGACCGGTTCGGCCGCGGCGCCCTCGGTCATCGGCTGGCTCGGCGTCGCGAGCGGTGTGCTGGTCGCCTTCGCCGGGGCGGCCCTGCTGCGCCGGGCATGGCGGCTGCGGGGGCACGCGCACGACCACTCCCATGGGCACGGTCACGACCACGGGCACGGGCACGGCCATGGACGCCACGGCCACCCGCGCGGTCACACCCACCCCGTGCCCTCCCACGGGACGGCACCGCAGGCGGAGCCCGCCGCCGCGCCGGCCGCCGTCCTGACCGCGGAACGCCCCGCTCCCGAAACCGGCGTTCACCCCCGCGCCCACACCCACCCGCACCCCCACACCCACGAGCCGCGCCCCACCCTCCGGGGCACGATCCTGCTCGGCTTCGCCGGCGGTCTCGTCCCCAGTCCCTCCGCGGTCGTCGTGCTGGTCGGCGCAGCGGCACTGGGGCAGGCCTGGTTCGGCTTCCTGCTGGTACTGGCGTACGGCGCGGGTCTGGCGATCACGCTCACCGCGGCCGGTTTCGCCGTCGTGCGCCTGGGCCGGCTGGCCGGGAAGGCGTCGGCGCTGCGGGCGCGCGGGCGGCTGTTCACGGCGGCACGCCGGCTGGCGCCGCTGGCGACGGCGTCGGTGGTGCTCGTGCTGGGCTGCGGACTGGTGCTCAGGGCCGCGCTGGCGCTGCCCGGGTGAGGGATGTTTCCGCCGAAAGGGTCCGTTCGGGAGGAAGTTCGGTCATGCTGGGCTGCGGGCGGCACAAAGGGGGGACACGCCGATGACACGGCTCGTGGCGGGACGCTACCGGCTGATCAGCGAGTTGGGCCGGGGCGGCATGGGTGTGGTCTGGCTCGCGCGGGACGAGCTGCTGGGCCGCGAGGTGGCCGTCAAGGAGGTCAAGGCCCCACCGGGTCTCGACGACCGGGAGGTCGAGCGCCTGTACGCCCGGCTGCAACAGGAGGGGATCGCGGCCGCCCGCGTCGAGCACCCCAACGTCATCAAGGTCTACGACGTGGCCATGGCCGAGGGCAGCCCGTGGATCGTCATGGAGCTCGTCCGCGGCATGACCCTCGCCGACGTCCTCGACGCGGAGGGCCCCATGGAGCCGCGGCGCGCCGCCGGGATCGGCGGCAGGGTGCTGGCGGCGCTGCGCGTGGGCCACGCCGCCGGGGTGCTGCACCGCGATGTGAAACCGGGCAACGTCCTCATCGGCAACGACGGGCGGGTCGTGCTCACCGACTTCGGCATCGCGATGATCGAGGGCTCCTCGGCGCTGACCCGCACCGGTGAACTGGTCGGCTCACCGGAGTACCTGGCGCCGGAGCGGGCGCTCGGCCGCCGTCCCGGCCCGGAGTCGGATCTGTGGTCGCTCGGCGTGCTGCTGTACGTGGCGGTGGAGGGCGGTTCGCCCTTCCGCCGCGACACGGCACTGAGCACGATGCGCGCGGTGGTGGACGAGGACCTGCCCGAGCCCCGCCGGGCGGGACCGCTGGCGCCGGTGATCAACGGGCTGCTGCACAAGGACCCGGCGGCCCGGCTCCCGGGCGAGGAGGCTCAGCGGCAACTGGACGCCCTGGCCGCGGGCCGAACCCCGCCGGGGGCCGGCACCGCGTACGCGACGACGCAGGCCGCCGTGCCGCTGCCGCCGACGGGGCCGAACGCCACGCCGGCCCGGTCGACGCCGGACTCCTCGACACCGCTCGGGTCGACGGCGCCGCTCGGGCGCAGGCATGACGCCGCGTCGGCCGGTGGCACCCCCGGCCGGCCCCGGCGTGCCGTGGCGGCCATGGCGGCGGGCGTGCTCGCGCTCGTCCTCGGCCTCGGGGGCGTGGCCTACGCCCTGCTCAACGACAACTCACCCGGCGGCGGTTCGGCCGGTCACGGTACCGGGGCCGGCGCGTCGTCACCGGGCGGCGGGGACAGCCCCTCGGCCGCCGGCTCGGAGGGCGACGACGGCGGCGCCGACGCCAGCGGTTACGAGGCCACGACCGGCACCGGTGACTCCGCGGGCTCGCACACCTCGGCGCCGCCCACCACGCCCGCCCATGTCAATGTCCACGTCACGGTGTCCGCCGTCCGCGACACCTACACCGGGGGATGTCCGCCGCCCGCCGAGCAGGCTCCGTCCTTCTCGGCGGTCATCACGGTCGACCGGACGCCGGTGACGGTCACGTATCGCTGGACCACGAGCAACGGCGGCAGCTCCGACCCGGACTGGAAGACCCTCGACTTCCCCGCGGGGGGCGGGAAGAGCCGCACGGTCGAGCACACGGAGCTGTCGTACAAGCCGGACGCCACGATCGAGGACTGGATGGCGGTCGTGGTGAAGACCCCGGTGGAGACGGAGTCAGGGCACGTCCCGTTCACGGTCACGTGCCAGTCGCCGAGCGCGTCGCCGAGCGGGTCGGCCGGGACCGCGACGACCCCCTGAGGGCGGCCCGCACGCGGAAGGGGTGCCGGGCGGTGGCCCGGCACCCCTGTGTTCGACGTCTGTCGCGGTTCCTCGCGCTGCCGCGCCGCGGGTCACGCGGCGGCGGTGAACACCGGCAGGTATCCGCCGGACTGGCCGGAGGCGGTGGGGTGGTACGACTCGTAGACGGGGAGGGTGAGGCTGTGCAGCCACGCCGAGCCGGAGCAGAGCTCGTGGCCGGTGAAGGTGCCGCGGACGTCGCCGAAGGCGAAGCCGTGGTCGGCGGCGCGCTTGGCGGTGATGGTGTCGAGGAGGTCGGCCGCGTCGTTTATGGCCCTGCGCTTGGTCTCGCTGAGCCCGATGCAGGTCGTGCCCAGCTTGTAGAAGCGCGGGTAGCCGATCACGACGACTCGGGCCGAGGGGGCCCTTGAGCTGATGGCGTTGTAGACGGCGTCGAGCCGTGCGGGCAGCTGGTTGTTGGCGAAGTCCCGGGCCTGGTTGATACGGCTGAGGCAGGTGCTGTCGCCATTGAGCACGCAGGTGGTCATCACGTCGGCGAAGCCGGCGTCGTTGCCGCCGATGCTGATGCTGACCAGGGTCGTCGAGGCGTTGAGCGGAGCGAGCTGGTTGTTGAGCACGTCGGTCGTCGTCGCTCCGGAACAGGCGGTGAAAGAGAACCCGGACGGGCTATGCGCGTTGGCCCAGAGCCGGGGGTACGCCTTGCTGCTCCGGTAGCAGCTGCCGCTCGAGCTGTCGTAGCTGCCGGACCCGACCCCGGCGGAGTACGAGTCGCCCAGGGCCACGTAGACGGGGCCCGCGGCTTGGGCGGAACCGGCACCAATCAGGGCGAGTGCGGCGGTAAGGAGAAGTGCGGATGCGGCTGACACTAAACGGGACAGTCTCATGGAACCTCCCTTAGCAGGATCTCTGCCGCATCTTTCGTACCGCGCAGTAACACCTTCGGGAAGTGTCCATGCCAAAATTTCTTGACATGGACATTCCGCACTCTGTCTGTGATCGCCGCTGCGTGCACCGGAGATGACGGGACCTCAGCCCCAGCCGCTCTACCCCCGTAGTTGGGCGGCGCTTCAGGGACGCCGGCGGAGTGCGGTCGACCATGGGGGCCTTCGTCTCGTGGGTCACGGCGATCGCCCTGTCGGCCGTGCCGCTCGGCTGGCCGGTCCTCCGGCGGCCGGCGCTCCGGCAGCCGAGCGGATGGGCCCGCACCGGCGGCGGGGCCCCTCGGGAACAGCCGCCCCCGGTCCCGCGTTGGTGTGGTGCGAGTGAAGGAGGTGGCGGGATGACCGACGACCAGCAGCCCCGCGAGCCCGTCCTGGACGAGGCCGCGCAGGCCCGCCGAGCCCGGTTCGGCAAGCTGCCGGAACGCATACGGCCGGAGGACACCTTCGCGGGCGCGCCGGCCACGACGCCGGACCCGGCGAGGGACACCTTCAACCCGGACGAGTGGCTGATCCGCAACGTCGCGTGACCGCGGCGTCCCCGGCCACCCGCCCCGTGGTGGTTCGGCTGTCCCGCCGTCTCGTGCCCTTCGGGCGCACAGACGCGGGCTACGGACCGGGAGGGCGGGGCCGGGGCCTGTCGGCGCTGTGCGGATGGGTGGTCGGCAAGGGTTCAGGCTCTTGAGCGGGTGGCCTTTCCGGTGACGTGGGTCCCGGTGGGGCCGCCCCGAGATCACACATCGCCGGCAGGAGGACGAGGGCGATCACTCCGATGCCCAGGAGCGGGTGCTGCCTCGCCGTCCCGCCCCGGTCACGCCGTACCTACGCTCGCATGACGTCCCATCACCAGCCACGGCAACCGCCACGCTGCCCGGATCGGGTTGATTCCACAGGGCGTTCAGCGGTTCCGGGGATTCCGCCGCTCCGCAAAAACACGGTGCGAATGGGGACCTTGTGCCGGATCATGAGCGTCATGCCCGACGCAACGCCCCCGCATCGCGCCCTGTCCATCCGCCTCGGCATGAACGACGACGACTCGCCGTCCGACGCCATCGACGCCCTCTTCCTCAGCCGATTCGTCACCGGCGAGCAGCCCTACTCGTGCGGCACGTCCCTGGACCGGGTCAAGGCGGGTGTGACGCTGGTCCCGCGCGGCGGGTCGGTGCTCCGTTCGGCGCGCGACAAGGACCGCGGGGCCGTCCTCGCCGAGGGCGAGGGCTGGACGATCCTGGTCTCCCGCTGGCACCGCCGCGCCGATGTGACGGTGACGGCGGTCAGCGAGGAGCTGGCCAAGCGCGTCCTGGCGGAGGCCGTCGAGGACGCCGAGGACCAGCCGGAACCGCAGCCGGACGACGTGACCATGGGCTTCTGGTACGTCGCCCCGCGGCGCGGGCCGCACCGCATCACGCGGCAGATCAGCGCCGCCCCCTGGGACGACGTGCGGGGCAACTACACGGCGCCGGTGGCCGAGGCCATGGACGGGCTGATGAAGCTCACCGCCGACGACGTCAGCGGCCGGCTGCTGCTCCTGCACGGCCCACCGGGCACCGGCAAGACCTCCGCGCTGCGCACGCTGGCCCGTTCGTGGCGCGACTGGTGCCAGGTCGACTGCGTCCTCGACCCCGAGGTGCTCTTCAACGACGTCGGCTATCTGATGGAGATCGCCATCGGCGAGGACGACTCGGAGGGGCCCGGCCGCTGGCGGCTGCTCCTCCTGGAGGACTGCGACGAGCTGATCCGCGGCCAGGCCAAGCACCAGACCGGCCAGGCCCTGTCCCGGCTGCTCAATCTCACCGACGGCCTGCTCGGTCAGGGCCGCAACGTCCTGGTCGGCATCACCACCAACGAGGACCTGGAGCGGCTGCATCCGGCGGTGGTCCGCCCCGGCCGCTGCCTGGCGCGGATCGAGGTGGGCCCGCTGACCCGCGCCGAGGCGACCGGCTGGCTGGGCACGTCCGAAGGCATCGGCCGGGACGGCGCCACGCTGGCGGAGCTGTACGCCCTGCGCCGCAACGCGACCTCCCCCAGCGGCCCGGCGCTCCCCACCCAGACGACCCCGGCCTCCGAATCCGGAGGCCTGTACCTCTGATGGCCGGGAGTCCCCCCGGAGAGGCGAGGGGGAGGATACGGTCCCGGACGAGGGCCGAACTGCGGCGCAGCCGCCGCCCGCGGGCGCACGGCTGCTGGGACCACCTGTACGCGGCGCCGCTGTGGCCGCTGCACGGCGCGAACCTGGGCACGCTGCTGCGCACCTGCGACGCGGTCGGCGCGTGCCTGGTCGTCCCCCGCTTCCCGTGGGTGCCGGAGGCCCTGGCCCGTGGCAACACGCTGCGGCGCCCCGCCTGCGTGCACTGGACCGGCGACCCGCTCGGCTGGCTGAGGCGGCAGCGGGAACGCGGCGCGCACGTCGTGGGCGTCGAACTCGCCGACGAGGCCGTACGGCTGGCGGACCTTCCGGCCGCGCGGCGGACGACGGTCGTCGTGCTGGGGCACGAACAGCAGGGCATCCCGCCGGAGGCGCTCGACCTGCTCGACCTCGCCGTGGAGATCCCGATGGTGGGCACGGGTGCCAGCCTCAACGTCGCCGTCGCCGGTTCGCTGGCGCTGTACAAACTGGCCGGGCTGCTGTGAGCGGTTCGGGCTGGAGCCTGTCTTCACATTCCCTCACCCAACCTTCGGCCGGGGAGTACCCCAACCCCGCGGCGCTCCCCCGGCTTCGCCGGGAGGCACCCCCCAGGCTGCGTTGTCGAATCGTCCGAGCAGCCCATTGCGAGGACGACTCTCCGCCTTGCGATGCACCGCACCCGGGGGCTCCCCCAGCGAAGCCGGGGGAGCCGCGGGACCCGCCCCCGGGCGGTGGGGCACCTCCCGGCGACGCTGGGGGAGTCAACCACACCGGGCAATACATCTAGGCCTCGTACGCGGCGCGCAGCGCGTCCTGCACGGCGGCGAGGGCGGCGGCGCGGTCCAGGCCGAGGCGCTGCGCGCGCTGGGCGTACGCGGTCGCGGCGGTCGCCGCCTCGCGGGCGGCGGCGTCGCCCGCGGCCGCGACGAACGTGCCGTTCCGGCCGCGGGTCTCGATCACGCCGTCCGCCTCCAGGGCGCGATAGGCCTTGGCCACGGTGTTGGCCGCCAGGCCGAGCTCGTCGGCGAGGCCGCGGACGGTGGGCAGCCGGTAGCCGACCGGGAGGGCGCCCGAGCGGGCCTGCTCGGCGATCTGCGTGCGCAGTTGCTCGTAGGGCGCGGCGGCGGCGTCCTGCCTGACGGTGATCTTGAGGCTCACGGTGTGTCGTCCTCCCGGCGGGGCGAGGCGGGGCGGTTTGTCGCGCCCATTGTGCTGCACGCGTCGTCCGCGAGGACGACGGCGCGGCCGGGGCCCAGCGGGTCGTGGGCGATCGTGTCCCCCGGCTCGTGCAGGTGCAGCACGAAGCGCTCGCCCGCGCGGTACGCCTCGAGGCCGGCCCTGCAGTACGCCACCATGTCGTCCGGCAGCGCGTCCAGGGGGAACCAGCCGAGCTCCGAGCACTTGCCCGGTTCGCGGTTGACCGGTTCGTGGACGCCGCCGTCCGCCTCGAAGAACCAGCCGATCCGCTCGCCCCCGCCGGGTGCGCGGTGCTGCATGACCAGGGCGACGGCGACGTCCTCGGGGCGCAGCACGACGCCCACCTCCTCGTGGGCCTCGCGGACCATGGCGGTCAGGACGTCCTCGCCGTCCTCGACATGGCCGGAGGGGGCGTGCAGCAGGCCGTCCGCGTAACCGGTGTTGACGCGGCGGCCGAGCAGGACCTCGTCACCGCGGCGCAGGATGAGGTGGACGTCGACGATCTCCGCGTGCCTGCGGGGCTGCTTGATCCGCACGACCGCGGCGTAGCGCTCGTCCCGGACCGGGCCGCCCCACAGCGCGGTGTCGTGGGCGAGTTGCTCGATCTGTGTGTGCTCGGCCAACGGCCGGACCATGTCCGCCAGTTCGGCGGCGCCGATGCCCACGGGCTCGGCCTCGCCCCAGCGCCCCTCGACCAGCACCAGGCGGCCGCCGCGGCGCAGCAGCCCCGCCCAGCGGCGCAGTACGGCCACGGGGTCGGGCAGCGCCCACAGCACGTGCCGGACGAGCACCACGTCGAACCGTCCCCGCGCCACCGGCGGTTGCGCCGCGTCCCCGAGCAGGAAGCGGGCCCCGGTGCCGGTGAGCTTCGCCCGGGCCAGCGCGGCCATGCGCGGGGAGCGGTCGACGGCGGTCACGCGGTGCCCCTGCTCGGCGGCGAGCCGCGCGAGGCTGCCGGTGCCGCAGCCGAGGTCCAGCACGTCGGCCGGGGTGTCCGGCAGCCACCCCCGCATCCGGGCCGCCCATGCCTCCCGCACCGCGGGCTCCCGCAGGCCGTGGTCCGGCTCCTCGTCGAAGCGGTCGGCCATGGTGTCCCAGTACGCGTCACTGCTCAGTTCACCCATCCGGCGATCATGTCAGCCACCACTGACAACGCCTCCGCTCCCGCGAGCCCGAGGCGCGCTCGTGGCGGTGGCCGGTGGCGCGGCCCCGCACCGCCACCGCGCCTGCGCGGCACCCGCGGTCTCTCCTCGGCCCTGCGGCATCGCCACGTCCGCCCACCGGTGGACAGAATCGCGTCGGTCGTTCCCCGGCCCGTCCCGGGGACGCCTCCGGCCCCGGGTGAGCGCCCCACCCGCAACCGGGGGAGCAAGGGCGCCCCGGCCCCTCTTCGGTCGAGAGGTGCGGAACGGGACTGGCGGAGGGGGCGTCAGCCCAGGCCCAGGTGGCGGTAGCGGGTGCGGCGGGCGACGAGGCGGACGGCACGGGGGTGGGCGCGCAGAACGGCGAGCTCCGCGCCGAGGACCGCCCCGAGGCGGGACAGGAACGCCTCGGGGGCGTCCGCCGCGTCGGGTGCCTCCTCCACCACTCGGTCGACGATCCCGTGCGCGGCCAGGTCCGCCGACCGCACGCCCTGCCGGGCGGCGACCTCGTACGCCCGCTCCGTCGTCCGGTACAGGATCGCCGAGGCACCCTCGGGCGGCAGCGGGGAGAGCCACGCGTGCCGCGCGGCCAGCACCCGGTCCGCGGGCAGCAGCGCGAGGGCGCCCCCGCCGGCGCCCTGCCCGAGCAGCAGGCACAGCGTGGGCGCGGGCAGGCTCATCAGGTCGGCGAGGGAGCGGGCGATCTCGCCCGCCAGGCCGCCCTCCTCGGCCTCCTTGGACAGCGCGGCGCCGGCCGTGTCGACGACGGACAGCAGGGGCAGGTCCAGTTCCGCCGCGATCCGCATGCCGCGGCGGGCGACCCGCAGTCCCGCGGGCCCGAGCGCGGGCGGCCGTCCGTCGGCGGTCTCCCGCCGGTCGTGGCCGAGGACGACGCACGGTGTGCCGCCGATGCGGGCGAGGGCGAGCAGGAGCCCGGGGTCCCGCTCCCCCGCCCCGGTGCCGCTGAGCGGGGTCACGTCCTGTCCGGCCACCGCCAGCAGGGCTCGCAGTCCCGGCCGTTCGGGCCGGCGTGAGCGCCGGATGGACTCCGCGGCCGGGGGGACGGGGGCGCCGGGACCGGACTCGCCGGCAGCCGGGACGGTGGCCTCGCCGGCGGCCGGCGGGGCACCGGCCGCGTCGCCGCACAGCACACCGAGGGTCCGCGCCGTGGCCTCCGCGACCTGCGCGATCGGCAGGACCGCGTCGACGATGCCGTTGGCCAGCAGGTTCTCCGCGAGCTGGACCCCGGGCGGGAACTCCTCGCCGTACAGGGCCTCGTGGACGCGGGGGCCGAGGAAGCCGATGAGCGCGCCGGGTTCGGCGGCGGTGACGTGCCCGAGGGAGCCCCAGGACGCGAAGACCCCGCCCGTGGTCGGGTGTCGCAGGTAGACCAGGTACGGCAGGCCCGCGGACTTGTGGTCGGTGATGGCGGCGGTGACCTTGACCATCTGCAGGAACGCGATGGTGCCCTCCTGCATCCGGGTCCCGCCCGAGGCGGGCGAGGCCAGCAGCGGCAGACGCTCGCGGGTGGCCCGCTCGACGGCCCGTACGAGGCGTTCGCCGGCGGCGACGCCGATCGAGCCGCCCAGGAAGCCGAACTCGCCCGCGACGACGGCGACCCGGCGGCCGCGTACCCGGCCCTCGCCGGTGACCACCGACTCGTCGAGCCCCGTGCGCACCCGCGCCCGGTCGAGGTCGGCGCGGTACTCGGCGTTGTCGAGGTATCCGGGCAGGCCGGTCACGGGCTCGTCCCAGCCGTGCCAGGTACCTGGGTCGACGACGGCGTCGACGAGGTCGAGAGCGGCTGCGCGGCGGCGCGGCGGTTCGGTCATGGCGCCCACCCTAGGGTGCCCGCCCGGGCCCGTGGCCAGGGCCAACACCTCACGGAACACGGGGCGGAGGTCACTCGTACGGCGCAACTCCATCACGGGCCGGGGGTCGTTGTGGGGATGTGGTCACAGTCGATCCCCAGAGCGCGCCGGGTGTGCCGTCCGGGAGTGCGATCCCCCGGACGGTCCCGACGCCCATCCGCCGCAGCCGTCCGTACCGCCCGATGCAGGGCGTCCCCCTCGGGGAGTGGGTCTTCATTCCGGAAACGGCGGGATTCTTCGGGAGGAGTTCGGACGCCTACATCGAGCGCGGCGAGGAGCGCATTCCACTCGTGTACTGCTCTTCGGAACTGGAACAGTTCGCCAAAGAAATGGTCGGGATCGAGGGGGATTTCGCCCGCCGCTGCTCCGGCATCGACACGGATGCACGGAACTGAGGGCGCGTATCCCCCCATTCCCCTCGCCCACGCCCGGCCCCGACAGGAATTCCTTCATGCCGCCTTTGCAGGACCGTTTCCGATTTCAGAATGACGCGCCGTACGAGGAGCACCTCAACGGCCACACCATTTACAGTCCCCGTCAGTCTCCCGACGACACTTCCGGAAACGGTGTCTTCTCCGCCCCGGACTACGACGTCCTCAACGGGGTGTGGACGTCCGAGGAGGAATTGGCCCAGCTCCTCGAACCCCCCTTCGCGGACGAGGAAGAGTACGACGACGACGTCTTCGCCGCGCCCTCCCCGGAGGCCGCCACCCACGAACTGCCGCTCGCCCGGCACCGGCACCGCAGGATCCGCCGGGCGGCGCTGCGGCAGAGGACGACCCGGACCCAGACCCTCAGCTTCGTCGTCGCGGCGGTCGCCGCCACCATCGTGGCGATGGTGAGCGTGCTCGGCGGGATGGTCGCCCACGACCCGTTGCGTCACATCGCCGCCACCGACGGGTCGCCGGGCCTGGCGGACTGGTGGCCGCTGCTGGTCTACGGCCCCTGGATGGTGGCCTCGTTGTCGATCCTGCGGGCCGCCCTGCACCAGCGGCGCGCCCCGCACTCCTGGGCGGTCGTCCTGCTCTTCTCCGCGTTCGCGATCCTGTTCTGCGTCGCCTCCGCCCGCCGGACGATCACCGACTGGACCGTCGCCAGCCTCCCCGCCATCGCGGCGCTGTCCTGCTTCCACCAGCTCGTGCGGCAGATCACCCTCACCCATCCCCCGCGCCGCTCCTCCCGCAGCCGGCACGCGTCCTGAACCCGTCGGGGACCGCACGTCGCGCGGCCGCACCGCCCCCTCCGGTGCGGCCGCGGCCCGGGTCCGGTCACCGGGCGGTTGACGTGTCCCTTGCAACGATGTGAGGATGCCCATGATCCAGTCGAGCATTCGGGCTTTTCGTGGAGGGGAACATGAACAAGCGCAGGGGTGCCTCGGTCCTCGTCGCCGTGGCCGCGACGCTGACCGGAATGCTCGCGGTCGCCGCTCCGGCGAACGCGAGTGTGCCCTACAAGGTGTACTCGACCAGTGCGGCCTGCAAGACGGCGGGCCAGAATTTCGTCGATTCCGGGCAGGCCTACAAATACACGTGCACCTGGGACAGCCCGGGCTACCTCCTGACGCTCTGGCTCGGCTGACGGCTGACGGCCGCGGGAAGCGCACCCGGAAACGGGCGGACGGCGCCGGACGGGTCTCCCGTCCGGCGCCGTCGCCGTACCCTCCGGGGTCCGGCCCGGGATGCGCCCGCCGGTCAGTCGAACGCGGCGGCGAACATGCCCGGCTCGTAGGAGCCTCCCCGCTGGTGCACGATCACGGCGAGCCGGTTGGCCGCGTTGATCAGGGCGACCAAGGAGACCAGCGCGGCGGTCTGGTCGTCGTCGTAGTGCTTGCGCACCTGGGCCCAGGTCTCGTCGGACACGCCGTGGTGGGCGTCGGCGAGCCGGGTGCCCTCTTCGGCGAGCGCCAGCGCGGCCCGCTCGGCCTCGGTGAACACGGTGGACTCCCGCCAGGCGGCGACCAGGTGGAGCCGGACCGCGGTCTCACCGGCGGCTGCGGCCTCCTTGGTGTGCATGTCGATGCACCACCCGCAGCCGTTGATCTGGCTGGCGCGCAGCGACACCAGCTCCTGCGTGGACCTGGGCAGCGGCGACTGCTGGATCACCAGGCCGGCGTTGGCGAACCGCTTGGCGAACTTGGCGGCGACCTCGTTGTCGAACAGGTTGAATCGGGCGTCCATGATCTCGTCCTCACTCGTGGTGTGGCACCGAACGAACACGAGATGCCGGCGCCCCGCTCCTTGTGACGGGACGGCTGTGTGACGTACGCCACCGCTCGTGGGTGTCACAGGGCCGCGGGCACCGGCGTCTTGTGCGCGTGGCATCGTCGAGAGCGAAGAGGCAGGAGCAGCCGGTGAAGAGCGAGCGCGGCGAGCACACGGAGGACGGCGCCGGGCGGCCCGCCGGCGGCCGGCGCACGGACCCCGCCACCGAGGCGTTCGTCGTCCATCGCAATCTGCTGTTCACCGTCGCCTACGAGATGCTCGGCTCGGCCGCCGACGCGGAGGACGTCCTGCAGGAGACCTGGTTGCGGTGGGCGGG
Source organism: Streptomyces sp. NPDC001070 (assembly GCF_053598835.1). NCBI lineage: Bacteria > Bacillati > Actinomycetota > Actinomycetes > Kitasatosporales > Streptomycetaceae > Streptomyces > Streptomyces sp. NPDC001070. Next base: position 390,218 of record NZ_JBSFLB010000001.1, read on the forward strand.
TGTCGATCTCGGCACCGTGCGGGACCAGCGTGCGTACCTGGTCCGGATCACCACGCGCCAGGCGCTGAGCCGGCTGCGCGCGCTCGGCCGCCGCAAGGAGTCCTATGTCGGTCCCTGGTTGCCCGAGCCGTTGCTGACCGCCCCGGACGTGGCCGAGGACGTCGAGTTGGCCGACAGCGTCTCGATGGCGATGCTGCTGGTGCTGGAGACGCTCACGCCCACCGAGCGGGCGGTGTTCGTGCTGCGCGAGGTGTTCGACCTCGGGTACGACGAGATCGCCGAGGCCGTCGACAAGAGCCCGGCCGCGGTCCGCCAGATCGCGCACCGGGCACGGGCGCACGTCGCGGCGCGCCGGCCGCGCGGGGTCGTCTCCCCGGCCGAGACCCGTGACGCGTTGGACGCGTTCCAGCGGGCGACCGAGACGGGTGATCTGCAGGGCCTGCTCGACATCCTCGCGCCGGATGTCGTCCTCCTGGGTGACGGTGGCGGAGTCAAGAAGGCCGTCCCGCGGCCCGTCGTGGGGGCCGACAAGGTGGCCCGCCTGCTGGTCGCGGGGCTTGGGAGGGTCAGCGGCGCGGTGTCGCTGCGACCGGCACAGGTCAATGGCCACCCGGCGCTGGTCCTGCGGCTCGACGGCGCGCTCGACGCCGTCGTGGCGATGCGCATCGACGACGGCCTCATCACCGGGCTCTACGCCGTGCGCAATCCCGAGAAGCTGTCGCGCATGCAGCAGCAGACCGCCCTGCGCCGCTGAGCGCGGCGCCGGATGCGGCCCGCGGGAACGGCACCCGCGGCCCGTCATGGGAAAGGAGGCCTTAGTGGCGCCTTAACGGGGCCGTAAAGATCGCCCACGGGTCCTCCGAACAGGGGTTCCGGGTCTTCGGCGGGGCTAGCGTGCTGGTTCGCCGGCGCCCGTCGGCGCCGCGCACGGGGGCGGCGCCGACGGGATTCCGGTGCCGTACGCGCAGGACCGCCACTCAAGGAGAAGCCCACGATGACCGCACGCCGAACGGCCGCCCTGGTCGCCGCCCTCGGAATCGGACCGCTCGCGCTGACCGGCCTGGCCGCGGGACCGGCGAGCGCGCACGGCACCATGGGCGGCCCGGTCAGCCGGGTGCTGACCTGCTACGCGGAGAACCCCGAGAACCCGACGTCGGCCGCGTGCAGGGCGGCGGTCGCGGCGGGCGGCACACAGGCCTTCTACGACTGGAACGGGGTGCGGATCGGCGACGCCGCCGGACGGCACCGCCAGTTGATACCGGACGGCAGGCTGTGCAGCGCGGGCAACGAGGAGTTCGAGGCGCTGGACCTGGCGCGGGCCGACTGGCCGGCGACGAGGATGACGCCCGGGCGGCAGGAGCTGGCGTACCGGGTGACGGCCCGCCACAAGGGCTCGTTCGAGCTGTACATGACGAAGGACGGCTACGACCCGTCGCGGCCGCTGACCTGGTCGGACCTGGAGGCGCAGCCGTTCGCGAAGGTCACCGACCCGGCGGTGCGGGACGGCAGTTACGTACTGCCGGTGGATGTTCCGGCGAAGTCGGGACGCCGGCTGATCTACGCGATCTGGCAGCGCTCGGACAGCCCTGAGGCCTTCTACTCCTGCTCCGACGTGGTCTTCGGCACCGGCGGCGGCAAGGCGCCCGCGGCGCCTGCCACGTCGGGCGCGGCCACCACCAGGGCCCCGGCCACGACCGCCCCCGCGCCCACCGCCTCCGTGCCGAGCGAGGCGCGGATCGCCGCCGGCGCGGACAAGTCGACGGTACGTCACGACCACGCGCACAGCGCGGCCGCCGCCGGCGGCTCGGCGAGCCCGCTCGCGGAGCCCGCCGCGGCGGCGGGCACGTCCCCGGCCGATGAGAACCTCGCGGAGACCGGAAGCAGCAGCACCGGGGCGACCTCGCTGATGGCGGCGGGTGCCGCCGCCGTCTCGCTCGGCGCTTCGGTGCTGCTGCTCGTCGCCCGCAGGCGCCGACCGCGGGTCGGCTGAGCCGGATCGGCCGTGGATCGGTCGTGAATCAGCCGTGGATCAGCCGCGGATCAGCTGAAGACGTCCCCGCAGTCGGTCGACGTGGCGTGCGCCGGGTCGAGGGCGTTGGCCGCCTCGTGGAACACGATGCGGTCGGTCAGCCCGACAAAGACGTGCTCGGACAGGTCGAGCGAGCACAGGTCCTGCAACACGACGTTGTGGACGTCGGGCCCGGACAGGAACTGCGAGGTGTACGGCGTGACGACCTCGTCGTACCTGGTCGCTATCACCGTGTAGTGGATGCCGGGGAGGGTGTCGCCGCCGGCGTTCAGCTTGGTCATGAAGGCCGATCCGGCCATCTGGTCCGTCAGTCCCTGCGGGGCGAGGTTCTGGATGGCCTCGGCCGCCCCGGGGAAGTACGGCAGCAGCTTGAGCAGCCCGTTGAGGTCGGTCCCGTGGTTGCTGGGGGCGATGCCGACGAGCGCGTTCACCTTGGGGGCACCGCCCAGGAACTTCATGTAGTAGCGCGGCATCATGCCGCCCTGGGAGTGCCCGACGATGTCGACCTTGCTCGCGCCGGTGGCCGCGAGGACCCGGTCGACGTAGTCGGCGAGCTGCTGGGAGGACGCGGCTATGGAGCCGAGCCCGTAGAAGAGGGGCACGCCGGACAGCTGGCCGTAGTCCAGGGAGTAGACGCAGTAGCCCCGCTTGACCAGATACGGCGCGAGACCGAGCCAGTTGTCGATGGAGTTGCCGAAGGTGCCGTGGACGAGGACGACGGGCCGCGGGTGGGCGGCGGACGGCTTGCAGGACCAGTTGTTCCAGCCGCTGCTCGCGGTGGCGTCGGCGGCGGTCGCGGCGGCCTTGGTGTCGGACGCGGGGGCCTTCGCCAGTGCGGTGGTGGCGGTGTCGGCCAGAACGGGGGTGGCCACGAGGGCCGCGGTGAGAGTCAGCGCGGAGAGGAGCCGGAGCGCTGATCGCGGTCTGAAGGGCAGCATCGAGCGATCTCCTCGCAGGTGGGGGAATGACTGGCTCCCGGGCGACCTGTGATCCGGATCACAAGAGTGCTGAGCTTCCGTCAATTTACGGAGGAGTAACAAAGGGCGCTAGCTACTGGTCGGTAAAGAATTCATCACATGGACTTCGGGTCACTGTGATGACGGACCGTCATGCCGCGCCCGACAGCGCCGCCGGCATCAGCGCACGCGGTCCGAAGCGGGCCCGCGCCCGGTCCGCGACCGCCTCGATCCGGCGCGCCTTCTCGTCCCCCGGATCCAGGCTGAGCTGCAGCGCGGCGAGCCCGGCGTCCGTCAGCCCCTCCGCGCGCAGTGCGAGACCGCGCACCCGGGCGCGCTGCAGCCCCAGCCCCTCGTACAGCCGGTACGCGGCCCCGGCGAGGGCGGCGCCGTGACCGGTCGGTTCGGGCAGTGCGCGGGTGCGGGTGGTCGTCGAGCGGTCGGCGTAGCGGACGGTGAGGGTCAGCGAGCGCGCGACCCGGCCCGACGCGCGCAGTTGGGAGCCCAGTTCCTCGGTGAGCGACAGCAGGGCGCGGCGGTGCCGGACGGGGTCCAATTCGTCGTGGCCGAAACGGCGTTCCGCACCGGCCGAGCGTGCGGGGGCGTTCGGGACGACCGGGGTCGGGTCGATGCCGCGGGCCCGTTCGTGCGTCCTCCGGCCCACCGCGGCACCCAGGATCCGCTGCAGGGTGCCCGGCGGCGCGGCCGCGACGCGCCCGACGGTGTCCAGCCCGTACGTCCCCAACTGCCGCGCCGTCGCCGGGCCGACGCCGTGCAGCGCCGCCACCGGGCGGTCCGCGAGGAAGGCCGCCACGGCCGCTGGGTCGGTGGGCGCGGCGCGTACCGCGCCCTCCGGCCCGTCCTGTGCCGCCATCCGGGCGAGCAGCGGGTTGGGGCCGACGCCGATCGTGCAGTCCACGCCGTGGAGCGCGAGCAGCCGCACCCGCAGCAGCGTGGCCAGTTCGCCGGCGTCCCGCCCGAAGTAGCGCAGCGCCCCGCGGACATCGGCGAGCGCGGCGTCGGGCGGCAGCGCCTGGACGACGGGGGTGAAGCCGCCGAGCAGCGCGAGGAGCCGCTCGTACAGCGCCTCGGCGGCATGGAAGTGCACGTACAGCACGTGCGAGATCTCCGGTCGGCTGTTCATCGTCCCGCGCTCCCCGGACTGGAGTGCCACAGCTTGCGGCCGGTCGGGATGCCCTCGCCCGCGGGCCGCAGATCGGCCCAGGGGTGCATCTCGTACCCGGTGGACATGCGGACCCGGCGGCCCTCGGGCGCGGGTGCGGGCAGTTCCGCGGGCTCGCCCGGGGTCTCGGCCAGCCGTGCCGCGACCGCCTCCAGGCCGCCCTTCTTGCGCAGTTCGACCAGTTCGGCGAGGTTCCAGGCGGCGGCGCCGACGACGGACAGGCTCTGCGGTCCGCGGCGCTGGACCACCCCGCGGACCAGCAGCAGCCAGGAGTGGAACACGGTGTGGGCGCACGCCTCGTGGCTGTCGTCGAAGAAGGCGAGGTCGACCAGGCCGGTGCCGTCGTCGAGGGTGGTGAAGACGACCCGGCGCCCGGAGCGGATGGGCGGGGTCTGGGTGGCCGCCTTGGCCCCGGCGACGAGGACGGTCTCGCCGTGCCGCACCTCGCGCAGCCGGTTCGCGGGGATCGCGCCCAGCTCCTCCAGGAAGGCGAGGTGATCGTCCATCAGGTGACGGGAGGCGTCCATGCCGAGGACGCCGAGCTCGGCACCGAGCCGCTCGCCGTCGTCCATGTCGGGCAGGCCGGCCGACGCGAACGCCGGCACCCCCTCGCCGCCGGCCAGGGTGAGCTGACCGTCGTACGCGGAGGCCCTGCCCTGCCGGTGCATCTCGGCGACCTGGAGCAGCAGGTCGCGGCGGTTGCCCCCGAAGGGGTCCAGCGCCCCGACCTGGACCAGGCGTTCGGCGGCGGCGCGCCCCGGGCGGGCACGCTGCCACAGGTCCTGGAGCGAGGAGTAGGGCTGCCCGGCGGTGATCCGGGCGACCTCGGCCTCGCTGATGCCGTGCACCTCGGAGAGCGCGAGCCGCAGCCCCCACACCTCCTCGCCACTCCCCTCGCCGGACACCAGTTCGATTCGATAGGCCGCGCCCGACCGGTTGACGTCCAGCGGCAGCACCGGCACCCCGCGCCGCCGGGCGTCCGCGAGCAGCAGCCGCTTGGGGTACATGCCGGGGTCGTGGGTGAGCACCCCGGCATAGAAGGCCGCCGGGTGGTGCGCCTTGAGCCAGGCGGACTGGTAGGTCGGCACGGCGAAGGCGACGGCGTGCGCCTTGCAGAAGCCGTACGCGCCGAAGGCCGAGACGATCTCCCAGGTGTGCCGGATGACCTCGCGGGAGTAGCCGCGGCCCCGGGCCGCGTCCGCGAACCAGGCCCGCAGCCGCCCCTGCCGGGCCTCGTCCGACAACGCGCGCCGGGCCTCGTCGGCGAACGCCCGGTCACAGCCGGTCATGACGCACATGATGTCGATGAGCTGCTCGTGGAAGACGACGACTCCGTGGGTCTCACGCAGCACCTCCTCCAGGTCGGGGTGCGGGTAGTGGACGGGCTTGCGGCCGTGCCGCGCGTCGATGAACGGCCGCACCATGTCGGCGGCGACCGGCCCGGGGCGGAAGAGGGAGATGTCGACGACCAGGTCGTGGAAGGTGCCTGGTTGCAGCCGCCCCACCAGGTCGCGCTGGCCCGGGGACTCGATCTGGAAGCAGCCCAGCGTCTCGGCGGTGCGGATCAGCTCGTACGTCGCCGGGTCGCCCTGCGGGATCCGGTCCAGGTCGATCCGGCCGCCGCCGGTCCGTTCCACCTCGTCCAGGGCGTGGGCCATCGCGGACTGCATGCGCACCCCGAGCACATCGAGCTTGAGCAGCCCGAGGTCCTCGACGTCGTCCTTGTCGAACTGCGACATGGGGAAGCCCTCGCCGCTGGTCGGCACGACCGGCGTGCGGTCCAGCAGTCCGGCATCCGACAGCAGCACCCCGCAGGGGTGCATGGCGACCCCGCGCGGCAGCGCGTCCAGTGCCTCGACCAGTTCCCACAGCCGGCCGTGGTCCTCCCCCGCCACCTGCCGCAGCTCGGGCAGTTCGGCGAGCGCGGCCCGCGCGTCGCGGGCCCGGATGTGCGGGAAGGCCTTGGCCAGCCGGTCGGTCTGCTCCGGATCCATCCCGAGGGCGGCGCCCACATCGCGCACGGCGTGGCGGACGCGGTAGGTCTCGGGCATGGCCACGGTGGCCACCCGCTCGCCGCCGAAGCGGTCCAGGATGCGCCGGTAGACCTCCAGCCGGCGGGCGGACTCCACGTCGATGTCGATGTCGGGCAGGGAGGCACGCCTGCCCGACAGGAAGCGCTCCATGAGCAGGCCGTGCTCGACGGGGTCGGCGGCGGCGATGCCCAGCAGGTGGTTGACGAGCGAGCCGGCGCCCGAGCCGCGCGCCGCGACCCGGATGCCCATCTCCCGCACGTCGTCGACGACTTGGCTGACGGTGAGGAAGTACGAGGCGAAGCCGAGCCGCTCGATGATCCGCAGCTCGTGGTCGAGTCGCGCCCAGTACTCCGGCTCCCGGTCGTGCCCGGTGCGGACCATCCCGGCGGCGCAGCGTGAGCGCAGCACGCGGTCGGCGGTGCGGGCGCCCGCGCCGACGACCTCCGGCTCGGGGAAGTGCACCTGCCCGAGCCCCAGGTCCTCCTCCGGGTCGACGGCGCAGCCCGCGGCGGTCTCCTCGGTGGCCCGCAGCAGCCGGCGGGCGTCGGTACGGGGGAAGCCGGCCGCCTCCATGACCCGTTCGGCGGTGCGCGCCATGTCCCCGGCGTCCTTCAGCCAGCGCTCCCCGCCGTCCAGGCTCCCCGCGTCGCGCACGTCGACGGGCACCAGGCGGCGCGCCGAGTCCAGGACGTCGGCCACCTCCCCCTGGCCGGGGTCGGCGTAGCGGACGGCGTTGGTCAGCACCGGGACGACGCCCTGCTCGACGGCGAAGCCGACGGTGCGGGCGGCCAGCCGCAGCGAGCCGGGCCCGGTGCCGGTGCGGCCGTGGTGCACGGCCTCCAGGCGCAGCGCGTCCCCGTACGCCTCGCGCCAGGGGCGCAGCAGCCGCGCGGCCCGGTCGGGGCGTCCGGCCGCCAGCGCCCGGCCGACCTCGGAGTCCGCGCCGAGCAGCACGTACAGTCCCTCCCGTCCCAGGTCCCCCCATCCGATGCCGCCGCCGGTGTGGGCGGCGCTGACCAGCCGGCACAGCGCGCCCCAGCCGCGGCGGTCCCGGGCGAGGAAGACCGCCCGGTCGGTCGCCTCGGGCACGAAGGCCCCGCCGCGCACCGGGGTGCGCCGCCGGGCGGCCGGCGAGGCGGTCCGAGGGGCGGCGCTCTCCCCCGCGTACGCCGCCGGCACCGCCAGGGACGCGCCGAACAGCGGCCGCACCCCGGCCCGCGCGCACGCCTTGGCGAAGCGCACCACGCCGGCCACCGTGTCCCGGTCGGTCAGCGCCAGCGCGTCCATCCCCCGTTCGGCGGCGCGCTCGGCGAGCCGCTCGGGGTGCGAGGCCCCGTAGCGCAGCGAGAAGCCGGAGACGGTGTGCAGGTGCGTAAAACCCGGCATACGCACCTCCGACCGTTCACGTCTCCCCCCTTCCGGACCCTCCGGAACCCACCATAGACCACTTGTCGAACACATGTACGAAGACACGCCGGATCCCTGTCCTCCGCCACCCTCCGCGTGGTTTCATGCACACGACGTCACCGTCGCTCGCACCCCCGTGGGGAGTCGCCATGCCGATGCTGCTGGTCAAGGGCTCTTTCCAGATAAAGAACACCGAACCGGACGGGGACACCGTGGGCTTCACCCCCACCCGCCACCCCGACTGGTACCGGGTCAAGGGCGGGCTCGGGCTCGACCTCACCAACTCCTGCCGGGGCAAGCTGCGCCTGGACGCCGTCGACGCGCTGGAGACCCACTACGGACCCACCTCGGCCCCGGCCCGCCAGCCGCTGCCGTTCGCCCACGCGGCCCGGGACGAGCTGCTGCGGTGGCTCGGCTTCACCGCCGTGGAGCGCGAGCCCGACGGCGAGCGGGTCGTCGCCGCCAGCCCCGAGAGCGTCCCCGGCTGGATCCTCACCGGCGGGGTCGACGTGCACGGCCGCTGCGTCGCCCTGGCCGGCCGGGGCCCGCTGCCCGAGGGCACGAAGAGCGGCCAGGAGGTCACGGTCGGCGTGCCGCTGCTGCGCGCCACCGTCAACCACCACCTGGTCACCGAGGGGCTGGCCTACCCGACCTTCTACAGCAACCTCTACGAGGACCTGCGGCGGGAACTGACCGACACCGCCCGGCAGGCCCGTGACGCGGGCAAGGGCCTGTGGCCCGACGACGTGAGCACCACCGGGGCGAAGATCACCGGGCTCTCCTCGCTCACCGACGACGCGACAGTGGTCCCCAAGCTCTTCCGGCGGCTCTTCGACTACCTCGCGCTCGGCGAGACCTCCCTCGCCGCCTTCCGCGCCTACCTGGCCGGAGCGGCCGACACGTACCGGATCCTGTCCTCGGACACCCCCCGCACGCAGGTGCGGGGGCTGCACCATGTCGTCGAGGTCACCGGCGACCACACCGTGCGGATGACCCGGCCGATCGAGGACCTGGTCTTCACCGAGGCATGACGACGGGGGCGAGTTCCGCCGCCCACCGCAGCAGTTCCTCGTCCTCGCCGGGCCGCCCGACGACCTGCAGACCCAGCGGCAGGCCGTTCGCGGCGTACCCGGCGGGCAGGCTCACGGCGGGGAAGCCGGCGTTGCTCCACGGCAGGCACATCACCGAGTCGCCGGTGCTGCCCAGGCCGAACGGGGCTGGGCCGGTGGCGGACGGTGCCAGCCAGACGTCGACCTCCCCCATGGCCTCCAGCAGCCGCTCACGGAAGACCCGGCGCTCGCCCACGGCCCGCTCGTAGTCGTCGCGGCCGACGGCGTGGCCCTCGCGGATGGCGGCGACCGTCTGCTCGCGGTACAGCCGGCCGTGCCGGGGGAACCAGTCGGCGTGCGTACGGGCCACCTCGTAGCGGTTCATGACGTACAACTGCCGCACGACCGCCTCGAACTCACCCGGGCCCGGCATCAGCGGCACCTCGCGCACGGTCCAGCCCGCCGCCTCCAGCCGCTTGGCCCGCGCCGCGAAGGCCTCCCGCGCCTCCGCCCCCGCACGGTCCAGGTACGGGCCGACGGGTATGCCGAGCACCGGCCGGCCGTCGTCGGCCGGCTGCTCCCGCCAGTCGTCGCACAGGACGGAGGCGCCGCGCGCCGCGGCCGCGACGTCGGAGGCGAGCACGCCCACCGTGTCGAAGCTCGGGGCGTTGGCGATCACCCCGTCCACCGGGACGCGTCCGAAGGTCGGCTTGAAGCCCACCACTCCGCAGAACGCCGCGGGGCGGATCACCGAGCCCACGGTCTGCGTCCCGATCGCCAGCGGCACCATGCCCGCCGCCACCGCCGCGGCCGAACCGCTGCTCGAACCACCCGGGGTGTGGGCGGTGTTGTGCGGATTGCGGGTCGGTCCCGGCGCGGTCACCGCGAACTCCGCCGTCACCGTCTTCCCCGCGATCAGCGCCCCGGCCGCCCGCAGCCGGTCCACGAGCGGCGCCTGCGGTCCGGCCAGCGCCTCCGGCGGCACCGCCGACCCGGCCCGGGTGTCCATCCCGTCGATCCGGACGATGTCCTTGACGCCCACCATCACCCCGGACAGCACACCCGGCGGCGCCGCGGCCGCCTCCGCCGCGAGCCGGCCCCGCCGGTCCGGCTCCCGTACGAACGCCTTGATCCTGCCGTCGAGTCGGTCGATACGATCACATGTCCGCGTCACCAAATCCGTCACGGCGGCCACGCTACGCCGAGAAGCCGCAGAAAAGCTCTGGCCTTCCTCAAGCCGGGCGTCATCGCCCTCCCCGCGGGCACACCGTCCCCAGGGGGTGATGGGACATGTCATGGCTCGCATGGACATATCTGGCGATCGCGACGGGAGTGCTCGCCGTGGCGGCCGCGCTGCTGCGGACGCCGCGCGCCACGGCCGACGAGTTGACGGACCCTTACGCGGCGGCCTATCTGCGCGACGGCCGCCGGGGGGCGGTGACCGTCGCGCTGATCGCGCTGCATCTGCGCGGCACGGTGGACGCCGGCCCGCCCGGTACCGCGCGCATCACCGGGCCGATGCAAGGGGTGTCCCAGCCGTTGCAACTGGCCGTGTACGGGGCGCTGTACCGGCCGTCGGGGGTGAACACCGTCGCCGCGTCCCGGCCGGTGCGGCGCGAGATGGACGCCCTGCGCGAGCGCATGGCCGAAGCGGGGCTGATCCGCCGCAACCGCCGTTGGCGCACCGCCCGCGTACTTCTGTGCGCGGCCGTGCTGACCGTGGTCTGGGAGCTGATGTCCAGCCCCCTGATGGCCTGGAACTCCCCGTTCCAGATGGCCGTCTCCGCGGTCCCCGTGGCGGCCGCCGTCGCGCTGTGGACGGTACCCCGCCGCACCCGGGCCGCTCGCCGGCTCCTCGAGCGGGCCCGCGAGCGCTTCCCGCGCCCGCGGACCCGGCGCGCGTCCCCCGAGTCCGTCCTGATGGCCGTCGCCCTCCACGGCGCGCCCGCCCTGCGGACGGCGGCACCGCACTTCACCCGCGACGCCCACCTGCTGGCCCGCCGCGACCGCACCGAGAGCCTCTACGGCGTCAACCACTGGAACAGCGGGGGCGGGGGCTGCGGCCTCTCCTGCGGAGGGACGAGCGCGGGCATCTGAGCGAGGCGCTCGCTACGCGGCCCCCCGCACGGCCCAAACACCGCATCGGTGCGAGATTCGTCACTTCCCGATGTCACATGCGTACTCGTGCGTCCCGTAGGTCAACGGGTGTCACGCACCCGTCACCCGGTGGCTCCTCAGGGGTTGCGAAGGCAAGGGGACGGCACGATTTACTGACCGCCATGACGGCGACCGACACCACTCCCAGACCCGTGGCGCACCCCGGACGGCTGCGCATGGTGAGCCACCTGCGCCGCCTGGCGGCCGCCGGTCTGGTGGAGCCGCCGTGCGCCGCACGGCCCCAGCAGCACCGGGCCGATGACGGCGAGGACGCCGAGGTCTGGGACGACTTCCGGCACCGGCTGGCGGCCCTGCTGGTCGGCCTGCACGAGGAGGCCAAGGCCCCGCGCCCGGCGCGCCGGGCCGTGCACGTCGGCGCGACGGTGATGGCCTTCCCCCTGCACCGCCGGGCCCGCTGAACCGGCCGGATCCGCCACCTCCACGGATCCGCCGCCTCCACGGATCCGCCGCGCCGCCGCCCGACGCGCGTGTCGCACAGACAGGCCCCGGGACTCCGCCGTAGTCCCGGGGCCGGTCCGAACCGCGTGACGTCAGCCGAGTTCCGCCCCGACCGCGGCCAGCGCCGTGGTCACCGGCTGGAAGAAGGTCTCCCCACCCGCCTGGCAGTCCCCGCTGCCGCCGGAGGTGAGGCCGATCGCGCTGCCGTCACGGGTGAACAGTGCGCCCCCGCTGTCCCCCGGCTCGGCGCAGACATCGGTCTGGATGAGGCCGGTGACGGTGCCCTCCGGGTAGTTGACCGTCGCGTCGAGCCCGAGGACGCTGCCCCCGTGCAGCCCGGTGGTGCTGCCCATCCGGAACACCTCCTGGCCCACGGCCGCCTCCGCCGCCCGGTTGATCGGCAGCGCCCGGCCGTTGCCGAGGTTGACCTGGCTGGGCGCGTCGGCGTTCGGGTCGTCGTACGTCACGAGGGCGAAGTCACCGTCGCCCGGGAAGGTCGCCTGCTGCACGGTCGCGATGAGTGCCCCGCCCTGGCTGTCCGACCAGTTCGCGAAGGCGACGCCGCAGTGGCCCGCGGTGAGGAAGGCCGGGGCGCCGTCCTTGACGACGTTGAACCCGAGCGAACAGCGCGCCCCGTCGGCGAAGATGGCGTCCCCGCCGGCCACGAGGGTCTTGAACTCGCCCGCGGACTTCTGGATCCGGGCCATGCCGGTGCCCAGGGAACGCACGGTGGACTCGAGGGTGTCCCACTTGCCCCCGGTGACGGTGCTGTCCGCGGTGACCAGGATCTGGTCGGTCCTGGGGTCGACGGCCCAGGCGGTGCCGGGGATCGTGGCCCGCTGCTTCAGCGTCCGCGCGGCGGTGGTCAGTTCGGCGGCGCTGTTCTCGACCGTCCGGGTCGCGGCGCCTGCCCTCCGGGCCTGCGCGATCACGTCGCCGTTGTCCCCGGCGACCACGTTCACGACGAGCTGCCCGCTCGCCTTGTCGTAGTACGCCCCGGCGACGGACGGGCCGAACCGCTCGCCGAGGCTGGAGGCGAGCTCGGCGGCAGACGCGGCGCCGAGCTTCTTCGGCGAGGCGGCTTCCCGGTCCTGCGACGGAGACTGCGACGCGTTGGCGTTGGGCAGCACAACGGCCGCTGCCGCGATGGCGGCGGCACCGGCCGTGGCGAACACGATCTTCCGTTTGGCTATGTGTTTGTGCTTCAACTCATGACCTCCTGTGGGGGGATACAGGTCGGATCGTCGGGCGCAGGGGGAAGCGTTCGTTCCGCCTGACATACGGAGGCCGGCCCCGTGGTGTTCACGACGGCCAATTCGCTCGCCGTCACGGCCGCGGTTGTGGTGGAATCCGCCCGATGAGCACTTTCGACCCCTCCCCCGTGGCGCAGGAGTACCGCGCCGCCTACGACCGTCAGCTGCGCGCCCGTGTCCCCGCCGACCTCTCGCGGTTCCGCTCGATGGAGCGCGACGGCCCGCTGCTGCGCAAGACCTACGAGCACGGGGAGGCGGGTTTCCTCGACTACCGCGACCTCGGCGGCCTGGACGGGCCGGAGCTGGACGCCCTGATCGCCCGGCAGCGGGACCACTACGCCGCGCTCGGCATGCCGGTGGAGTGGAAGTACCACGCGCACGACCTGCCCTCCGGGCTGCCGGACCGGCTGGTCGCGGCCGGCTTCGTACCGGAGGAGCCGGAGACCGTGCTGGTCGGCGAGGCTGCGGCGCTGACGGCGGCACCGGTGCTGCCGGAGGGCGTCACGCTGCGGGAGGTCACGTCACGGGCGGACTTCGAGCGCATCCGGGTCATGGAGGAGACGGTCTGGGGCGAGCCGCACGACTGGCTGCCGGGGATGCTGGAGAGCGAGGTGTCCGGGCCCGGCGATCCCTGCGCGGTGGTCGTCGCGGAGACCGCCGACGGCACGGTGGTCTGCGCCGGGTGGGCCCGCTTCCACGAGGGCACCGACTTCGTGTCGCTGTGGGGCGGCTCCACCCTGCCGCGGTGGCGCGGGCAGGGCGTCTACCGGGCGACGGTGGCGCACCGGGCCCGCCTGGCGGTCGCCGCGGGTCACCGCTTCGTGCAGGTCGACGCCTCGGCGGACAGCTCCCCGATCCTGGCCCGGCTGGGGCTGGTACCGGTGGCGGTGACGGTCCCGTACGTCTGGCGGCCGGACCTGACGCAGGCGGAGGGCGGGGTCAGCTGACGTCGGGCGGCCGCTGCGGCCGGACGATGTCCAGCAGCGGGTCCGCCGCGAGGGCCTCGCGGAGGTCGGCGGGAAGTTCCTCGGCGGGCTCCTTCAGGGTTCCGTCCGCCAGGGGCCCGTCCGCCAGGGGCGGGTCGGCGGCGGCCGGCGCGGCCCCGGCGGGCGCCGAGGGCGCGGATACCGGCGGCGCGGACGCGGGTGCGCGCTGCGGTTCGACCGCCGGGTACGGGGGGCCCGGCTGGGCGCGCTCGAGGAAGCGCAGCAGCTCCACCGGGAAGGGCAGGACCAGCGTGGAGTTCTTCTCCGCGGCGACGGCGACGACCGTCTGCAGCAGGCGCAGCTGGAGCGCGGCGGGGGTGTCGCTCATGACGCGGGCGGCGTCGGCGAGCTTCTTGGAGGCCTGGAACTCGGCGTCGGCGTTGATGATCCTCGCCCGGCGCTCCCGCTCGGACTCGGCCTGGCGGGCCATCGAGCGCTTCATCGTCTCCGGCAGCGAGACGTCCTTGATCTCGACGCGGTCGATCTGCACGCCCCAGCCGATGGCCGGGCTGTCGATCATCAGCTCCAGCCCCTGGTTGAGCTTCTCGCGGTTGGAGAGCAGGTCGTCCAGGTCGCTCTTGCCGATGATCGAGCGCAGCGAGGTCTGCGCCATCTGCGAGACGGCGAAGCGGTAGTCCTCGACGTTGATGATCGCGTCGGCGGCGTGGACGACCTTGAAGTAGACCACCGCGTCCACCCTGACCGTGACGTTGTCGCGGGTGATGCCCTCCTGGGCGGGCACCGGCATCGTCACGATCTGCAGGTTCACCTTCCGCATCCGGTCGACGATCGGAACGATCATGGTGAATCCGGGGTTCCGCACCCCGCCCCTGACCCGGCCGAGCCGGAACACCACACCCCGCTCGAACTGCTGCACCACACGGGCCCCGGCCACGAAGTACAACGCTCCTGCCGAGAGCACGGCGGCTATCAACTCGACGACCATCACGGCCCCCTGGGGTCCGGAATCGCAGTACTTCCACGGTACCTCGCGGGTAACCCGCCGGATACGGGCCGGGATGCCCCGTTACGGGCGACGGCGGCGGCCTACCGCGGCTCCCCCGCCGCCCGCGCGAGGCGGTCGGCGACGACCCGCAGCCGTTCGGCCAGCTCAGGCGGCTCCTGCACCTCGAAGTCGACGCCGAGCATGCCGATGTAGACGGCGAGCGCGTCGAGGGACTCGGAGCCCGTGCGCAGCACGCAGGTGTCCGGTCCGGTCGCCTCGACGGTCGCGTAGCCGTACGAGGTGTACTCGGCCATCGCCTCGGCGGGGGCGTGCAGGGTGACGACGGCCTGGTGGCGGTAGGCCCGCGAGCTGACACCGCGGGCGACGTAGGAGGCGGCGTCCGTCGGGGGCCGCCGGGGCTCGAAGCGGGGACCGGTCGGGGCCTTGGGGTCCATCCGGTCCACGCGGAAGGTGCGCCAGTCCTGCCGGTCGGTGTCCCAGGCGAGCAGGTACCAGCGGCGGCCGTGGTGGACCAGGCTGTGCGGCTCGACGGTGCGGCGGCTGGCGGTGCCGCCGTGCGCGAGGTAGTCGAAGCGCAGCCGTTCGCGGTCGCGGCACGCGGCGCCGATCGCGGTCAGCACGTCCTGGGCGACGGCGCTCGGCAGCGGCGCCGCGGGCCGGGACACCGCGACGGCCTCCATCGCCTGAGCCCGGCGGCGCAGCCGGGAGGGCAGCACCTGCTCCAGCTTGGCCAGGGCGCGCAGCGAGGTCTCCTCGATGCCCTCGACGCTGCCTCCGGCGCCGGTGCGCAGGCAGAGCGCGACCGCGATCGCCTCCTCGTCGTCGAGCAGCAGCGGGGGCAGCGCGGCGCCCGCGCCCAGCCGGTAGCCGCCGGCGGTGCCGGGGGCGGCGTGCACGGGGTAGCCCAGGGCGCGCAGGCGCTCCACGTCGCGGCGCACCGTCCGGGCGGTGACCTCGAGGCGCTCGGCGAGTTCGGGGCCCGTCCAGTCCCGCCGGGACTGGAGCAGGGACAGCAGGCGCAGCAGTCGGGCGGAGGTTTCCAGCACGGCATCAGTCTGTCAGCCGTCGCGGACGGTTCCTGTCCGCATTCGCTCCTACCGTGAGTTTCATGGAGACGATCCCCGAGGGCACCGTACTGGACCGCCGGACGCTCAACCGCTCGCTCCTGGCGCGCCAGTCGCTGCTGGCCCGGGTGCGCGCCGGCGCGGAGGAGATCATCGAGGGGCTGGTGGGCTGCAGGCGCAGGAGCCGCAGGACCCCTATGTCGCGCTGTGGTCCCGGATCGAGGGTTTCGCGCCGCGGGAGCTGTCCGCGATGCTCGAGGAGCGGCGGGCGGTGCGGATGTCCCTGCTGCGGTGGACCGTGCACCTGGTGACCGCGCGGGACTGCATGGCGCTCCGGCCGGTCGTGCAGGACGTGATCGAGCGGCGCCTGCTGGGGCAGTTCCGGCGGCAGCTGGCGGGGCTGGACCCGGCGGAGGTCGCCGAGGCGGGGCGGGCGCTCCTCCGGGACGGTCCGCTGCCGGCGAGCCGGCTCGGGGACGGGCTTCGGGAGCGGTGGCCGGACCGCGAACGGCTGCCGCTCAGCCTGGTCGTCACGGCGCGGGTGCCCACCGTGCAGCCGCCGCCGCGCGGGCTGTGGCGCGCCTCCGGGGCGGCGTTGCAGACCCCGGCCGACCGGTGGCTCGGCCGGGACTTCGACTTCGCGGGCGGCTCCGCCCCGGACGCCGCCGTCCTGCGCTCCCCTCCTACGCGGTCATGCGGTGCGTCGCGGAGTAGTCGACCACAGGCCGAGCGGACAACAGGGCCGTACGGGCCGTGCCCGGCGGCCGCGAGGCCACCGGGCACGGCCCGTACGGAAGGGAGGGCGTGGACCTCCCGAAGGTTCAGAAGACGCTGACGCCGTAGACGCTGAGCGCCTCCGTCACCGGCTGGAAGAAGGTCGTGCCGCCGACGCTGCAGTTGCCGCTGCCGCCGGAAGTCAGGCCCAGCGCGATGCCGCCGGAGGTGTACAGCGCGCCACCGGAGTCGCCGCCCTCGGCGCACACGTTGGTGCGGATCATCTGGTAGACCACGTCGCCGCCGCCGTAGTTGACGGTGGCGTTGAGGCCGGTGACCGAACCGCTGTGGATGCCGGTGGTGGACCCGTCACGCAGGACGGCCTGGCCCACGAAGGCGTTGCCGGCGCTGGTGATGTCGGTGTTGCCGGCCGTGCCGCTCTTGGTCACCGAGGTGTTGGTGTACCGGACCAGCGCGTAGTCGTTGGTCGGGAAGCTGTAGCTGACGTTCGTGCCCAGCACGGTGGACTGGCTGGAGTTGGAGTACCAGGTCGAGGCGACCTCGCCGCAGTGGCCGGCGGTCAGGAAGTAGTTGGTGCTGCCGCTGCGCACGTTGAACCCGAGCGAGCAGCGGTAGCCGCCGCCGTAGATGGCGTCGCCACCGGCGATCAGCCGCTTGAAGGTGCCGGCCGTGCGGCGGAAGGTGACCGCGTCGCCGTAGGCGGCGGTGGCCTTCCGCATCTTGCCGAGCTCGGCGCCGGTGACCGTGCTGTCGGCCGTGATCTCCAGGCGGTTGGACTTCGGGTCGACGACCCACGAGGTGCCGGCGATGTCCGCGGCGAGGGCGGCCTTCCCGGCCTTGTTCAGCTGGGCGGTGCTGTGCGCGACGAGCTTCGGCACCGCGCCCGCGGCGCTGACGGCCTGGGCGGCCTTGGCGTTGGTGACGTTGACGACCATGGCCTTGGCCTTGGCGTCGTAGTACGAGCCGGCGGTGGAGGAGGTGCCGAGGGACGTGGTGAGCGCGGCCGCGGCCTCGGGCGAGGCCTTGGGCGCGGGGGCGGCCTGGGCGGCGGGCAGGGTGAGCGCGGTGGCCGCCAGCAGACCGGACGCCACGGCGATCAGCCGTATGCGTCTCGAAACGGGGGTGTGGGTGGTGCGCTTGATCCTCACTCTTTTCCTCCTGTGGGGGAACGGAAGTTGACCCGCGTAGCGCGAGCCTGTGAGGCGCAGCGAGGGCGCCGCCGGACTGTGGGGAGTGGCGTGCCCCTGACAAGTGCTGCGCACACGGGAGTATTCAGAGTCACGCACAATCGCACAAGGGCGGGTTTCGGCCGCGTGACACTCCCGAAACGCGGCCACGGCCGCCGGGTCCCCGCACGGTGACGGCGTATCACCCGGTGAGCCCGTCGCGTGCCCCGGCCGCCGGTCCGGCCCACGACGGACCGCCGGTTGGCGGGAAGGAACGGCTGACGGCACGCCCCGGCCCGGGCCGGCCACGTCGCGTGAGCCCGGCCGCCCGCGAAACGCCTGACGACCGGCGCGGGACGAGCCGGCAGGACAGCGCACGGCCGGGCCCGCGCCGTCTCCGGCAACGGGACGCCGCGCCCGCCGGCCGGCCGCCGCCCGCGGTCGCCGCCGGCGCGCACAAGCCGGTACCCACCGACTGCGCCCGGCGGGGACCGCCAACCCGCCGGACGACCAACGGCGCATCGGCCCGCCGTCGCCCACCCCCCTCCGCAGAAAGGCACACAGCGCCGCACCGGCACGCCACTCGGTCACGAACGGACCCCGTCCGTTCTGCGGCCGCAGCCACAACCGCCCGCGCCCGGCGGGCCGGTCCCGAGCCGGTCCCGAGCCGGGCCCGGACCGCCCCCGAGCGCGCCACTCGGCGACGACCGGACCCCGCCCGTTCAGCAGTCGCAGCCGCAGCAGTCGCAGTCGCAGCAGCAGCCGTCCCCGCAGCCGCAGTCGCAGCCGGAGCAGTCGCAGCCGGAGCAGTCGCAGTTGGAGCACAAGCCCTCGCGGCGCTTGCCGTTCCAGGGGTCCTCGTAGTGGTCCCGGCAGCAGATCTGGCAGGTGCAGCACAGCCCCGCCCACACCGCGCAGCCCGCGAGCAGCCCGCGGCGGGGGCCGGGCCGGTGCGGCGGCCCGGGGGTCAGCCACGGCGACTGCTCAGGCGTCTTGGGGCCGCCCGGGTGGTGCGCGCACGAGGCCCCGAAGGCGCGGTCCACGGAACGTCGCAGTTCGTGCGCGAGCAGCAGGTGGGCGAGCGCGCCGTCGGTGAACTCCGCGTCCCGCAGCGCCAGCCGGACCCCGTGCACGGCGTCGTCGCACAGCCGCCGGGCCTCGTCCAGGCCCGTGCCGGTGGCGGTGAGCGGGTTCCACGCGCCCGCCGCGGTGTCGGCGTCGAGGTCCTCCACCGCGTCCAGCAGGTGCGCGAGGCGGCCGAAGAGCCGCCCCGCCTCCTCCAGCGGCGCCCGGTTGGCGGGACGTCCGGCCAGCACCGCCGTGTGGCCGAACGCGGCGGCGGTGGCGGTCTCGGTGGGCTCGGTGACGGTCAGCAGGGGGGTGCCGGCGCCCGCGGCCGCCTCGACGGCGGTCTGCCGGCCGACGGCGTCCACCAGGACCGCGGTGTCGAAGCCGACCCCCGCCCCGGTCGCCGCACCCGCCCGGTCCCAGCGCCGGGCCACCGTGCGCGCGGCCGCCGCCACCGGGCGGCGGGCCAGCAGCCCGTCCCCGTCGGCCGCGTGGTCGCGCATCTTCGCGGAGGCCAGCACCAGAGAGACCGCGGCGGCCAGCCGCGCGCCCTCCCCCTTGGCGACCGGCGCGGTCCGCATCGCGCGCAACGGGCACGGCCCGGCGGTCCTGCGCCCGCCGTCGTCCCGCGGGGCCTGGGCCTCGACGAGCACCGAGATGATCAGCCCGTCGTAGTTGGTGGCGATCCTGGCCAGTTGCCCGTGGTCGTCCCGCAGGGCGAGACACAGTCCGCACAGATGCGCCAGCCACGATGCGGCCAGTTTCTCCGGCAGACGGTGCCTGCATGGTCTGACGATTCCGAACATCGCAATCCCCCGTACGTCATGCGCGGTGATGGAGCACGCCATCGGCTGGTCGTTCGCTGCGCCGGCCGTTCGGCTGTCCGGCGGCGCCCCGTCACTCTACCGAGCGGGATCCTTTCCGATGATCCGTCAGAAGCCTGGTTTATCGGGGTGATCTGGGGGCCACTAGTGCGATTTATGCACCAGGTCTGTCACGAATCCACCCCACGGTGGGTATCCGCTTGGCGCATCATCCGCATCATGGACGACCATAGGGGTGCGGACGGCAAACTGACCGCGTGTGAGAGGAGGCGTCCATGGGATCGGTACGACGGGCGAGCGCCTGGCTGGGACTCGTCGACGACAACAGCGCCGAGGAGTACTACGACGAGGACTACGCCGACTACGGCGACGGCGCCGAGACGTCCTCCCCCGACTCCTGGGTCACCGACCCCCGCGTGCGCGTGGCCTCCGAATCGGCCGAGGAGCAGGGCCGCCGGATCGCCACGGTCACCCCGGACGGATTCCGGGACGCCCGCGGCATCGGCGAGCTCTTCCGGGACGGCGTCCCGGTCATCGTGAACCTGACGGCCATGGAGCCCGCCGACGCCAAGCGGGTCGTCGACTTCGCGGCCGGCCTCACCTTCGGCCTGCGCGGCTCCATCGACCGCGTGGCCAACCGTGTCTTCCTGCTGACACCGCCCGACTACCTGGTCGTCAACGCGGACAGCAAGCGCGGCGGCGACGGCTTCTTCAACCAGAACTGACCCTCGGCGGCGGCGACGGTGCCGGCGCCGCCGCCGAGGGCTACCGGAACGCGTCGAGGCCGGTGAGCGCCTTGCCGAGCACGAGCTGGTGCATCTCGACCGTGCCCTCGTAGGTGAGCACGGACTCCAGGTTGGTCGCGTGCCGCATGACGGGGTACTCCAGCGAGATCCCGTTCGCGCCCAGGACGGTCCGGGCCGTGCGGCAGATCTCGATCGCCTCGCGCACGTTGTTGAGCTTGCCGAAGCTGACCTGCTCGGGCCGGAGCGTGCCCGCGTCCATCCGGCGCCCGAGGTGGTGGGCGAGGAGGATGCCCTTGTGCAGTTCGAGCGCCATGTCGGCGAGCTTGGCCTGGGTGAGCTGGAAGCCGCCGATGGGCCGCCCGAACTGCTCGCGGGTGCGGGCGTACTCCAGGGCGGCCTCGAAGCTGCTGCGCGCGGCGCCCATCGCGCCCCAGACGATGCCGTAGCGGGCGTGGTTCAGGCAGCTGAGGGGGCCGCGCAGGCCGGTGACCTCGGGGAGGACGGCGTCGGCGGGGAGGCGTACGTCGTCCATGACCAGCTCACTGGTGACGGAGGCGCGCAGCGACCACTTGTGCTTGATCTCCGGCGCGGAGAAACCCGGGGTGTCGGTGGGCACGGCGAAACCGCGGATGCCCTCGTCGGCGCGGGCCCACACCACGGCGACGCCGGCGACCGAGCCGTTGGTGATCCACATCTTGCGGCCGTTGAGGATCCAGTCCGAACCGTCCCGCTTGGCGTGGGTGCGCATGCCGGCCGGGTCGGAGCCGTGGTCGGGTTCGGTGAGCCCGAAGCAGCCGATGACCTCGCCGGCGGCCATCCGCGGCAGCCACTGCTGCTTCTGCTCCTCCGAGCCGTAGCGGTGGATGGCGTACATCGCCAGCGAGCCCTGGACGGAGACGAGCGAGCGGATGCCGGAGTCGGCCGCCTCCAGCTCCAGGCAGGCCAGGCCGTACTGGACGGCGGTGGCGCCCGCGCAGCCGTAGCCGGTCAGGGACATGCCCAGCGCGCCGATCGAGCCGAGCTCCCGGGCCAGCTCGCGGATCACCGGCAGCTCGCCGCGCTCGTACCACTCCGCCACGTGCGGCAGCACGCGGTCGGCGGCCCAGCCGCGCACCGTGTCCCGCACGGCGCGGTCCTCGTCGCCGAGCAGGTCGTCGATGCCGAGCGGGTCGTGCGGGTCGAACTGCGGCTTTCCAGCGGACATCGTCGTCCCCTCCGGTGATCACTGCGCTTCGCGCACGAAGCTACTTCCGTGGCGGGAGCACGTAAAGCCCCCGCCGGTGCTCAGCGTGACGCGTCCGCCCCGGCCAGGGCGTGTTCGCGCGGCGTCGGGATCCCGGGGGCGGTGGGCCGGGAGGCCGCCGCCGTACCGCACTCCATGCGGCGGGGCAGCCGCAGCGCGGCGACCGCGCCCAGGAGCAGCAGGCCGGCGCTGACCAGCAGGGTGATGTGCATCCCGTGGACGAAGGCGTGCCGCGCGGCGTGGCGCAGGGAAGCGCCGGCGGAGCCGCCGAGGTGGCCGGAGACCTCGTAGGCCTCGCCGAGGGACTTGCCGGCCGAGGCGCCGGCGGCCCGCGGCACACCGGGAACCCGGGCGACGCCGGGAGCGTAGGCGGCGTTCATGACGCTGCCGAGCAGGGCGATGCCGAGGCCGGCGCCGAGCTGGTAGGAGGTCTCGCCGATCGCGGCGGCGCCGCCCGCCTGCTCGGCGGGGGCGTCGCTGAGCATGGACTCGTACGCGCCGAAGAGCGTGACCTCCAGTCCGAAGCCGAGGAGGACGAAGCCCGCGGTCAGCACGCCGGGGCGGTCGTGCTGACCCATGAGGGTCAGGGCGGCCACCGCGCAGGCGGTGAGGACGAAGCCGGTGCTGACCATCACGCGCGGCCCGAAGCGGCCGAGCATCCGGGAGCCGAGGAGGCCGGCTCCCATGGCGGCGAAGGTCAGCGGCAGCAGCCGCAGACCGGTCGCCAGGGGGCTGAGGCCGAGGACCAGCTGCAGGTACTGGACGGCGATCAGCTCCAGGCCGACGAGGGCGAGCATCGCCAGCACGATGCAGCCCACGGAGGTGCCGAACGCGGGGCGGCGGAACATGCCGATGTCGATCAGCGGGTGGGCCCGTCCGCGCTGCCGCCGTACGAACAGCACCAGCAGGGCCAGGCCCGCCAGCAGTGGGACGAGCGCGGAGGGGGCGTACGGGCTGGCGCCGCCGCCGATCTGCTTGACGCCGAGGATGGCGCCGAGGATGCCCAGGGCGGCCATCACGGCGCCCAGGACGTCCCAGGGGCCGTCCAGCTCACCGCGGGACTCCGGCAGCAGCCAGCGGGCGACCGGGAGTATCACCGCCATCAGCGGGATGTTGATCAGGAAGACCGAGCCCCACCAGTAGTGCTCGACGAGGAAGCCGCCGAGGACCGGGCCGACGGCGGCGCCGACGGCCGCCACGGCGCTCCACACCCCGATGGCGACGGCCCGCTCACGGCGGTCCGGGAAGACCTGCCGGAGGATCGACAGCGTGGCCGGCATGATCATCGCACCGCCGACGCCGAGCAGGGCCCGGGCCGCGATGAGCACGCGCGGGTCCGGCGCGAAGGCGGCAACCGCCGAGGCGGCCGCGAAGATCGTGTAGCCCAGCAGCAGGATCCGGCGTCTTCCGACACGGTCGCCGAGGGTGCCGAAGAGGATCAGCAGGGATGCCGCGACGAGTGGGTAGGCGTCGACGATCCACAGCAGCTCTATCGCGCCGGGGCGCAGGTCCTCGCTCACCGCGGGAACGGCGACGTGCAGCACGGTCGCGTCGAGGGCGACGAGCAGCAGACTGACGCAGAGGACGATCAGCACGGTCCAACGGTTGACCGGCCGAGTGTGCTGTGGGACGGCAGCCGGCCCGGGAATGCCGGCCGAGGACGTCCCTGCCATGTACGTACCTCCCAGCGGTGCGCTCGCGGTGTCCCTGGGCAGGACGAGGGGACGATCCCGGGGGAACCCAGCGACGAGGGCGAGTGAAGTCGTCAGACTACGCGAGTCCGGGCCGCCGGTACGTGGCGTGGGTCACGTTCCGACGTGGCGGTCGTCACGTGACGGCCATCCACCGGAGACCTGCCGGACATTTCCGGTGGCCGCCTACGCATGATCGTCGCGGCTTTCCGGTGCCGTTCCCGTACCGGGCGCCCCGCCGGGGGCCGGATCTCCCCGTCCTCCGACTCAGTGCCGTGTACCCGCCGGCTCCGGCCGTACGCACCGGTGGCGCGGTGTGCCCGCGTCCTTCAACACACGCGCCCCGGAAGGGTTCAGCACGCTCCCCGGATCCGGAATTCGCCCACGTCAACCGCCCGCCCGGGACCGGTGACGTGGGCGTTCACAGGAACCGGCCCACCGGGCGAACGGCAGGGCGAACCCCAGGAGAAGTGACGGGCAATCAAAGATAAACGGAGAGCACGGAAATCGAACGCGAGATTTTCCAAGATCCTCCACATGCACTTCGAAACATAAAATCAAGGAGTTCCCGCATTCGGCTCAATGAGTCCGTCGGCACTACAGCCAATGGATGGAGTGAGACGCAATCCACATCACATCGTCATTACGAACCCCGCCTTCCGGCCGAACTCCGCCATCACACGCTGTAACGTCGATTGAGTGCGTACCGATGACAAGCTTCGCCTCATGGAGGAGCCCGAGACAGCCCAGGCGCCACCGGGCATGAGCCGAACACGCGTGCTGCTGTTCGGCTCGACGCTGGTGGCCTATGTGGCCATCGTCGTAGCCGTCCTGACCACGTCCAAGCTCGTGACCCTGGACTGGCAGGTCATGATGTGGCGGCCGTACAAGCAGTGGCCGCAGATCCACGCGTTCCTGGACTACTTCGTGGTCCTCGGCCAGCGCGGCCCGACCGCCGTGATCGTCGCCGCCTGGCTCGGCTGGCGCGCCTGGCGCCAGCGCACCCTGCACCCGCTGCTGGTGCTGGGCACGTCGCTGCTGCTGCTCAACGTCACCGTGGGTTCGGTGAAATACGGCCTCGGCAGGCTCGGCCCGCACTACGCGACCAGCGCCGGATCGGCCGAACTCTTCGCCGGCGGCGATATATTTCCCTCCGGTCACACCGCGAACGCCGTGGTGACCTGGGGCGTCCTGGCCTATCTGGCCACCACCCCATGGGTCCGCCGGGTCACCTCCGTGATCGCGGCGCTGCTGGCGCTGGGCGTCGGCATGACCACCATCTACCTCGGCACCCACTGGGTCAGCGACGTCCTGCTCGGCTGGGCGGCCGGTCTGCTGATCCTGCTGGCGCTGCCCTGGTTCGAGCCCCTGATGGCCTCGGCCGAGCAGTGGATCACGACCGCTTGGGCGCGCCGCCGCGGCACCGGCGCGGTGCCCGCCGCGACCCCTCTCGCGAGCACGGCCACGGCCTCCACCCAGCTCGCCGACCACCCGGACGGCGTACTCGAGCCCGTCGTTCTCGGCGGCCGCGCGACGACTCCCGCGTCCGGGATACCGCACCACCCGGCACGCCCGCACACCACCCGGCACGAGCGCACCCCGGTCACCCCGGTCGGCAGCCGCCGCCCGCCCGCCGACCGCCCGGCCCGCCCGGCACCGCTCGGCCAGGCCGGCGTGGCCCGCGGCCGCGGAGCCACCGGCTGACCGGCGGCGGGGCAGGTACGCACGCCTCCCGCCCCGCCCTCCGCCCGCACGACGGCCCCGGCGCTCCCCCAGGGAGCGCCGGGGCCGTTGTCGTACGCGGGCCGCACGGCGGGCGTTCAGCCGCTCCAGCAGCGGGTCACCCGGCCGTCCGCGACGGTGAAGTTGAGACGTCCCACGCGGTACTCCATGGTGATGATGGCGCCCGGCGGAAGGGCGCGCACCGTGCTCCAGCCGCGCTCGGTTGCCCGGCGCCCGGCCTCGTCGGCGGGGAGGCCGACGTAGGCCTCGGGTTCGTCCTGCGGTTGCCGTGCGGGAGTCCGATCGGTTGCCATGTGAGCAACCGTAGGCGCACACGAGCCGTGACGGAAGCGGCGGCGGACTTGATCGTCACACTTCTGTCACAGAATCCCGAGTGGCGTTTGGCGTGCACCGTTCACTCTTTGGGGGTGACTTTTCCAATCGGCCACCGAATTTGCGGACCCGACCGCCGAAAACCGGCCGGGCCGACTTCCGGGGAATTCCGGGAAACGGCCCACACACTTCCCTCACATCACATCCCCAGCGTCGCCAGCTCCTCGTCCGTCAGCAACCGGGACCGAATGAGAAACCGGTTGCCCGTCGGCGCCTCCAGTGAGAAGCCGCTGCCGCGCCCGGGCACCACGTCGATCGTCAGATGGGTGTGGCTCCAGTACGCGAACTGGTCGCGCGACATCCACACCGGCACCGGATCGATGCCCAGGACGTCGAGGTCGCCCAGATGCACGTCGGAGTCCCCGGTGAGGAACTCCCCGAGCGGATAGCACATGGGCGAGCTGCCGTCGCAGCAGCCGCCGGACTGGTGGAACATCAACGGGCCGTGCTGGTCGGCGAGACGCCGCAGCAGCCCCGCGGCCTCCTCGGTGACGGCGACTCGGCCGGCCCTTGGTGCGATAGAGGTCATGCCGTCAGAGTGCTCCCGCCGAGCGCCGCCCGCCAGACCCTCCCAGGACATGTCTGCGGGCGGAGCCGACCGTCGACTCCGCCTCGCGCTCCGACAGGCCGGTGCTGACCGCCGCGCCGACCATCTCGGCGGCGACCCGGTCGCCGTGCCCGTTCTCGAACGCCCGGCAGGCGGCCCAGAAGAGCCGCTCGTTGCGCTCCCCCACCGCCGAGCCGAGGACGAAGCGGATCAGCGGCTCGGCCGCGCCCCCGCTCGCCCCGGCGCCCGCCGGCGCGCGTGCCGCCCGGCGCTGCGGGGTCGTCAGCAGCAGCCGCAGCAGCCGTTTGGGCACGGCGGCCGGCGGCATCGACGCCGTCGGCGGATCCCAGCGGTAGAGCCCGCCGGTGGTGACCGAGCCCGGGCCGACGAGATAGCCGCCGCTGCCGCGCACGTCGATGCCGCCTCCCAGCCGGCGTACGGAATTGGGCACGATCACCTCGGCGGGGCCGCGCAGCCACAGGTGCCGGCCACCGCTCGGGGTGATCACCGTCCGCGTCCACGGCACGGCGAAGCCGTACCGCGCCGCCAGGTCCACCAGATCGGTCACACCGTCGACGCCGTCCTTGCGGTCCAGGTCGAGGCCGATCAGATAGTGCGGCGAGCGCCCGCACGCGATCCCGTAGCCGGTGGCCCAGGGGGCCGCCGCGAACAGCTCCGCTATCCGGGCGGGGTCGGTGGCGGCGTCGTGGACACCGTGACCGAGCCGTCCGCACTGCCCCCGGCACATCCCGCGCCCGGTCTCCCCCCGGTGCGGCGAGCGGACCGCCGGAAGCTTGGTCCGCGACAGCGGGATGACGGGGAAGCCGCGCCGTGCGGCGGCGAGCGCGCACTCCAGCGCGCGGTCGTGGTCCGGGTGCGTCACGGGGTGCCCCCTCGCTGCGCTACGGCATGACCCCTTTATCGTACTTTCGTTCGACCACCCGCTCAATGCCGCCCCGAACAGGTCCCCAACAGGCCCGGGGCCTCCGGGGAGCCGTCCAGGGAGCCGTTCGCCCCCGTCAGGCACCAGGTGCCTGACACGCCCTCACGTACGCGTTCCTCCGGGAGAGCCACCTCCATGGTGCCGCTTCCCGGGCCCGCCCGGCTACGACGCGCGATGGCCGTCCCGTACCGGTACGTCACATGATGGGTCGTCTGCCCGAGACTGTACGAAAGGTCGACTGCCGGCAGGATCTCCTACAGCGAGGGAGCGCGCGGATGGGGACGTACGCGGCGCGGACCACCGCCGAGCGGGCGGCGGCACCGCGGCGACCGGGACGGCTGGTGGTGGACTGGCTGACCACCACCGACCACAAGAAGATCGGTCACCTCTACCTGGTCACGTCGTTCGGGTTCTTCCTGGCCGCAGGAGTCATGGCGCTGCTGATGCGCGCCGAGCTCGCCCGTCCCGGCCTGCAGCTGATGTCGAACGACGAGTTCAACCAGCTGTTCACCATGCACGGCACGATCATGCTGCTGCTCTTCGCCACCCCGACCTTCGCGGGGTTCGCCAACGAGATCATGCCCTTGCAGATCGGCTCGCCCGACGTGGCCTTCCCCCGGCTGAACATGCTGTCGTACTGGCTCTTCCTCTTCGGCGGGCTGATCGTGCTCGGCAGCTTCCTGACCCCCACCGGCGGGGCCTCCTTCGGGTGGTTCGCCTACGCGCCGCTGAACAGCCTGACCCGCTCGCCGGGGATCGGCGCCGACATGTGGATCATGGGGTTGGTACTGGCCGGCTTCGGCACCATCCTCGGCGCGGTCAACTTCGTCGCCACGATCGTCGGGATGCGGGCGCCGGGGATGACGATGTTCCGTATGCCGGTCTTCACCTGGAACGTGCTGTTCACCTCGGTGATGGTGCTCATGGCCTTCCCGGTGCTGGCGGCGACGCTGCTGGTGCTGGAGGCGGACCGGCGCTTCGGCTCGGTGGTCTTCGAGCCCGCCAACGGCGGCGCGCTGCTGTGGCAGCACCTGTTCTGGTTCTTCGGCCACCCGGAGGTCTACATCATCGCGCTGCCGTTCTTCGGCATCATCACCGAGATCATCCCGGTGTTCTCGCGCAAGCCGATCTTCGGCTACATGACGCTGATCGGCGCGACGATGGCCATCACCGGGCTGTCCATGGTGGTGTGGGCGCACCACATGTTCGTGACCGGCGCCGTGCTGCTGCCCTTCTTCTCGCTCCTGTCGTTCCTGATCGCGGTGCCCACCGGAGTGAAGTTCTTCAACTGGATCGGCACGATGCTGCACGGCTCGCTGTCCTTCGAGACGCCGATGCTGTGGGCGGTCGGCTTCCTGGTGAGCTTCCTCTTCGGCGGCCTCACCGGGGTGGTCCTCGCCTCGCCCCCGCTGGACTTCCAGGTCAGCGACTCGTACTTCGTGGTGGCCCACTTCCACTACGTGGTCTTCGGGACGGTGGTCTTCGCGATGTTCGGCGGCTTCTACTTCTGGTGGCCGAAGTTCACCGGGAAGATGCTCGACGAGCGGCTGGGCAGGATCCAGTTCTGGACGCTGTTCACCGGCTTCCACACCACCTTCCTGGTCCAGCACTGGCTGGGCGTGGAGGGCATGCCCCGGCGGTACGCGGACTATCTGGCGGCGGACGGCTTCACCGTGCTCAACACGATCTCGACGATCGGGGCGTTCCTGCTGGGCCTGTCCACCCTGCCGTTCCTCTACAACGTCTGGCGGACCGCCAGGTACGGACGAAGGGTGGAGGTCGACGACCCCTGGGGGTTCGGCCGTTCACTGGAGTGGGCGACCTCCTGCCCGCCGCCGCGGCACAACTTCACGACGCTGCCGCGGATCCGCTCCGAGTCCCCCGCCTTCGACCTCCACCACCCGGAGATCGCCGAGCGGGCCGAGAAGCGGGGGTGACCACGGGGAACGGCCTCGGCCGGTCCCCGGGCGGCCCGGCTAGGCACCGTCCTCCGCGGCGCCCTCCTGGGCCGCCCGCCTGCCGAGTCCCGCCGCCACCTTGGCCCTCAGCCGCTTGCGGACCCTGCGGGCCCTCCGCTGCGCCTCCCTGGCGAGGTCCCTGCCCGAGTACACCAGCCCCAGCCCCATGCCCGCGACGTACAGGCTCCCCGCGTGCAGCCGGCCCCTGGGGCCCGAGCGGCGCTCCAGCAGTTCCTGCAACAGCCTCTCGCAGGCACCGGCGACCTCCGCCGGGTCGTACCGGACGCCCTTCTCCAGGGCCGCCCGGCCCATCCGCTTGCGCAGTTCCCCGTCGTTGATCAGCCGGAGCAGCGCGCCGGCCAGCGCGTCGGTGTCCCCGGGCGGCACCAGCAGGCCGTCCACCCCGTCGCTGATGATCTCGCCCGGGCCCAGCGGGCAGTCGGTGCTGACCACCGGCAGCCCCACCCGCATCGCCTCCACGATGGTCATGCCGAACGACTCGAGGCTCGAGGAGACCGCGAGCAGCGAGCCCTTGGCCATCTCCGGCTCGATCGGCGCCGCCATGCCCATCAGTTGCACATGCTCACCGAGCTCCAGCCGCTCGATGAGCCGCTCCAGCTTCTCCTTCTGGGCGCCCGAACCGTACAGCCGCAGGCCCCAGTCCGGGCGCTCGGCCGCGACCTTGGCGAAGGCCCTGATCAGGTCCCCATAGCGCTTCACCGGGGCGAGCCGGCCCGCCGCGACCACGTACTTGGCGTCCAGCGTGCTCGGGGCGACCCCAGGGTCGGGGCAGCTGTTCGGCAGGGCGGCCACCCGTACACCGGGCAGACGGAGCCTGCGGCGGTACGCGGCGGCGTCGGCCTCGGTCGTCGTGGTGACCGCGTCCAGCCGCGGGTAGAGCCGGCGCAGCCGGAGGATCAGCGGCGTGGAGTGGGTCTCCAGCGTCAGGTGTTCCTGGGCGACCCGCACCACGTGACGCGGCGCCTGCAGTGCGATGTGGACGTTCAGGCCGGGACGCGTGCCGATCACGACGTCGGCGTCCAGCGCCGCGAGATGGGCCGCGATCCGCTGGTCCGTGAGGCCGTTGTACTGGCCGTAGCGGTTCTCGCCGGACGGGAAGACCTTGGCCGGCCGCTGGTACAGCGGGTCGTCCAGGTCGCACGTCGCGCTGCCGCGGCGCAGGTCCACAAGGTGGCGCAGTACCACCCGCGGGTCGAGGCCGAGTACCGGATCCTTCCGGTGACGGAAGACCGAGACGATCTCGACCTCGTGCCGCTCGGCGAGCGCCCCGGCCAGGTTGAAGGTCGTCCGGATGGTCCCGCCCACCCCGTACGCGTTGTGGATCAGGAATGAGATGCGCATCCGTCGTCCCCGTGTTCTCCGCCCCGCCACGGACTCGACGTCCGCTCCTCGTGATCAGCAAGACCGGGTGGTTGACCCTCGGGTTGCATACGTTCACCTTCCTGTGTTCCCACTGTGTCCGGGCTGTGATATTTGGCGCGACCGTGCGGCGTCCTTCCGGGATCGCACCTCTCAGGCGCGATAGGGCGGCTGCGGCACGTCGAAGCAATTGCGCTCCATATCGTCTCCGTTGGCGATCCAGGCGTCCCCGCCGCCGTCCGCCGTGTCACTCCACCGGGCTACCGACAGACAGGCCCGCCGGGCGACGGGCGGCTCGGCGAGCGCCCTGAAGCGCACCGGGATCAGCAGGCCCCGCGCGTCGCAGGGGGCGCCGTGCCCGACGAAGCGCTCGACGCAAGCGCGGGTGGGCTCGGCGCCGGCGGCGGTGCAGGACGCGAGGGCGTCGGCGAACCACACGGCCCCCGCCCAGCCCTCGAGTTGCCACTGGGACAGCCTGCCCCCGTCCTCGGCGGCGAGCCGGGTGAGCTCACCGCGGCAGGCGCAGCAGTGTTCCGGGAGTGAGCTGCCGGGTCGGGTCCGACCCGATCACGTCCTGGTTCGTCCGGTACAGCTCGGCCGCGCCTCCGCTGATGCTGAAGCGCCGGGCGATGCTCTCCAGGGTCTCGCCGGGCTGGACCGCGTGCGCCCGGCCGGACAGCCGCAGCCGCTGCGCGCAGGTCGGCCAGGCCTCCCAGCCCTGGTCGCGCAGGATCTCCTCGGCGACGGTCATCTGCTGGTCGGGAGTGGCGCGGTCGGGCCTGGCGGCCAGGTCGAGGCCGCCGTGCTCGACCCAGGTGGGCTGGAAGATCTGCAGCCCGCCGTAGAAGCCGTTGCCGGTGTTGGTGTTCCAGCGGTTGCTGCTCTCGCACGTCGCCAGTTCCAGCCAGACAGGAGCGTGCCCGTCGGCGTTGGCGGCCCCGGGAGCGAGGGCCGCCCAGGTGGCGAGCAGAACGAACGCGGTCACCGCGAGACGGCGGGGACGGGACATGGGGGCCAGAGTAGGGACGGCGTGGCGGGCGTCGCCGCCCGCCACGCCATGTGCGCGTCAGGCCCACCCGGTCGGAGCACAGCCGCCGGGGTGGGCCGGTGATGCGCGGAGGATCAGACCGACAGGCGCTGACCGGGGTGGATCAGGTTCGGGTCGGCACCGATGACGGACCTGTTGACGGCGTAGAGCTTCTTCCAGGTCGTCCCGTGGGCGGCCGCGATGCCGCTCAGGGTGTCGCCGGGGCGGACGCCGTAGTCGCCGTGCCCCTTCGCACGGTTGCGGCCGCGGTCGGCGTGGCCGGTCGCGCCGCGCGCGGGCGCGGGCGCCGAGGTGCTCTGCCGCTTCGCCTCGGGCGTCGCCGGGGCCGTGCCGCGGCCGGGCGCGCTCCCGTAGGCGCCGGCGCGGGCGGAGCAGGTCGGCCAGGCACCCCAGCCCTGCGCCCGCTGCACCTTGGTGGCGACGGCGATCTGCTGCTCCCGGCTCGCCCGGTCAGCGGTCGCCGCGTACGCGGTGCCGCCGTAGGCGCGCCAGGTCCCGGCCGAGAACTGGAGTCCTCCGTAGTACCCGTTGCCGGTGTTGATGTGCCAGTTCCCACCGCTCTCGCAGCTCGCGATGCGGTCCCACACCCCACTGCCGGCGGCCTTCGCGGGTCCCGCGACGGCCATGAGGGCCAGCGGGGTCAGCACGGTGACGCCGGCCATGACTGCGGACTGACGGTACTTGGCTGATACGGCCATGGAATCCCTCTCCACGGACCCGGGGTTCCCCCTTGGCGCCGTACCCGCGGTACGGCACCCGACGGACGGGGGCCCCACGCATCCGGCGCGGTTCCCGTCCCCTTCGCCCGCCGGCCGATGACCTTCCGATTCACCGTCACCCTCCGTGCGAGCTCTCCCGGGCGGTGCTCTCTGCACACGGCGGGCAAATCTAGGCAGCGTCGCGTTCAGTCACCAAACAAATTCCTCTCATCGCAGGCCACTTGAGGGTTACCTGAAGTAAGAACCTATTCTGGACACCGGATTGATGGCGTTTTTTACGGCATATCAGTGCAGTGCATATGCGCCATGTGACCCGTCTCATAGGCACGGGGGCGTCCCGCGGTGAAAGGTGGGACGGGGAGTGACCGGCTCCGCACCGCCGTTCACCCTCCGCACGCGGACACATGAGCGCGCGCGAAGAAGGCCGTGACTCCCGCCACAGATCGGCCGTTGTCACTATGTGCCGGGCGAGGCCCGGCAAAGGAGCCCGTAGCCGTACATTTCCAAGGAGGCTTCAGTGCCGCCCATGCTCGACGTCAGCGACGAGGTACGAGCCGAGATCGGCGATGAGGAGGCGGCACGCCTGCTGGCCGGCGAAAGCGCGCCCGGCACGTACGACTGCACTTCCTGCCGCACCCCCGGTGACACCTCCAAGGAGCGCACCAGCACGGTGCTCTTCGTCGGGGAGGAGACCGCCGTGCTCGCCTTCGCCCACGCGACCTGCATCCCCTCCCAGGTCGTGCCGGTCTCGGAGGAGCAATTGCAGGGCGCGGTGCAGAGCATCGCCGGCGAGGACCAGGCCGGAGCCGCCGAGGCGGCCGCCGCACCGCGCCAGGCGGTGCTCGGCATCACCTGCGGACTGGTCCTGGTCAAGGACGAGGTGTGCCCGGCCCTGGTCATCGAGCCCACCGGCCCGATCGCCCGCCCCGGCGAGACCGGCCCCGGCGACGACTTCCTGCCGATCCTCATCGAGCAGGGTTTCCTCCCGGTGAGCGACATGACGACCCCGCCCTCCCCGCTGCCCGGCTGGTCCGTGCTGCTCGCCATGGGGCAGTTGCACGCGATCCTGCAGCCGGGCTCGGCCGGGGCGTGGTGGCAGGCCCACCAGCCGCTCGCGGTGAGCGAGGGCTGGCGCCAGGCGGTCAACAAGTCCAACGAGGTCTACGTGTACGCCGCCCCGCACGGCTCCATCGGCCAGCAGCCCCGCGAGGACCTGCTGCGCGACGCCCTGGAACGCGCCTGCGGACACGGACTCCTGGTCGCGGCGACGATGCCGCTCTCCGGTACCTGATCCGTTCCGGCTCCGGTCAAGGCGCGTACGGCTGCCCGTACGCGCCTTTGGCCTGTGGCAGTGCATATGCGTGATTCATCCGTACGACCCGCATCCCCGCAGATGAGCCGCTCGTTGGCACGACGTGCACACCTTTGACGCTTCCTCACGAGCCCAGTACCGAAGCCCCATTCCCCCCATGCGCACCGCGCAGGAGGCGTCCGCGAGTGAGGGCACGCCGATCTACGACGCGCTCTACTCGGAATACCGCAGGCTCTTCCGCACCCTGCCCGGCGACCGCACCGGCGAGGAGGACCTGCAGTTCAACGGCTTCGCCGACCGCGGGGGTTCCTCCTCCCCCTACCGCTCCGGCCGCCACCGCGGCGACCTCCCGGCCCTCCCCCCGGGCCTCGCCGAGAACCGCATGCACGGCCTCTAGTGCCGTACGACGAACCGCCCGCCCGGACGCCCACGCTGGGGCGACCGGGCGGGCGGCATCATGTCCGGCCCTGACGGGGCTACTTCTTGCGGCCGCGCTTCTCCCGCACCCGCACCGAGACCTGGATCGGCGTGCCCTCGAACCCGAACTCCTCACGCAACCGGCGCTCGATGAAGCGGCGGTAGCCCGCCTCGAGGAAGCCGGAGGCGAAGAGCACGAAGCGCGGGGGCTTGGTGCCGGCCTGGGTGCCGAAGAGGATGCGGGGCTGCTTGCCGCCGCGGATCGGGTGCGGGTGGGCGGCGACGAGCTCGCCCAGGAAGGCGTTGAGGCGGCCGGTGGGGACCCGGGTCTCCCAGCCCGCCAGGGCGGTCTCGATGGCCGGGACCAGCTTCTCCATGTGGCGGCCGGTGCGGGCGGAGACGTTGACCCGGGGCGCCCACTGGATCTGGACGAGGTCCTTCTCGATCTCGCGCTCCAGGTAGTAGCGCCGCTCCTCGTCGAGCAGGTCCCACTTGTTGTAGGCGATGACGAGGGCGCGGCCCGCCTCCACGGCGAGCGAGATGATCCGGGTGTCCTGCTCGGCGAGCGTCTCGCTGGCGTCGATCAGGACGACGGCGACCTCGGCCTTCTCCAGGGCGGCCGCGGTGCGCAGCGAGGCGTAGTAGTCCGCGCCCTCCTGGAGGTGGACGCGGCGGCGGATGCCCGCGGTGTCCACGAACTTCCAGGTCTTGCCGCCGAGCTCGATGAGCTCGTCGACCGGGTCGCGGGTGGTGCCTGCCAGCTCGTTGACGACGACGCGCTCCTCGCCTGCCACCTTGTTCAGCAGCGAGGACTTGCCGACGTTCGGGCGGCCGATGAGCGCGACCCGGCGGGGGCCGCCGATGGTGTTGCCGAAGGACTGCATCGGCGCCTCGGGGAGCGCCTCCAGCATCGCGTCCAGCAGGTCGCCCGTGCCGCGGCCGTGCAGCGACGAGACCGGGAAGGGCTCGCCGAGGCCGAGGTTCCACAGCATGGCGGCGTCCGCCTCGCCCGAGGGGCCGTCGACCTTGTTGGCGCACAGCACGACCGGCTTCCCGGCCCTGCGCAGCAGCTTGACGACGGCCTCGTCGGTGTCGGTCGCGCCGACCGTGGCGTCGACCACGAAGACGACCGCGTCGGCGGCCTCGATCGCGAACTCGGCCTGGGCGGCCACGGACGCGTCGATGCCGAGCACGTCCTGCTCCCAGCCGCCGGTGTCGACGATCTTGAAGCGGCGTCCGTTCCAGTCGGCCTCGTACGTGACGCGGTCGCGGGTGACGCCGGGGCGGTCCTCGACGACCGCCTCGCGGCGGCCGATGATCCGGTTGACGAGCGTCGACTTGCCGACGTTCGGGCGGCCGACGACCGCGACGACCGGGAGCGGGCCGTGGCCCGCCGCCGCGAGGTCACCCGCGACGTCGTCGAGGTCGAAGCCCTCTTCGGCGGCGAGCTCCATGAACTCGGCGTACTCGGCGTCGTCGAGCGCGCCGACTTCGCCGTACTCGTTCTCGATGTCCATGAAAGCTTCTCCGTCGATCGTCAATGTGCGGGGGGCTGCAAGCCCCAGTGTGGGACAGGCCGGCGCTACGACGCGCGGCCCGTGGTACGCCGGGCGTACTCGAGGTGGCCGGTCAGGTGCTTCTGGATGCGCACGGTGGCGGCGTCCAGCGCCGTACGGGTACGGCGCCCGGTGCCGTCACCGGCGTCGAACGGGTCGCCGAAGACGACGTCGACCCGGCCGCGCAGCGGCGGCAGGCCGCGGATCAGCCGCCCCGGCCGGGACGTGCCGAGGACCGCGACCGGCACTATGGGCGCGCCGGAGCGCACCGCGAAGTACGCCAGGCCCGCCCGCAGGTCGGCGAAGTCGCCCTCGCCCCGGGTGCCCTCCGGGAAGATCCCGAGCACCCCGCCGCGCTCCAGCACGCCGAGCGCGGTCGTCACGGCGGTGCGGTCGGTGCTGTGGCGGTCCACCGGGAGCTGGCCGATCCCGCGCAGGAACGGGTCCAGCGGCCCGACGAACGCCTCCTTCTTGATCAGGAAGTGCACCGGGCGCGGGCAGGTGCCCATGAGCACCGGACCGTCCACGTAGTGCGAGTGGTTCACGGCCAGGATCACCGGACCCGTGGCGGGCAGCCGCCAGCCGCCCAGCACCCTGGGGCGCCACAGGCCGTTGATGATCCCGATGCCGAGGCGGCGGCCGACCGCCGCGCCCCTCGGCCCCGGAACCGCGGAGGTGCCGCTCACGAAGCCGCCCGCTTCTCCTCGATCAGGGTGACGACGCACTCGATGACCTGGTCGAGGGTGAGCTCGCTGGTGTCGACCTCTATGGCGTCCTCCGCCTTCGCCAGCGGGGAGGTCTTGCGGCCGGCGTCGGCCGCGTCACGCCGCACGAGGGCGTCCCGGGTCGCCGCGAGGTCGACCTCGGCGCTGCCGGTGGCCTTCAGCTCGCCGCCGCGGCGGGCGGCGCGGGCCTCCGGGGAGGCGGTGAGGAAGATCTTCACGGTGGCGTCCGGCAGCACGGTCGTGCCGATGTCGCGGCCCTCGACGACGATGCCCTCGGCTGCTCCGGCCGCCGCGTCGCGCTGCAGCCCGACCAGGCGGGTGCGCACCTCGGGCACCGCGCTGACGGCGCTGACCGCGGCGGTGACCTCGTGCGTGCGGATCGGGCCGGAGGCGTCCAAGCCGTCCACCGTGATCGTGGGCGCCGCCGGGTCGGCCCCGGAGACGATCACCGGCTTCTCGGCGGCGGTCGCCACGGCGGCCGCGTCGTTCACGTCGACGCCGTTGCTCAGCATCCACCAGGTCATCGCCCGGTACTGGGCCCCGGTGTCGAGGTAGCTCAGGCCGAGCTTGGCCGCGACCGCCTTCGAAGTGCTGGACTTGCCAGTGCCCGAGGGGCCGTCGATCGCGACGATCACCGGATTCGACACAGTCGGGGGACCTTCCTTGTGCGCGGAGCGAAGACTCGGTTGGCGCAATGCCATCCCCACAAGGTTACCGGCCCACCCATTCGGCTCCGTACCATCGAATTCCGCGGGCTCCCCCTCAGACGCGCGGCGACCGGCCCCGCTCCCGCAGCGCCACCGACAGACGCGCCGCCGCGTCCGCGAAGAGCGGCGCGAGCTTCCCGGGCCGGGCCCCATCCCCCGACGCCGCACTCGCACCACTCGGCCCCGAAGGGGCCTCCCGGGCTTCGCAGGCTGCGCCGCACTCCGTCCGCCGACCCCCTCAGACGCGCAGCGACCAGCCCCGCTCCCGCAGCGCCACCGACAGACGCGCCGCCGCCGCGGGCTCCACCATCAGCTGCACCAGACCGGCCTGCTGCCCCGTGGAATGCTCGATCCGCACATCCTCGATGTTGACCCCCGCCGCCCCAGCGTCCGCGAAGAGCCGCGCGAGCTCCCCGGGCTGGTCGCCGATGAGGACGGCGACGACGTCGTAGGCCTTGGGCGCGGAGCCGTGCTTGCCGGGGACCTTGGCCTGGCCTGCGTTGCCGCGGAGCAGCAGGTCCTCGATGCCGGAGGCGCCGTCGCGGCGCTTGACGTCGTCGGCGGACTGCAGGGCCCGCAGGGACTCGACGGTCTCCGTCAGATCGGCGGCGATCTCGGCGAGGACGTCCGCGACCGGGCCGGGGTTGGCGGAGAGGATGTCGATCCACATCCCGGGCTGCGAGGCCGCGACACGGGTCACATCGCGGATGCCCTGGCCGCACAGGCGCACCGCGCTGTCCTCGGCGTGCTGGAGACGGGCGGCGACCATGCTGGAAACGAGGTGCGGGGTGTGCGAGACGAGCGCGACGGCACGGTCGTGGGCCTCGGCGTCCATCACCACCGGGACGGCGCGGCAGAGCGCGACCAGCTCCAGTGCGAGGTTGAGCACCTCGGTCTCGGTGACCGGGGTCGGGGTGAGCACCCAGGGGCGGCCCTCGAAGAGGTCGGCGGTCGCCGCCAGCGGTCCGGAGCGCTCACGGCCGGACATGGGGTGCGTGCCGATGTACGAGGTCAGGTCGCAGCCGAGCGCCTCCAGGTCGCGGCGCGGCCCTGCCTTGACGCTGGCGACGTCGAGGTAGCCGCGGGCGAGCCCGCGGCGCTGGGCGTCGGCGACGGTCGTGGCGACGTGGGCCGGCGGCACGGCGACGATCGCGAGGTCCACCGGTCCGGCCGGGGGCTCGTCGGTGCCCGCGCCGAGCGCTGCGGCGGTGCGCACGGCGCCCGGGTCGTGGTCCTCCAGGTGGACCTCGACGCCGCGCGCGGCGAGCGCGAGGGCGGCGGAGGTGCCGATCAGGCCGGTGCCGATGACGAGAGCGGTTCTCACTGGGCGATGTCCTTGCGGAGAGCGGCCGCGGCGCCGAGGTAGACGTGGGAGATCTCGCCCTTGGACAGGTCGGACTCGACGTGGGCGAGGATGCGCACGACGCGCGGCATGGCACCGGCGATGTCGAGTTCCTGCGCGCAGATCAGCGGCACGTCGGTGATGCCGAGCTTGCGCGCGGCGACCGCCGGGAAGTCGCTGTGCAGGTCGGGCGTGGCGGTGAACCAGACGCTGATCAGGTCGTCCACCGCGATGCCGTTGCGCTCCAGGATGGCGGTGAGCAGCTCGGCGACCTGCTCGTGCATGTGCTCGGCCTCGTCCCGCTCCAGCTGGACGGCTCCGCGGACCGCTCGTACCGCCACGTCATCGCTCCCTGTGTTGCTGCGCGTACGTACCTGGTCAGCGTAGTCGCGGTGGACGGGGCGCGGCGGACACGCCCGCCCTGCGAGACGCCGGGGGTGCTGCGGTACACCATGAAGCATGATCTTCCACCTGGTTCCGCTGGACGACTGGCTGCGCGACCCGGACCGTCCGTACGCGCCCGCGTCGCTCGCCGAGGACGGGTTCGTGCACTGCGCGCCCGACGAGGCGGTCGCGCTCGCCGTCGCCGACGCCTTCTACCGGGCCACCCCGGGCCCGCTGATGGTGCTGCTGATCGACGAGGAGGCCCTGGAGGCCCGCGTGCTGTGGGAGGAGGCCGATCCGGTGCCGCCGCCGGGGGTGCCGGAGGAGACGCGCTTCCCGCACGTGTACGGGCGGATCAACCGCAGCGCGGTGGTCGGGATGCTGGAGGTGCAGCGCGACGCGGAGGGCCACGCCGTGGCGCTCGTGGTGTGGTCGTAAGCGCCGCTTTGTCCTGACACGCCCCTGGACGCGAGGGCCGCCGATCCGCTTCGATGGTGCCCTGACCGCGCGGCCTCGGGGGAGGCGGACATGCAGCGTTCCGGACCGCTCTACACGCTCTTCGCGGGGCTGGCACTCGCACTGATCATGATCTCGCTCAACGCGACGACGAGCACCCGCCCGGTGGTGGACGTGAAGGAGGGCGGCAAGCCGCCCGCGACCCGGTCGCCCGCGTCCGCCCCGGCGTCCTCCGCCGCTCCGCCGGCCTCGGCTTCGGCCGCCCCCTCCCGCACGACCCGGGCCCCGCGTCCCGACGCGGACTACGCGGGCCGCACCGGCGACGGCGCGGCGAGCGTCGCGATCGCGCTGCGCAAGGGCAAGGCCGTCGCGTACGTCTGCGACGGACGCACCAAGGAGGCGTGGCTGCGCGGCGACGTGGAGGACGACGGCGCCATGCGCCTGACCGACGGCCACGGCGCCCGCCTGGACGGCACCCTCAAAGGCGCCCGCATCACCGGCGAGGTGCGGCTGGCCGGCCTTGACCAGCCCTTCCGCGCGGACCGGGCGGTCAAGCCCTCCGGGTTGTACCGGGCGACGGCCTCCGTGCGCGGGGCTCGGGTCGTCGGCGGCTGGATCGTGCTGCCGAACGGCAAGCAGGTCGGCATCGTCTCCCGCGACGGCGAGCCGTCCGCGGCGCCCGCCATCGACACCGCCACCGGCGCCGTGACCGTCGACGGCGAGCAGCTCACCGCACGGCCGATCCCCTGACCCCTCCGTCCGTCCGCAGGCAGGAGCAGGAGCGTCCCATGAGTGTGGACCCGAACGCCGCCACCACGTCCTTCCCGGCCCCGCCGCCGCGCCCCTCGGGACGGCGGGGCGCCGTCGTCCACCTGGTCCCCGCGCTCACCGCCGCGGCGGTCGCGGTCGCCCTGGGCGCCTACGGCAAGGTGCACGATCCGGCGGGCACCGCCTTCAATCTGGCCGGCTTCTCCAGCACCGGCGCGGTCAAGTCGTGGCTCGCCACCGCCGCCTTCGCCTTCGCCCTCGTGCAGCTCGCCTCCGCCCTGGTGATGTACGGCAAGGTGCCGGGCGTGCGCGCCCCGTCCTGGACCGGGGGGCTGCACCGCTGGTCGGGGCGGATCGCCTTCCTGCTGGCGGTGCCGGTCGCCGTGCACTGCCTCTATGCGTTGGGCTATCAGACGTACAGCAGCCGCGTAATGTGGCACTCGCTGCTCGGATGCTTCTTTTTCGGGACATTCAGCGCAAAGATGCTGCTGTTGCGGGCCGAGCGACTGCCGAACTGGTTGCTGCCGGTCGTCGGCGGGCTGGTCTTCACTGCGCTGACGGTGCTGTGGCTGACGTCCGCGTTGTGGTTCTTCCGAACGGTCGGGGTGACGACATGAAGCGACGCGTGGTGCTGCTGTCGACGGTGGCGCTGGCGGGATGCAGCAAGTACGGCGACGAGAGCGCGCCGCAGGCCGCGGCGACCTCGGCGCCACCGGCTTCGAAACCGGCCTCCGCGCCGTCCTCGGCGCCGGCGTCGGCTCCC
Source organism: Streptomyces sp. NPDC001070 (assembly GCF_053598835.1). Classification (NCBI taxonomy): domain Bacteria; kingdom Bacillati; phylum Actinomycetota; class Actinomycetes; order Kitasatosporales; family Streptomycetaceae; genus Streptomyces; species Streptomyces sp. NPDC001070. Next base: position 430,374 of record NZ_JBSFLB010000001.1, read on the forward strand.
GCGTCCGCGGACGGCGAGGTGCTGGTGAAGGCGGCAGACGTGCCCGTGGGCGGCGGCACGGTGATCAGGGACAAGAAGATCGTGGTGACCCAGCCGGTGGCCGGCGAGTTCAAGGCCTTCTCCGCCGTCTGCACCCACGAGGGCTGCCTCGTGAACAGCGTCTCCGGGGGCACCATCAACTGCCCCTGCCACGGCAGCAAGTACCGGATCACCGACGCCTCCGTGGTCGCCGGACCGGCCCCGAGGCCGCTCCCCGCCGAGGCGATCACCGAAAAAGGCGGCGCGATCCTCCTCGCGTAGCCCGTACGATCCGCGTTCATGCGCGACCACGACCTCGTACACCACCACACCGTCTACGCCTGCGTGATGGGCTCGCGCGCCTTCGGACTGGCCACGGACGGCAGCGACACCGACCGGCGCGGGGTGTACGTCGCGCCGACGCCGCTGTTCTGGCGCTTCACCAAGCCGCCCGGGCACGTCGAGGGCCCGGCCGAGGAGCAGTTCTCCTGGGAGGTGGAGCGCTTCTGCGAGCTCGCCCTGCGCGCCAACCCCAACATCCTGGAGTGCCTCCACTCCCCCCTGGTCGAGCACGCCGACGACACGGGGAGGGAACTGCTCGCCCTACGCGGCGCCTTTCTCTCCCGGCAGGTCCACGAGACCTTCGGCCGCTACGCCACCGGCCAGCTGCGGAAGCTGGAGGCCGACGTCCGCACGCACGGCGCGCCCCGCTGGAAGCACGCCATGCACCTGCTCCGGCTGCTGATCAGCGCCCGCGACCTGCTGCGCACCGGGGAACTGCGCGTCGACGTCGGGGAGCACCGCGAGCGGCTCCTGGCCGTCAAGCGCGGCGAACTCCCCTGGGCCGAGACGGAGTCCTGGATGCTCCGCCTGTACGACGAGGCCGACGCCGCCGCCCTGCGCAGTCCGCTCCCGGCCGAGCCGGACCGCGCCCGGGTCGAGGACTTCCTGATCCGCGTCCGGCGCGCGTCAGCCGCCGGCGCCGTCCCAGAGCGCGCCGAGGGCCAGTAGTTCCTCGCGGTACTCGATGCGCTGCACCCACTCGTCCGGCCAGGCCGCCAGACCGTGGTGCGCGCCCGCGAAGGCGCCCGCCAGGCAGGCGATGGAGTCGGAGTCCCCGGAGGAGCACGCCGCCCGCCGCACGGCCGTGACCGGCTCGTCGGGGAAGAGCAGGAAGCACAGCAGGCCGGTCGCCAGGGCCTCCTCGGCGATCCAGCCGGCTCCCGTGGCGAGGCACGGGTCGGCCTCGTGGTCCGGCGCCGCCAGCGCGGCGTCCAGGCGGTCGAGCACGGCGAGGCACTCGTCCCAGCCGCGGCGGATGAAGTCCACCGGGCCATGGTCGTGGGCGAGCCGCCACAGGTCGCCGAGCCACCACTCGTGGTACGTGTCGCGCTGGTCCGCCGCGTAGGCGCGCAGCAGACCGGTCAGCTCGCCGGGGGCCGCGCCCTGCGCCAGCAGGTGGACCGTGTGCGCCGTCAGGTCGCTCGCCGCCAGCGCGGTGGGGTGGCCGTGGGTGAGCGCGGACTGCAACTGCGCCGCACCCGCCCGTTCGTCGGGCCGCAGCCCGGGGGCGAGACCCACCGGGGCCACCCGCATGTTCGCGCCGCAGCCCTTGGAGCCGGTCTGGCTGGCCTCCTGCCAGCACGTGCCGTCGTGGTTCAGCTTCTCGCAGGCGATCAGGCAGGTGCGGCCGGGGGCTCGGTTGTTGTCGGGCGAGTGGTACCAGTCCACGTACTCCTCGCGCACCGGCCGGGCGAGCCGGGACGGCGTCAGCGGGCCGCGCTCCATCGCGGTGCGCAGCCCCCGCGCGAGGGCGAGCGTCATCTGCGTGTCGTCGGTGACGAAGGCCGGGCGGGGCAGCTCCATCTCCCGCCACGGGCCGCACTTGGCGAGGATCGACGGGACGTCGTTGAACTCCGTGGGGAAACCGAGCGCGTCGCCGATCGCCAGCCCGGCCATCGCCCCGGAGGCGGCCAGGGTCACGCGGCGGCCACCCGGGTGCGGACGACGAGGTCGTGGAGAGCGTCGTAGGCCGTCGGCTCGGCGGGCAGGCGGGAATCCCGCTGGGCCTCGTCCAACGCGGCCTGGAGGGCTTCGACGTCGGCCTGGACGCGGCGCGGGTCGAGGTCCATGGCGAGGCCGTGCTCGGCGACGGCCTTGTCGTGGATCAGGTCGCGGACGTACGCGGGGGCGGCGACGTGCTCCAGCAGCGTCGGCAGGTGCGCCTCGACGGTGCCGCTGCGCATGAGGTGGATCCCGGTCAGCAGCACCCGGAAGGTGTAGAGCAGCGGCTTGAGCTCGCCGGTCTTCTCGTACAGCTCCCACTGGGTACGGGCGAAGCCCCGGTAGTGGTGGGCGTGGTGGCTGGTGACCACGCCGGGGGCCAGGTCGACCAACTGGGCGTGCACGCCGCTGGTGTGCACCACGAGCGGCGACAGCAGCTGCTCCAGCACATAGCCGTTGCGCCGAAGCATGAGCCGGGCGAACTTCAGCAGGTCGTGGGTGACCAGGTCCAGTTCGAGCCCGTCCTGCTCCCACATGCGGGTCTGGGTCTCCTCGCCCTCCCGCAGCCCGATGAGGTCGGGCAGCGGGAGGAGGTGGACACCGCGCAGGTCCACGTCCGAGTCACGGGACGGAAAGCCGTACAGGTGCGCACCGGAGACGGTGGCGAACAGCAGCGGGTGTCCCTGCTGGGCGAGGACCGGGGAGAGTTCGGGCAGCCCGGCCTCGCGCAGACGGTCGGCGTGGATGGTCATGGCGCCATCCTTCCCGGAACCACGGCTTCCGGGAAAGCCTTTATGCGATGAGAAGTCGGTCAGAAGGGCGATCCGGGACCAATCGGCGGCCGACCGGCGCCCTGCCGGAACCGGTCAGGGCCGGTCGGGACCGGTCGGGCTCAGAGGTCCACCTCGCGCATCAGCATGCCCACCTCGGTGTTGGTGAGCCGCCGCAGCCAGCCCGACTTCTGGTCGCCGAGCGCGATCGGGCCGAAGCTGGTGCGGACCAGCTTGTCGACCGGGAAGCCCGCCTCGGCCAGCATGCGGCGCACGATGTGCTTCCGGCCCTCGTGCAGGCTGACCTCGACGAGGTAGTTCTTGCCGGTCTGCTGCACGACGCGGAAGCTGTCGGCGCGGGCCCAGCCGTCCTCCAGCTCGATGCCGTTCTTCAGCTGCTTGCCGATGTCGCGCGGCAGCACGCCGCTGATCGCGGCGAGGTAGGTCTTCTGGACGCCGTAGCGGGGGTGGGTCAGGCGGTGGGCCAGCTCGCCGTGGTTGGTGAGCAGGATGATGCCCTCGGTCTCGGTGTCCAGCCGCCCGACGTGGAAGAGCCGGGTCTCGCGGTTGGTGACGTAGTCGCCGAGGCACTGGCGGCCCTCGGGGTCCTCCATCGTGGAGACGACGCCGGCCGGCTTGTTCAGGGCGAAGAACAGGTACGACTGCGTGGCCACGGTCAGCCCGTCGACGCGGACCTCGTCCTTGTCCGGGTTCACGCGCAGGCCCTGCTCGGTGACGATCTTGCCGTTGACCTCGACCCGGCGCTGCTCGATCAGCTCCTCGCACGCGCGGCGCGAGCCCATGCCCGCCCGGGCCAGGACCTTCTGCAGCCGCTCGCCCTCCTGCTCGGCGCCGGGGAAGGTCTTGGGGAGGTTCAGCTTGGGCTTGCTGTGCCGCTCGCGGTTGCGCTCCTCGATCTGGGCGTCCAGCTCGCGGGGGCGCGCCGGGGCGGACTTGCGGGGCTTGCCGGAGGCACCGCCCGGGTTGCCGCCGGTCCTGCCCTTCCCTGCCCCGCCCGGGGCGCCGCCGACGTCGTAGCGGCGCTCCTCGGGACGCGGCCGGCGCGCACGCTTCTGCTGGTCGTCGCGCTGCCCCCCGGTCCTCGACCGGGAGCTGCCCCCATCGGCCCCCCGGGAATTCCGGTTGCCGCCACTGTTCCTGCCGCTGCCGCTACTGCTTCGCATCAAGTATCCGTCGTCGAGTCCGGGTCGAATGAGGGGACGCCCTCCAGGGAGTCCGCCTCGACGGCGTCCGCCTCCGGGAGGAACGGGGCGAGCTCGGGCAGCTCGTCCAGGCCGCGTAGGCCCATCCGCTCCAGGAAGTAGTTCGTCGTCCTGTACAGGATCGCACCTGTCTCGGCTTCCGTCCCACTCTCCTCCACCAGACCCCGCTGCAGAAGGGTGCGCATGACGCCGTCGCAGTTGACACCGCGCACCGCGGAGACCCGCGAGCGGCTGACCGGCTGCCGGTACGCGACGACCGCGAGCGTCTCCAGCGCGGCCTGCGTCAGCCGGGCCTGCTGGCCGTCCAGGACGAACTTCTCCACGGCGGGCGCGTAGGCGGGCCGCGTGTAGAAGCGCCAGCCGCCGGCGATCAGCCGCAGGTCGAAGCCGCGTCCCTGCGCGGCGTACTCCTCCGCGAGGTCGTGGAGGGCGACGGCGATCTCCCGCCGCGGGCGGTCCAGCACCTTCGCGAGGGTCTCCTCGGTGACGGGCTCATCCACGACCATCAGGACCGCCTCCAGGGCGGGCCGGAGCTCCAGCTCCGCCACGGACAGCAGCCCCGCGGGCGCGGCCTCCGTCGTTTCCTCGGTCATTCCTTCCCGTCCTTCCCGGCGGCCGGCTCCTGGTCGAATTCATCGGTGACGAGCGGCTGGTCCGGTGCCTCCTGGCCGCCCGTCCAGCGGACCTGGAGCATACCCAGGGCCTCCTCCTGGTCGAGCGCGACCGCCTTCTCCCGGTACAGCTCCAGGAGCGCCAGGAAACGCGCCACGACCGTCAGCGTGTCAGGGGCGTCGAAGGTGAGCTCGCGGAAGCTCGCCTCACCGCGCTCGCGCAGCATGGCGATCACGTGCTCGGCCTGCTCGCGGACGCTCACCAGCGGCGCGTGGATGTGGTCCACGTACACCTGCGGCTTCGGCTTCGGCTGCATCGCCTTGACGGCGAGCTGCGCGAACCGCTCCGGCCCGATGCTCAGCACCACCTCTGGCAGCAGCTCCGCGTGCTGCGGCTCCAGCCCCACGGTGCGCGGGTGGTGCAGCGCCTCCGCCTCCAGGCGCTCGGCGAAGATCGCCGCGATCTGCTTGTACGCGCGGTACTGCAGCAGCCGCGCGAAGAGCAGGTCCCGGGCCTCCAGCAGGGCCAGGTCCTCCTCGTCCTCCACCTCGGCGGCGGGCAGCAGCCGCGCGGCCTTCAGGTCCAGCAGCGTCGCCGCGACGACCAGGAACTCGGTCGCCTGGTCCAGGTCCCAGTCCGGGCCCATGGCGCGGATGTGGGCCATGAACTCGTCGGTGACCTTGGAGAGCGCGACCTCGGTCACGTCCAGTTTGTGCTTGGAGATCAGCTGCAGCAGCAGGTCGAACGGCCCCTCGAAGTTCGCCAGCCGCACGGTGAACCTGCCGTCGCCCGCGGCGGCGTTCTCCGTCTCCTCCGTCTCCCCCGCGTCCGCCGCCTCCCCCGCAGACGGCGGTTCGGCCTCCGGGGTCTTCGGCGCGGGCGCGACCAGGACGCCGGCAGCCACCACGGACGCCGTGTCCGCCGGCGTCGCGGGAGCGGGCGGCACGGCACCGGCGGGCTCCGCCCCCGCCGGGGGCGTCCCCGTCCCGGGCGCGAGCAACCGCCCCAGGGCCCGGCCTGCCGCCTCCACGGCACCTGGTGCGGCGAAGAGGTCCGCCGCGGCCGGGACGGACACCCCGGACGCCGCTTCCCCGGTGGAGGGAGTTTCGCCCCGCGACTCCGGGTCGGGCTCCGCGTCGGCGGGTGGGGGCTGCACCGGCGGGGTGTCCGCCGTCGCCTCGGGCGCGGAAGGGGTGTGGCCGAACTCACTGCCCGCGTCCCCGGCGCCCTCGTCGGCCGCGGCCGGGGACGGTGGAGGGGTCGCGCCGGGACCGCGGCCGAGGAGGCGGCGGGAGCGCTGCGGGCTGGAGCTGTCGTCGGGGGGCATCGGGGTCCAGGTGGTGCTGACGGGGCCGTACGGAGGACGGCACCGTATCGCGCGGAGCGCGTCAGCGGCCCCGCAGGCGGCGTACGAGGATGCTCGCGTCGCCGCGGGACTCGAGGTCGGCCAGGACCACCGCGACCGCCTCGCGGACGATCCGCCCGCGGTCCACGGCGAGCCCGTGCTCCCCGCGCAGGACGAGGCGGGCGTGCTCGAGGTCCATCAGCTCCTCGGCGGAGACGTAGACGGTGATCTTCTCGTCGTGGCGCTCGCGTCCGCTGGGCCGCCTGGGGGCCCGTCCGGACTTGCGGCGCGGCTGTGGGGGCTGCGGCGGCTGCGGGGCCGCCTGGGGGCCCGTGGAGCCCGCTGCGGGCGGCTGCAGGCCGCGCCGCACCGGCGAGTTGGACGGGCCCGCCTGCTCGGGGACCGAACGGGCCGCCGGGGCGGTCGTGGCGCCGGGGTCGGTGTCGGTGTCCCGGCCCCCGTGCTCGTCCGCCTCGGCGGGCGCCGCGGATTCCCGTACCGGTGCCTCTTCCGGCGCCGGCTCCTCCGCGGGGGCCGGCACCGGCCGCAGCGGGCGTTCGGCGGCGGCGGCGGAGCCCGGGCCGGTGCCCGCACCCGCGCCTGTGTCCGTGCCGGGAGTCTCGCCGTTGGCGTGCTGCCGCGGCGTCGAGGACTGCAGCCCCCGACCCCCTGTGGTCCGGAACAGTTCGTCGGCCCCCGGGAGACTCACTCGGCGTGACACCGGGCGAGCACCTCCCTGGCGAGCTGGCGATAGGCGGCGGCTCCGACCGAGTTGGAGGCGTAGGTGGTGATCGGCTCACCGGCGACCGTGGTCTCCGGGAAGCGGACGGTCCGCCCGATGACGGTGTGGAAGACGTGGTCGTCGAAGGCCTCGACGACACGCGCCAGCACCTCGCGGCTGTGCACCGTGCGCGAGTCGTACATCGTGGCGAGGATGCCGTCCAGCTCCAGCTCGGGGTTGAGCCGCTCCCTGACCTTCTCGATGGTCTCGGTGAGCAGCGCGACACCGCGCAGCGCGAAGAACTCGCACTCCAGCGGCACGATCACCTGGTGGGCCGCGGTCAGCGCGTTGACGGTCAGCAGGCCGAGCGACGGCTGGCAGTCGATGATGACGTAGTCGTAGTCGGGCAGCAGCGGCTTCAACGCGCGCTGCAGCGAGGACTCCCGCGCCACTTCGCTGACCAACTGGACTTCCGCGGCCGACAGATCGATGTTGCTGGGCAGCAGGTCCATGCCGGGCACCGCGGTCTTCAGCAGCACCTCGTCGGCCGAGAGCCCGCGCTCCATCAGCAAGTTGTAGACGGTGACGTCCAGTTCCATCGGGTTGACGCCGAGGCCGACGGAGAGCGCGCCCTGCGGGTCGAAGTCGACCAGCAGCACACGGCGGCCGTATTCGGCGAGCGCGGCACCGAGGTTGATGGTCGACGTCGTCTTGCCGACGCCGCCCTTCTGGTTGCACATGGCGATGATCTTCGCCGGGCCGTGGTCCGTCAGCGGGCCCGGGATCGGGAAGTACGGCAGCGGGCGGCCGGTGGGGCCGACGCGCTCGCGGCGCTGGCGCGCCGCGTCGGGCGCGAGCGTGGCCGCGTACTCGGGATCGGGCTCGTACTCCGCGTCGGGGTCGTAGAACTGACCGTCCTGCAGCTCTTCTTCGTAGTGCGCCATGGGGTTCGCGTTGCGCGTCTCGTTGTCTGTCCCGGTCCGGCGCGCCTCGAACGTCCGGACGGCCACGGAGGCCACCGGTTCGAGCCGCGCGGAGCCCTCGGTCTGCACGGTCATTCCTGGCTGACCACCCCCGGGAGCAAATGTCGACTCATTCACAAGTCGTCTTACCTCCTTGGTGACCAGGAAACTTCTCAATAGGTCAGCGTTGCAGCATGCCGACGGTTGGCGACTCTATGGCGTGTCGGTGGTTCACAGCAACACAATCCACCGGACACGGCACGATGTGTCGGCAACCGAACGTCTCGCTGTCAAGGGTGTAACGACGACGCCGCGGATGTTTCGCCGGGGTACGAATCGGCAAAACAGTACGGTTCCACGCGAACGGCCGGGCCTTGAGACTCAAGGCCCGGCCGCGCGTACCGGATTGGCGACATGTTGACGCCAACGCGAAAATCGATCAATCGACCAGTCGGCCGTCAGCCGTCAGCCGTCAGCCGTCAGCCGAGAACGGTGGCCGGATCCACCGCGTCCAGGCCGTGCGCCTCGGCGACCGGACCGTAGACGACCTGGCCCTCGTGGGTGTTGAGGCCCTTGGCGAGCGCGGCGTCGCGGCGCAGCGCCTCGCGCCAGCCGCGATTGGCCAGCTCGACGATGTACGGCAGCGTCGCGTTGGTCAGCGCGTAGGTGGAGGTGTTCGGCACCGCGCCCGGCATGTTGGCGACGCAGTAGAAGACCGAGTTGTGCACCGTGAAGGTCGGCTCGGCGTGCGTGGTGGGACGGGAGTCCTCGAAGCAGCCGCCCTGGTCGATGGCGATGTCGACGAGCACCGAGCCAGGCTTCATGCGGGAGACCAGCTCGTTGGTGACGAGCTTGGGGGCCTTGGCGCCCGGGATGAGGACCGCGCCGATGACGAGGTCGGCGTCGAGTACGGCCTTCTCCAGCTCGAAGGTGTTGGAGACGATGGTCTGCACCTTGGTGCCGAAGATCTTGTCGGCCTCGCGCAGCTTGTTGATGTCGCGGTCGAGCAGGGTGACATGGAAGCCCATGCCGATGGCGATCTGCGCGGCGTTCCAGCCGGAGACGCCGCCGCCGATGACGACGGCCTTGGCCGGGGCCACGCCCGGGACGCCACCGGGGAGCACGCCGCGGCCGCCGGCCGAGCGCATCAGGTGGTACGCGCCGACCTGCGGGGCGAGCCGGCCGGCCACCTCGGACATCGGGGCGAGCAGCGGCAGCTGGCGGTTGGCGAGCTCGACGGTCTCGTACGCGATGGCGGTGGTGCCGGACTCCAGCAGCGCGTCGGTGCACTCACGGGACGCGGCCAGGTGCAGGTAGGTGAAGAGGGTCTGGTCCTTGCGCAGGCGGTGGTACTCCTCCGCGATCGGCTCCTTGACCTTCAGCACCAGGTCGGCGACGGCCCACACCTCGTCGGCGGTGGGGAGGATGGTCGCGCCGGCGGAGACGTACTCCTCGTTCGGGATGGACGAGCCGATGCCGGCGTCCTGCTCCACGAACACCTCGTGGCCGCCTCGGACGAGCTCGTGCACGCCGGCGGGGGTGATGGCCACGCGGAACTCGTTGTTCTTGACTTCGCGGGGGATGCCGACCTTCACGTCGATCACGGTCCTGTTCACGGGAGTGGAGGGTTTTTGCAGGTCTCCGGACATGTCACCCCATTGCGGGGTACGTCGGACCTGACCGCGATGTTCCGCGGTGTGACCAAGTGTAGTGAAGGAAGAGTCGCTGTCCAGCCTTACAAAGTGACTACTTTCAGCGAAGACATTGGCAGTTTCGTAGGTGCACGTGGTGGATGGCGTGATGTGACGGCCCCCGCACGGTCCTTGGGGCCCTGGAATGCCGGGCGCTCAGTCCTCGTCGGCCTGCGGAATCTCCTCGGCGGGCAGCAGCCGCCGTGCCGCGGCACGCTGCAGCCGGGCGCCCGCCGTGTCCCCGAGGCGGTCCAGCGTGTCGGCCATGCGCAGCAGCACCGCGCCCTCCAGCCGCCGCTCCCCCGCCTGCCGGGCCCAGTACAGGGCGTCGCGGCAGGTCCGCAGCGCGTCCTCGGGATGACCCGCGTACTCCTGGACCCGGGCCACCTCGCTCAGGGCGCGGGCCTGCGCGGGCAGGTCCTTCAGCCGGCGGTGGGCGGCGGCCGCGGCACGCCACTCGCGCAGCGCGTTCCCGTAGTGCGCCGCGTAGGTGAACAGGGCGCCGAGCCTGGCGTGCAGCCGGGCCTGGTGGACCAGCTCCCCACGGGCCTGGCGCAGGGCCAGCGCCCTGCCGTACCAGTCGGAGGCGCGCTGCGGGTCGTCCAGCTCCAGATAGGTCCCGGCGATGGCCTCCAGCGCGCGGCCCTCGGCATCCCCGTCGAAGGCCTCCCGGGAGGCCACCAGCGCGGCCCGGTAGCGGTCGAGGGCGTCCAGCGGCCGGGCCGCCTCGACGTCCAGGTCACCGATGTTCAGCAGGGCCGCCGCCTTCTCCCGGTGCAGCCCGCGCCGCTCGGCCACGTCCAGCACCAGGTGGTGGAGCCGGTAGCGCTCCGGCGCGGTCTCCCCTCCGTCGGGGTCCGCGGCCAGGGCCCGGACGAGCGCGGCCATGAGGCGGCGGGCCAGGGTGTCCAGCTCCCCGTCCGCGACCGCCAGCCGCGCCGCGGCCAGCAGCACGGGCAGCCGTACGCGCAGCCAGCCGGCGGCGACCGGACGGCTGGGGAAGCGCAGCGACTTCGGCAGGCCGTCCGGCTCCTCCTCGCCCTCCAGGCACAGCCGGCACGCGTGCAGCAGCCGAACCGTGCGCTCCAGCATCCGTGCGCGGGCGAGCTGCACCTCGGACGGCTTCTCCGTACTGTCCAGCAGCGCCCGCAGCGGCGGGGTCAGCCAGCCGGGCACCCGGTACAGCGCCGGCAGTCCGCCGGTCACCGGCTCGGCGTGCAGCAGCCCGCAGCCGGTCAGGTCCTCCAGCGTGGCCTGAGCCGTCTCGACCGAGCAGCCGCCCAGCGCGGAGGCGGTCTGCGCGTCGGTCAGGCCCGAGGGGGCGAGCGCGAGCAGGCGCAGCATGCGGGCCACCGCCGGGGACAGCGCGCCGTAGACGAACCGGAAGGCGCGCAGCAGCTCCGGAGCGGCGGTGGCACGCGGGGCGGGCCGCGCCGCGGCGCCGCCCTTGCCCTCCCCGTCCCGGGAGTCCCCGGAGCCGTGGGCATTCCCGCCGCCCTTGGCGGACGGCTCCGCGGGCGCGCCCGCCCGGCGCAGCACGCGGGCCTGACCGTCCACGGCCACGCCGCGCAGCGCCTCCGGCAGCGGGTGGCCGCCCGTACGGTGCCCGACGTCGGCGCGCAGCGTGCCGGCGCCTCGGCTGGCCGTGCCCTCGAAGGCCCCGGAGGCCCCCGGGGTCGCGGGTCCCGCGGCCGCGGGCTCGGCGGCGTCGGCGCGCAGCCTGCGGGTGGCCTCGGCGACGGAGATGCGGGGCTGGGTGGCGAGCCAGGCGGCGACGAGCCGCAGTGCCGCGGGATGGCCGCCGCACTCCTGCGCGAGGCCCTCCGCCGCGCGGGGGTCGTTGGTGATCCGGACCCGGCCCACGGCCTCGGCCAGCAGATCGACGCAGGCGGCCGGGTCGAGCCCGCCGAGGGTGCACGGGCGCACGTCGGGGACGCCGGACAGCGGCCCCTCGGACGTGGCGACCAGCAGATTGCCGGAACCCTTGGGCAGCAGGTCCAGCAACTGCCGGGAGTCCACCACGTCGTCCAGGACGAGCACGGCCTTGCGCCCGTTCAGGGCCGTGCGCAGCGCGGCGAACAGCTCCTCGCGCTCCGCGCCCGGCTCGGCCTCCACGTCCAGCGCGCGCAGCAGCGCGCGGGCGGACTGTTCGGGCGGCACCGGCTCGCCGTCGTTCTCGCTGAGCCGTACGTAGAACTGGCCGCCGGGGTAGCGGTCTGCGACCTCGTGGGCGAGCCGTACGGCCAGTGCCGTACGCCCCGAGCCGGGCCGGCCGGCCACCAGGAGCACGCGGCTGCCGTCGGGCGACCGGCCGCGCAGGGTGGCCAGAGACGGCCGGTCGATGTCGGCGCGCAGTTCCTCCAGCTCGCGGCGGCGGCCGACGAAGGCCGGCAGGCCGGGGGGCAGCGTGCCGTGTGCCGGGGCCTGTGACGCCGGCCCCCACAGGCCGTCGTCAGAGGCCGCCGCCGATGCGTCGGCGTCCAGCACGTGATCCGCCACGGGCCCACTCCCGTTCTCCTACGAACGGGATGAGCCTAGTTCACGGTGCAGGTCCAACCCCCGTGCGCGACGCGGCGGATCCGGCCAATGATCACCCTCTCGGACGATCCGATGGTCAGACCGAACGGGTCATGCGGAGTACGGCCGCGCCGGCCACTCCGCCTCGGCCGGCCGCAGCGCCTCCAGCCCGTCCCCGCTCCGCGCGGCGTGCAGCGCGAGCACGCCGACCACGAGGCAGTTGTTGTGCAGTTCCCCCGCGAGGACGCCCCGGACCAGCTCGTCCACCGGGACCCGGGCGAACTCCATGTCGGCCTCTTCCTCCGACACCTCGAAACGCTCGCCCTCCACGTCGGACAGGCCGCGGGCGAGGAAGATCCGCACGGCCTCGTCGCAGCCGCCGGGCGTGGTGTACACGTCCGTGAGCACCCGCCACTCCTCGGCCTTGACGTGGGCCTCCTCGTACAGCTCGCGCTGGGCGGCGTGCAGCGGGTTCTCGCCGGGGACGTCGAGCAGCCCGGCGGGGATCTCCCAGAGCTTCATCCGTACGGGGTGGCGGTACTGCTTGAGGACCAGCACCCGGTCCCGGTCGTCGAGGGCGAGCACGGCCACCGAGCCCGGGTGGACCTGGTAGTCGCGCCGGGCGACGCTGCCGTCGGGCATGACGACGTCATCGGTGCGGACGCTGGTCTTCTTCCCGGTGAAGGGGGTGGCGGTGGCGGTGACCCGCCACTCCTCGGGAGTGTCCTTCAGCATGCTGCCCTCCGTACGCGGTGCCGGGCGGGCCGTCGGCCGGCCCACCCCCGCAACCGTATCGATCAACCCTGGCGGCGCTTGACGGCGGCCGCGACCAGACCCGCGAACAGGGGGTGCGGACGGGTCGGGCGGGACTTGAGCTCCGGGTGCGCCTGAGTGGCCACGAGGTACGGGTGCACGTCGCGGGGGTACTCGACGTACTCGACCAGCGTGTTGTCCGGGGAGGTGCCGGAGAAGAGCAGACCGGCCTTCTTCTCCAGCTCGCCGCGGTAGGCGTTGTTCACCTCGTAGCGGTGGCGGTGGCGCTCCTCGACGTAGGGCTCGCCGCCGTAGACCTCGCGGACGATGGAGCCCTCGGCGAGCTTGGCCGGGTACAGGCCCAGCCGCATGGTGCCGCCGAGGTCGCCCTGGCCGGCGACGATGTCGAGCTGCTCGGCCATGGTGGAGATCACCGGGTGGGCGGTCGCCGGGTCGAACTCGGTGGAGTTGGCGTCCGGGATGCCGGCCAGGCTGCGGGCCGCCTCGATGACCACGCACTGCAGGCCCAGGCACAGGCCCAGGAGCGGGATGCGGTTCTCGCGGGCGTAGGTGATCGCCGAGACCTTGCCCTCCACGCCACGGTCGCCGAAGCCGCCGGGCACGCAGATCGCGTCCACGTCGGCGAGCTGCCGGGCGGCACCGGCCGGAGTCTTGCAGTCGTCGGAGGTCACCCACTTGATGTTGACCTTGGCGTTGTTGGCGAAGCCGCCGGCGCGCAGCGCCTCGGTCACCGACAGGTAGGCGTCCGGCAGGTCGATGTACTTGCCGACGAGGGCGACCTTCACCTCGTGCTGGGGCTGGTGGACCCGCTTGAGCAGGTCGTCCCACTGGGCCCAGTCCACGTCGCGGAACGGCAGGTTCAGCTTGCGGACGACGTACGCGTCCAGGCCCTCGGTGTGCAGCACCTTGGGGATGTCGTAGATCGACGGGGCGTCGATCGCGGCGACCACGGCCTCCTCGTCGACGTCGCACATCAGCGAGATCTTGCGCTTGATGGAGGTCGGCACGTCGCGGTCGGCGCGCAGCACGATCGCGTCGGGCTGGATGCCGATGTTGCGGAGCGCGGCCACGGAGTGCTGGGTCGGCTTGGTCTTCAGCTCGCCGGAGGGGCCGATGTACGGCAGCAGCGAGATGTGCATCACAAAGACGTTGTCCCGGCCGACCTCGTGCCGGACCTGGCGCACCGACTCCAGGAACGGCAGCGACTCGATGTCGCCGACGGTGCCGCCGACCTCGGTGATCACCACGTCCACGTCCTCGGTCGCCATGCGCCGGATGCGGGACTTGATCTCGTTGGTGATGTGCGGGATGACCTGCACCGTGTCGCCGAGGTACTCGCCGCGCCGCTCCTTGGCGATCACCGAGGAGTAGACCTGGCCGGTGGTGACGTTGGCCGAGCCGGCGAGGTTCACGTCAAGGAAGCGCTCGTAGTGGCCGATGTCCAGGTCGGTCTCGGCGCCGTCGTCGGTGACGAACACCTCACCGTGCTGGAACGGGTTCATCGTGCCCGGGTCCACGTTGAGGTACGGGTCGAGCTTCTGCATGGTGACGCGCAGACCCCGGGCCTTGAGCAGCGCGCCGAGGCTGGAGGCCGTCAGTCCCTTGCCGAGCGAGGAGGCGACACCCCCGGTGACGAAGAGGTGCTTGGTCGTCGTGGATTTGGGCGGCAGTGCCAAGAGGGGGCTCCCGTGGTCGCGAGGTGGTGGTCGGGACGGCACCATGGTGGTGATGAGGGGTGGTGTCGTCGCGGCGGTTCAGTGGTTCAGCCCACCGGCCCACGGGCTACCAGGGTATCAGTGACCCGCACCAGACGCCTCGGGCGGCTCTCTGACGAAAAACGCGGTCACCGGGAGATTGGTACGACAAAATGCACCCGACCGGCCCAGCGGGGGTGGTCGCCGCTTCCGCACAGCCCGCGTTGACGTCGTATCCTGCTCGGACACATCGATTCGATGCGAGTGAACCGGCACGGCACTACCCCGCCCGCTCCCGGGAAAGAGCTCGTCGACAGATCCACAGACCGCAATCACCGCCCCAGTCCCAAGGGGCGCCGCCGTCGTTCGACTGGGAGACCTACGTGGCCGGGCGTATCGAGGACTACGCACTCATCGGCGATATGCAGACCGCCGCCTTGGTGTGCCGGGACGGCACGGTCGACTGGCTGTGCCTGCCCCGCTTCGACTCCCCCGCGATCTTCGCGGGCCTGCTCGGCACCGAGGAGCACGGATACTGGCGGCTCGGCCCCGCCTTCGCCAACGGCACCCGGCCGCCCGGCGCCACCCGGCGCCGCTACCGGGGCGACTCCCTGGTGCTGGAGTCGGAGTGGGACACCCCGCGCGGCACGGTGCGTGTGATCGATTTCATGCCGCCGCGTGACGGCGCCCCGCAGCTCATCCGGATCGTCGAGGGCGTCAGCGGGCGGGTGCCGATGCGGTCCGCGCTGCGGATGCGCTTCAGCTACGGCTGGGTCGTGCCGTGGGTGCACAAGGTCGGCGAGCGCACGGTCGCGGTCGCGGGCCCGGACTCGGTCTGGCACGACACCGATGTCGAGACGTACGGCAAGGACCTCACCACCTACGCCGACTTCACCGTGTCGCCCGGCGACCGGATCGCCTTCACGATCAGCTGGCAGCCCTCGCACAAGGAGGCGCCCCCGCTCGCCGAGCCCGAGGCCTCGCTGGAGGCCACCGAGGACTTCTGGCGCGAGTGGGTCGCCCAGTGCACCTACCACGGCCCGTACCGGGACGCCGTGGTCCGCTCGCTGATCACCCTCAAGGCCCTCACGTACGGCCCGACCGGCGGCATCGTGGCCGCCCCCACGACCTCGCTGCCCGAGGACATCGGCGGCGTACGCAACTGGGACTACCGCTTCACCTGGCTGCGCGACGCGGCGATCACCCTGTCCTCCCTGCTGCGCACCGGCTACCGCGACGAGGCCCGCGCCTGGCGCGAGTGGCTGCTGCGCGCGGTGGCCGGCGACCCCGAGAACCTGCAGATCATGTACGGCATCGCGGGCGAGCGCGAGCTCGGCGAGACCGAGCTGGACTGGCTGCCCGGCTACGAGGGCTCGATCCCGGTCCGGGTCGGCAACGGCGCGGCGCACCAGCTGCAGCTCGACGTCTACGGCGAGGTCACCGAGGCCCTGCACCTGGCCCACATGACCGGCCTGGCCCGCAACGACTACGCCTCGCTTCTCCAGATCCGGCTCATCCAGTACCTGGAGGACCACTGGGACGAGCCGGACGAGGGCATCTGGGAGGTCCGCGGCCCCCGCCGGCACTTCGTCCACTCCAAGGTCATGGCCTGGGTCGCCGTCGACCGCACCGTCAAGCTGATCGAGTCCGGCGAGGTCGACGGCCCGCTGGAGCGCTGGCGCGACCTGCGCGACGAGATCCACCGGGACGTGTGCGAGAAGGGTTACGACAAGGAGCGCAACACCTTCACGCAGTCCTACGGCTCACGCGAACTGGACGCCTCGCTGCTGCTCATCCCCCAGGTCGGCTTCCTGCCGCCGGACGACAAGCGCGTCATCGGGACCATCGAGGCGATCCAGCGCGAGCTGTCCACCGACGACGGCTTCGTGCTGCGCTACCCGACCGACGCCCCGCCCGGCGGCGAGAACCTGGACGGCCTCCCCGGCGACGAGGGCGCCTTCCTGGCCTGCTCCTTCTGGCTCGCCGACGACCTCGCCATGATCGGCCGGGTCGACGAGGCCCGCAGGCTGTTCGAGAAGCTGCTCGCGCTCCGCAACGACCTGGGCCTGCTCGCGGAGGAGTGGGACCCACGGTTGCAGCGGCAGGTCGGCAACTTCCCGCAGGCCTTCAGCCACGTGCCGCTGATCGACACAGCACTGCGGCTCACCGCGAGCGGCGCCTACGGCGGCTGACCGCGGTCGGCGGCGATCCTTCAGCGCGACGTCAACTCGTCGTAGATGCTGAGCACTTGGGCGACCGTGTCATCCTCGGTCGGCCAAGTGGCCGCCTGTGCGGGACCGGCCGCGGCCAGTTCCGAACGCCGCGCCGGGTCCCCCAGCAGTCGCGCGACGGTGTCCGCGAGCGTCTTCGGATTGCCGTAGGGCACCAGCTCCGCCGCCTCCCCGACGAGTTCGGGTGTGCCGCCCACGGCGGTCGCCACCAGCGGCGCCCCCGCGTGCAGCGCCTCCTGGGCGATCAGCGACCGCGCCTCCCAGCGCGACGGCAGCACCACCGCGTCGGCGGCGGCCAGGAGTTCGGGAACATCCTCGCGGCGGCCGATCAGCCGCACCGGCAGGTCCTCGGCGTCGATCCGCTTCTGGAGCTCCGGGCGCAGCGAGCCCTCGCCCGCGACGACCAGCAGCGGCGCCGGATCGAGCCGGGCCCAGCCGTGGGCGGCGTCCAGCAGCAGGTGATACCCCTTGCGGGGCTCCAGCCGGCCCACCGCGAGCAGCAACGGCCGCTCCCCGGCGCCGAATTCGTCCCGGGTCTTCTGCCGCCGCCGTTCCGCCTCCGCCGCCGCCTCCGGGGACGGCGCGGTGCGCGGCGGCGCCGGCACCCCGATCGGCCCGAGCCGGGCGTCGCGTGCACCCGCCGAACGGGCGCGGTCCACCAGGTCCGACGAGGCGCCCAGCACGACCGCCGCCGCCCGCGCCACCCGGCGCTCCAGCAGCCGCAGCACCCGCCCCCGCGCCCCGTCCGCGAGCACCGCGCCGTGCCAGGTCACCACGAGCGGCGTACGGCGCCCGCTCAGGGCCATCGTGGCCAGCAGCCCGGCCCGCAGCCCGTGCGCGTGCACCACGTCCGCACCGGCGCAGGCCGCCCGCAACGCCGTCACCACGGCGGCGTCCGCCTTCGGTTGCGCCCGCCGCGTGATCTCGACGGGGGCGAACCGCGCCCCGGCCGTCCCGAATCCGTACCGCTCCTCGGCCTCGCCCGGCCCGCACACCGTCACCTGCACGCCGCGCGCCACCAACCCGCCCGACACAGAGGCCACATGGGCCCGCGCCGTCTCGCCCAGCACGTGGACGGCGTGCAGCTGGCCGTGCAGAGGGCTCGGTGAACTGCTCACGCGGAGTAGGGCTCCTGACTCGGCATCGGGCGGAGGGTCGTGCTTCTGCTGCCTCAAGGATGCCAGGCCGATAGGCCATCCAGGGAGCGATGCCCCACCCCCACCCGGCCACACGTACGCGGGACCACCCTTACGAGTGCCCCCACTCCCCCATCACGCGGACCCCGCACCCGCAAGCGGGGGTACCCGCCGGCGGGCGTGGCATCCGCCGGCGCACGGCCGCGCCCCGGGACGGCGGTGCCTCCGGCGGGCCGGCCGTTGACGACCGCCTCCCCCGCAGCCGTCGGGCCCGCGGTGACGGCGGCGCCCGGAACACGCTCCGAGTGCGGCGCGCGGGCCCCTCTCGGGGGGGCCTCCGGACGGCGCCCAGCAGATGGCGGCCGACGTGGTCGCGGCACCGTCCGCGTCCCCTGGCACCTGCCTCCCACCCCCGGCAGGCGAAACGGCCACCCCACCACGCCAGGGACGGTGTCCGGCCACCCGCCGCGGCAAAGCCGCACCGCCTGCGGCGAAGACCGGACGCCCTCCCGTCAACGAATCACACCGGCGCGGAACCCCGGCCACGACCGCGGCCGCCCCGCGGTTCGCGCACGCGGTGGCCGGCGCGCCGGCCCGCCCCGCCCGGGGCCCACGACCGCGGGCGGCGTGCCCCCGGCACACAGGCCCGGTGGCACGCCTCGCGCCGCGGTCGGCGCGCGCGTCAGCGCGCTTCGCGGGCCGCGGCCAGCAACTCCTCCGCGTGCGCCCGCCCCAGCTCGGAGTCCTCCAGGCCCGCGAGCATCCGCGACAGCTCGCGCACCCGCTCCTCGCCCTCCAGCACACGCACCCCGCTCCGCGTCACGGACCCGTCGTTCGTCTTCTCCACCAGCAGCTGCCGGTCCGCGAACGCGGCGACCTGCGGCAGGTGCGTGACGACCACGACCTGCGCGGTCCGTGCGAGCCGCGCGAGGCGCCGCCCGACCTCGACCGCCGCCTTGCCGCCGACGCCCGCGTCGACCTCGTCGAAGAGATACGTCGGCACCGGGTCCGACCCGGCGAACACGACCTCCACCGCGAGCATCACCCGGGACAGCTCACCGCCGGACGCGCCCTTGGCGATCGGCCGCGCCGGGGCGCCGGGGTGCGGCGCGAGCTGCAGCTCGACCTCGTCCGCACCGGTCGCGCCGAAGGCGACCCGGCGGCCGCCGACCTCGATGCCCTCGGCGTCCTCCGTCTGCCGGAGGGCGACCCCGACCCGGGCGTGCGGCATGGCGAGCTGCGCGAGCTCCGCCGTGACGGCCCCGGCGAAGCGCTCCGCGGCCTCCGCGCGCGCGTCGGTGAGCGCCTGCGCGAGATCGCCGAGCTCGGCGCGCAGCGCGTCGCGCTCCGCCGTCAGCTCCTCGATCCGCTCGTCGTCGCCCTCCAGCTCGCCGAGCCGGGCCGCACCCTGCTCCGCCCACGCCAGGACGGCGTCGATGTTCTCCCCGTACTTGCGGACCAGATGGGCGAGGACGGCCCGCCGCTCCTCCACGACCGCCAGGCGCCGCGGATCGGCGTCCAGGTTGTCCGCGTACCCGGCCAGCTCCCCGGCCACGTCGCCCAGCAGGATGCCGATCTCGCCGATCCGGTCCGCGAGGGCGGCCAGCGCCGGGTCGTGCGAGCGCACGGCGTCGAGCGCGCGCTGGGCGCCCGCGACGAGCATGCCCGCGTCGACGCCCTCCGGGTCCTCCGGGTTCCCCGCGAGCGCGGCGTGCGCGAGCGCCGCCGCCGACGCGAGCGCCTCCGCGTGACCCAGGCGCTCCGCCTCGGCGGCCAGCTCGGCGTCCTCGCCCGGCAGCGGCTCCGCGGTGGCGACCTCCTCCAGCCCGAAGCGCAGCAGATCCGCCTCCTGGGCCCGCTCGCGGGCCCGCGTGGTCAGCTCGTCCAGTTCGCCCGCGACCTCGCGCAGCCGCCGGTAGGCGCCCGCGTACTTGGCGAGCGGCACGGCGACCGCGTCGCCCGCGTACCTGTCCAGCGCCTCGCGCTGGCGCGCCGGCCGCAGCAGCCCCTGCTGGTCGGTCTGGCCGTGGACGGCGACCAGCTCGTCCGCCAGCTCGCCCAGCAGCCCGACCGGAACGGAGCGCCCGCCCAGGAACGCCCTGGAGCGGCCCTCGGCCGACACCGAGCGGCCGATGAGCAGCGCGCCGTCGTCCAGCTCGGCGCCGGCCTCCTCGGCCCGCAGGGCGGCCGGCGCGTCCGCACTGAGCGTGATCCGCCCCTCGACGGACGCCGATTTCGTGCCGATCCGGACCAAACCGGGATCGGCACGGCCGCCCAGCAGCAGCCCGAGGCTCGTCACGACCATGGTCTTGCCCGCGCCGGTCTCGCCGGTCACCGCGGTGAAGCCGGGCGACAGCTCGACCACGGCGTCCTCGATGACTCCCAGCGACCGGATCCGCATCTCCTCCAACACGGATACGACCATACGAGGTTTACCGCCCGCCGCGCGACGGGCCTCACCCCTGAGGGGAGGCTCAGTGCGGCGCGCCCCGCCAGCCCGCCACCGGCAGCGCGAATTTCGCGACCAGCCGATCGGTGAACGAGGCGTGGTGGAGCCGTGCCAGCCGTACCGGCACCGCGCCCCGCCTGACCTCGACCCGTGCCCCGGCAGGAAGGTCCACCGAGCGCCGCCCGTCGCACCACAGCACGCCGTGCGGGGTCTTCGGCTGCACCTCCACCGCCAGCACCGACTTCGGGGAGGTCACCAGCGGCTTCGCGAACAGCGCGTGCGCGCTGATCGGCACCATCAGCAGCGCCTCGACCTCGGGCCAGACCACCGGCCCGCCCGCAGAGAAGGCGTACGCGGTCGACCCGGTCGGGGTCGCCATGACCACCCCGTCGCCCCCGAAGCGCGAGACCGGGCGGCCGTCCACCTCCGTGACGACCTCCAGCAGCCGCTCGCGGGCCTGCTTCTCGACCGCCGCCTCGTTCAGCGCCCAGTCGGTGTGGACGACCCGGCCGTCGTTGCGCACCAGGACGTCGATGGTCATGCGCTCCTCGACCTCGTAGTCGCGGGTGACGACGCGGTC
Organism: Streptomyces sp. NPDC001070; assembly: GCF_053598835.1. Taxonomy (NCBI): domain Bacteria; kingdom Bacillati; phylum Actinomycetota; class Actinomycetes; order Kitasatosporales; family Streptomycetaceae; genus Streptomyces; species Streptomyces sp. NPDC001070. The sequence goes on from NZ_JBSFLB010000001.1 coordinate 451,101, forward strand.
GACGACCTTGTCCAGGTCGTCCCGCTCCGCCTCCGCGAGGAAGCCGACCCGGCCCAGGTTGACGCCCAGCATCGGGACGCCGGAGGCGCGCGCGAACTCCGCGCCGCGCAGCAGGGTGCCGTCACCGCCCAGGACGATGATCAGCTCGCAGTCCTCGACGGTCTCCGGGCCGATCTCCTGCACCCGCTGCACCGCGCCGTTCGCGGGCAGCGTCAGGTCGGCGGCCTCCTCGGCCAGCACCCGTAGGCCGATGCCGCAGCGCTTCAGCCCCTGGACCACCCGCTCGGCACTGCGGATGGCCGCCGGCCGGCCGGTGTGGGCCAGCAGGAAGACCGTGCGGTCGGACGGCCTGTGCGTCTCGTGCGTCTCGTACGTCTCGCTCAACGGGGCCCCTCCGCCACAGCGCGGTCGACATCCGCCGGGTCCAGTTCGGGCGCCCCGGCGCGCAGCCACAGAAAGTACTCCACATTCCCCGACGGTCCCGGCAACGGGCTCGCGGTCACGCCCAGCACCCCCAGTCCCAGTGCGGCCGCCTGCCCGGCGACCTGTCGTACGGCCTCTGCGCGCAGTTCCGGGCTGCGCACGACACCGCCGCTGCCCAGTCGCTCCTTGCCGACCTCGAACTGCGGCTTGACCATCAGGACCAGATCCGCGTCGGGCGCGGCGCAGCGTACGAGGGCGGGCAGAACGAGCCCGAGCGGGATGAAGGACAGGTCGCCGACGACGAGGTCCACCGGCTGGTTGTCGATCTGCTCGAGCGTCAACTCGCGGACGTTGGTACGGTCCTTCACGGTGACGCGTTCATCGCTCTGCAGCGACCACGCGAGCTGCCCGTAGCCCACGTCGACCGCGACGACGTGGGCCGCGCCGTTGCGGAGCAGGACGTCGGTGAACCCGCCCGTGGACGCCCCGGCGTCCAGCGCGCGACGCCCCTCCACGGGCAGCCCGTGCGGCACGAACGCCGCCAGAGCCCCGGCGAGCTTGTGGCCGCCGCGGGAGACGTAGTCCGGGTCCGAGTCGTCCTTGGCCACGACGACCGCGGCGCTGGTCTCCACCTGCGTGGCGGCCTTCGTCGCGGTCGTCCCGCCCACGGTCACCCGCCCGGCGGCGATCAGCTGCCCGGCGTGCTCCCGCGAGCGGGCGAGGTTCCGGCGCACCAGCTCGGCATCGAGTCGGCGTCGTGCCACGTGAGGTTCAGCTCCTGTTGTCGTCGTCGAGTCTCGTGAGCGTGTCGCGCAGCCCACGGTGTACATCCTCGTACACCTCGACGTGGTCCTCGGTGGGAAGCAGGTCGGCATCCTGCAGGCGGACAAGGACGGCGTCCACCTCGGTATTCCCCGTCGCCTCCAGTACGACCCCCAGCGGACGCGGTCCCGCGTCCCCCGCGGCCTCGGGCTCGGCGTCCGGCGCGAGCGCCGGCGCCACGCCCTCGAGCCCGGTCTCAGTCACGTCCCCTCGCCTCCTCCGCCCGCGCCGCCGACTTCTTGGCGGCGGCGGTCCTCTTGGCCGGAGCGGCCTTCTTCGCGGCGGACGCCGTCGTGGTGGCGGTCTTCTTCGCGGCGGACGCCTTCTTGGCCGGGGCAGTCCTCTTCGCCGCAGCCGTGGTCCCGGCAGCGGCCGACTTCTTGGCCGGAGCAGCCTTCTTCGCGGGCGCGGCAGCCGCCTCAGCCGCACCACCCGCCACAGCAGCGGTCTTCCTGGCAACCGCCGCCTTCTTGACCGGCGCTGCCTTCTTCGCCGCAGGCACCGCCGCGGTGGCGGTCTTCCTCGCCGCGGACGCCTTCTTGGCCGGGGCAGTCCTCTTCGCCGCAGCCGTGGTCCCGGCAGCGGCCGAGCTCTTCGCCGCAGGCACCCTCTTCGCGGGAGTCCCGGCCGCCTCAGCCGTGCCTCCCGCCGTGGCAGCGGTGTTCGTGCGAACCGCCGTCTCCTTGGCCGGAGCGGCCTTCTTCGCCGCAGGCACCCTCTTCGCGGGCGCGGCAGCCGCCGCGGCAGCTGCCTTCTTCGCCACCGACTTCGCAGCGGGCGCCTTCGCCGGGGCCGCGTTCTTGCGCGGCACCGGAGCGGGTGCCGCCGCAACGCCCTTGCCGGCCTCGGGCACCGCAGGCGCGGCGGGCGGCTGCGTGGGGGCCGCGGGCTTCTTCGCCGGCGCGGGCACGGCCGCCTCCTCGGCGGCGACCGGCACGTGCTCCACCGGCGGCTGCGGCGGCACGTACAGACCGGGCTCCGGCTCGTCCTCCGGGCCGTCGGCCTCGTCCGTGTCCCGGCCGCCGTCCTCCAGGTTGCGGATGCGGCGTTCCAGGGCCTCGAGGACGACCCCGACCTTGGTGACCTCGTCGGCGAGCCGCCCGACACGGCTCATCGCCTTGTCGATCTCCTCACGGATGAGGCCCACCAGCAGGTCCCGGTTGGCCCGTCCCGACGCCATCAGCTCGTCCGCGAGCGTCTGCACCTCGGGCGGGATCCGCTCGCCGATGCTGCGCTGGACCGCGTCAACGTCTATCCCCGTCTGGTCGAGCAGTTCCTTGGCCGCCCCGACCGCCCGTCGCCGGGTGGCCTCGGTCAGGCCGCCCGCGATCTGCAGACAGGTCCGCAACGCGTCCCGCATACGCCCTCACTCCTCGCCTTCGCCAGTTCCCCAGACATCGTCGGTCACGACGCTACCGCCTATGGCACCGCATCTCGCCGACGGTCGGCTGCGGTACGGTCGATCAGCACCAGCACGAGCCGACGTCCGAACGGGAGAAGCACAGCCGATGGCGACCATCGAGGAGTGCCGCAGCGCGCTTGAGCGGCTGTCCGAGAACCTCGCCAGGACCGAGGGCGACCTGCGCAGCGCGGCCGCGCTGGACCGCTCGTTGAGCTGCCGCATCACCGATCTCGACATCACCTTCGTCGGACGTCTGGCGGACGGCCGCATCCACGACGTGGTCACCGTGCAGGGCCCGCCGCCCGAGCGCGCCCAGATAAGGCTCACCATGGCCGGGGACGACCTGGTCGCGCTCGTTGACGGCGAGCTGCACTTCGCGAAGGCGTGGGGCAGCGGCAGGGTCAAGCTGGAGGCGGGCCTGCGCGACCTGCTGCGGCTGCGCAAGCTCCTCTGACGGCCGCCGGGGTTCCGCTACAGCCCCAGCCGGTCCAGCGCCTTCCCGGCGTCCAGGTCGCAGGAGCCGTCCCCGGCCTGCGTCCAGGCCGCCCCGCACAGCGCCCGGAGCCCGTCCGTGGGCTCGCCCTCGCCGTCGACGAGCAGCGTCCCGTCCCCCACCGAGGCCGTCCAGCCGCCGCAGCGGTACGCGCCCCCGCCGACGGCCGTCACCCCGGGCTGCGGCGTGAGCAGCCCGCGCAGGTCGGCGTCCACATACGTGGGCCGGTGCTCGGGCGGGGCGGCGAGCAGCAGCGCGGGCGTGGTGACCCCGGTGAGCACCAGCAGCGAGTCGACACCGCCCGCGTGTGCGCCCTCGATGTCGGTGTCGAGACGGTCGCCGACCACCAGCGGCCGTCGCGCGCCGGTCCTGATGACCGTCTCACGGTGCATGGGCGGCAGCGGCTTGCCCGCGATCTGCGGGTCGCCCCCGGTCGCTATCCGCACGACCTCGACGAGCGCGCCGTTCCCTGGGGCGGTGCCCCGGGCCGTCGGGATGGTCAGGTCGGTGTTGGAGGCGAACCACGGCACGCCGCGGTTGACCGCGTACGCCGCCTCGGCGAGCTGCTCCCAGCCCACCTGGGGCGAATAGCCCTGCACGACCGCCGCGGGGTCGTCGTCGGCCGAGGTGACCGGCTGGAGCCCGCGCTCGCGCAGCGCCTCCACAAGCCCCTCGCCGCCGATCGCGAGCACCCGCGCGCCCGCCGGCACCTGGTCGGCGATCAGCCGGGCCACCGCCTGGGCGGAGGTGACGACCTCCCCCGGCTCCGCCGGCACGCCGAGCCGCGTCAGGTGCTCCGCGACGGCCTGCGGGGTGCGGGCTGCGTTGTTGGTGACGTAGGCCGGCCGCATGCCGTGCTCGCGTGCCGTGCCGATCGACTCGACGGCGTGGGCGATCGCGTCGCCACCCGCATAGACCACTCCGTCGAGGTCGAGCAGGGCCGTGTCGTACGCCTGGTCAAGGGGCATTTCACTGCCGGCAGGGCCGGTCCGGTGGGTCATCGGGCGGTCGCTCCTCGTATGTTGTCGATCACTCGGCACACTTCGCGGACGTGACCCGCGTAGCATGCCCGGATGAGCAATTCCGGACCCGCTGTGCGGGGCTTGCGGCTGGCGCCGTTCCGCGCGCTCCGCTACGTCCCCGAGCGGGTCGGCAGCCTGGCCGCGGTCACCTCGCCACCGTACGACGTCGTCGTACGGCCCGAGGGACAGCGGCACCTGGAGACAGCCGACCCGCACAACGTCGTGCGGCTCATCCTGCCCACCGCCGAGCCCCCGGACGGCCGGCACCGCAAGGCCGCCTGGGCGCTGTTCCAGTGGCAGGAGGAGGGCGTCCTGGCCCTCGATCCCAAGCCCGCCCTGTACGTGTACGAGCAGCGCGACGGCGAGCAGGTGCAGCGCGGCCTCATCGGGGCCCTGCGCCTCACCCCGCCCGAGGAGCGGATCGTGCTGCCGCACGAGGACGTGATGCCCGGCCCGGTCGCCGACCGCGCCGCGCTGATGCGGGCCACGGCCGCCAACCTCGAACCGCTCCTGCTGGCATACCGGGGCAACGGCGGGGAGGCGGCGGAAATCGTCGAACGCACCGCCCAGGAGCCTCCGCTGCTCGCCACGACCACCGAGGACGGCATCCAGCACCGGCTGTGGGCGATCACCGACCCGCGGGCCATCGCCGCGGTCGACGCCGACCTGTCCCGGCACCAGGCCCTCATCGCCGACGGCCACCACCGCTGGGCGACGTATCTGCTGCTGCAGGCCGAGCACGAGACGCCCAGCCCTTGGGACTACGGCCTGGTGCTGCTGATCGACACCGCCCGCTACCCGCTGCGGGTCCGCGCCATCCACCGTGTCCTGCCGCAACTGCCCGTCGCGCGGGCCGTCGAGGCGGCCCGGAGCGCCTTCCGCGTACGCGAACTGCCCGGGCCCCTGCCGGATGCGCTGGCCGCCCTGGAGGCCGCGGCGGCCGAGGGCAACGCCTTCCTGCTCACCGGTGACGGTCGCTTCCACCTCCTGGACCAGCCGGACCGCGGCGCCACCGACGTGGCCATCCCGCGGAACCGCCCCGAAGAGTGGCGGCACCTGGACGCCACCGTGCTGCACAGCCTGCTCCTGGACCGGATCTGGGAGGTGCCCGACGCCCCCGAGCACATCCACTACATCCACGACACCGAGGCCGCGGTCGAACACGCCGAGCAGTTCGGCGGCACGGCCGTGCTCATCCACCCGGTACGCGAGAGCGTCGTGCACGACCTCGCCAAGCAAGGCGTGACGATGCCGCGCAAGTCGACCTCCTTCGGGCCGAAGCCGGCGACCGGCCTGGTGCTGCGCAGCCTGGAACTCGACGGCACCCCCGCCTGACCGGAAACGGCAAAGGGCGGCATCCGCGCATGACGCGGATGCCGCCCTTTGTGATCGAGGTCAGTCCTCGGCGCCCTTGGCGGGCTCCTTGAACGGGTCGTCGAGGAACGCCGTCGGGTCGGCCTCGTCGGTCAGGTCGACCTCCGGCTCACTCTCCGGCGCCCGCTCCTCGGCAGCGTCCGCGTCCTCCAGGTCCGCCGCCTCGGATGCGGTGGCGTCGTCGGACTCGGCGGTCTCCGCGGTCTGCTCCGGTTCCGCACCGCGCTCGTCCTCGTCGGACTCGTCGAGCGCGTCCACGAAGGCCACGCCGTCCAGCTGCGCCAACCGGTCCGAGGCGTCGGTACTGCCGCTCTGGTCGGCCTCCAGCGCCTTGGCGAACCACTCCCGGGCCTCGTCCTCACGGCCCGCCGCGAGCAGCGCGTCGGCGTACGCGTAGCGCAGCCGCGCCGTCCACGGGTGCACCGCGTTGGACGCGAGCTCCGGGCTCTGCAGGGTGACCACGGCGGCCTCGTTCTGGCCCATGTCACGCCGGGCACCGGCGGCCACCAGACGCATCTCCACCTGGCCCGCGCGGTCCAGCTTGTGCACCTCGGGCGCACCCGCCATCTCCAGCGCGCGCTCCGGGCGGCCCATGCCCCGCTCGCAGTCCGCCATGACCGGCCACAGGTCCACCGTGCCCGTCATCCGGCGACACGCGCGGAACTCGGCCAGCGCCTCCGCGTACCGCTCCGTGGCGTACGACGCGAAGCCGGCCGCCTCACGGACGGCGGCGACACGGGACGCCAGGCGCAGCGCGACCCTGGAGTAGCCGTAGGCCAGGTCCGGGTCCTCGTCGAGCAGCCGGGCCACCATCACGAGGTTGCGCGCCACGTCGTCCGCCAGCGTCTTCGGCAGGCTCATCAGCTCCTGCCGCACGCTGGGGTCGATCTCCTGGCCCGTGACGTCCTCGGGGATCGGCAGCCGCCTGATGGGCTCCCGCTCCTCGCGGCGCTCGTCACGGCCCCGCGTGTTCTCGAACCGCCCACGACCCTGCACGTACGGCCGCCGGCCGCCGCCCTGGCCGCCGCGGTCGTCCTCACGACGCGGCCCACGGGGGCGCTCGTCCCGGCGATCGTCGCGACGGTACCCTCCACGGTCGTCCTCACGACGCGGACCACGGGGACGGTCATCCCGGCGATCGTCGCGCGGACGGTCGTCACGGGGGCGGTCGTAGCGCGGACGGTCGTCGCGACGGTACCCTCCACGGTCGTCCTCACGACGCGGACCACGGGGACGGTCGTCACGGCGGTCGTCACGGGGGCGGTCGTAGCGCGGACGGTCGTCACGACGGAAACCACCACGGTCGTCACGGCGATCGTCGCGCGGACGGTCCTCACGGGGACGGTCGTAGCGCGGACGGTCGTCACGACGGAAACCACCACGGTCGTCACGGCGATCGTCGCGCGGACGGTCCTCACGGGGACGGTCGTAGCGCGG